>JBKHAJ010000167.1:0-7824 GCA_046542935.1 Spirochaetia bacterium | reverse complement strand
CACCGTCTTTTTTCCTCTTCCTCTGTTCAACGCGCGGAGGCTCCGCCGGCTCGGTTTCGGCATCGGCCAGTTCTTTATGTTCCGCCGCGACTGTTTCTTCGATTTCGGGGGGATGGATCCGGTCAAAGAGGAGATTACCGAGGACCTCGCCATGAGCCTCATGCTCAAGCGCAGGGGATACCGGTTCGAGTTCATCGATACCCGGGGACATGTCTGCTGCCGGATGTACGGAGGGTTCCGGGAATCCATCGAAGGGTTCACCAAGAACCTCTACGACATCGCGGCGACCGTACCCGTCTTTACCGCGATAGTCACCCCGGTCATCCTCTTTCTGTTCATGGTTCCCACCCTCCTGTTGATCGGGACCGGGATCGCCGCGATCATTCTCCCGGCGTTTACCGTCAATTGGATCTTAGCGGGTGCTGTGGCCGCCTTCTTTACCGGATGGGGGGCCCATCTCCTGTACCAGAAGCAGTCCTTCTGGATCATCTTCTTAGCGCCCCTCTTCTTCGGCTTCTTGGCGGTCCTTATCTACTACGCCCTGGACAGATACTTCAAAGGAAAGAAACCGGTGTGGAAGTCCCGGAAGGTGGAGCTTTCGAGGCCCGGCGCGGGGCGGACGGGGAGCACCTAAGGAGCGGAACATGTATAAAAAAATAGCTTTCTTCGATACAAAGCCCTACGACCGGAGATCCTTCGAGAGGGTCAACGGGGACTTCGGCTTCGACATAACCTATTTCGAGACCCGCCTCAACACCGACAGCGCGGCTTTGGTACGGGGTTCCGACGGAGTCTGCGCCTTCATCAACGACGATCTTTCCGGGGAAGTCCTGGACCGTCTTATGGACTACGGAATCGGCATCGTGGCTTTGAGGAGCGCCGGATACAACAACGTGGACCTGGAAGCGGCATGGAAGCGGATCCATATCGTCAGGGTACCCGCGTACTCCCCTCACGCGGTGGCGGAACACGCCGTGGCCCTCATGCTCAGTCTGAACCGGAAGATCCACCGGGCCTTCTACCGGACCCGGGACACCAACTTTTCCATAAACGGCTTCCTCGGGTTCGACATGAAGGGGAAGACCGCGGGAATTATCGGAACGGGGAAGATCGGCCTTAGTTTAGTCGGAATACTCAAGGGCTTCGACATGGAAGTGATCGCCTACGATCCCTATCCCCGGGAGGAGCTTGCCCGGGAGCACGGCTTCGAATATGCCGGTCTCGAGGAACTGTACCGTCGCTCCGATATCATATCCCTTCACTGCCCGCTGACCCCGGACACCAAGCACCTCATCGACGATGCGGCTATCAGGCGGATGAAGCCCTCGGTGATGATCATCAACACCAGCCGGGGCCGTATCATCAACACTTCCCACCTCATCGACGCCCTCCGGGAAAGGCGGATCGGCTCGGCGGGGCTCGATGTATATGAAGAAGAAGAGAAGTACTTCTTCGAGGACCTCTCCAACCAGACCCTCGAGGACGACAAGCTCGCCCGTCTGCTGACCTTTCCCAATGTCCTAGTGACCAGCCATCAAGGATTCTTTACCGAAGAGGCCCTGGCGAACATAGCCGAAACCACCCTGTCCAACCTGACCGACTACTTCGAAGGAAAACCCCTTCCCAACGAGATCTGCTATCAGTGTAACGAGGATGAATGCCGCCGGGACACCGAAGGGAGGTGTTTCCTCCTCGAGCGGGATGCGGTATAGTATTCGCCGTGTTAGAGTTTACCGGCAGGGTCATCGAGGTCATTCGAAGCATTCCCCCCGGAAGGGTCCTCGCCTACGGGGAGGTTGCCGAGCTCGCAGGGAACAAGATGGGGGCGAGGCAGGTGACCCGGCTCCTGCACTCCCTCACCGACAAGCACAACCTCCCCTGGCACCGGGTCGTCGGGAAGGGAGGGGTAATACTTCTCAAAGGGGAGCAGGGCGATCTCCAGCGGGCTCTCCTCGAGGACGAGGGGGTGGAGTTCGACGAAAAGGGAAAGGTCGATGTGGACCGGTTCAGCGCCTTCGAGGGGCTTGCGGGGGCGTAATTACCGCCGGCTCATGCCGGGGTGATGCGTACCGTCAGCCGGGCGGCGGGATCGATGCCTGTCACAGTCAGGATTTGCGACTCCCGGGAGTATTCCCACCCTCCCGAGCTGAGCTCCACGGTAACACCTTCCGGATAGATCTCCCGAGGAACGAAGAGGAGGGTGGGGGGATCCTCCGGGGCGCCGCCTCGTCCGGACCGGCCCGGTTTACCGCGGCCGCCCGGAGGTCCGACGGCCGTATCCGCGCCGGAACCGGGGCCTGAAATCTCGAGTTCGAAGATCCTCCGGCGCTTGTCGTAGGTGATCTTTGCGGGAGTACCGAAGATTGCTAGAGGATAAGGGCGGACGAAGCCGCCGGTCCCCCTCGCTCCGCCGTCGAGGCTGTAGACCGAGAGATCCTCGTCGTTCCACCGGTCCCCTAAAAGATTGATGTTGTCGGGGCAGTAGTTCCACAGAAAGGCGCCGATACGGTTTGCCTCCATCGCCCGGTAATAGGAATCGAGGGCCGCTTCATGGTCGGAATAGTCCCCGGTCTCGAAGGCGTTGCTCCTCTTTAAATCGAAGGGGACTCCGAACTCGCCTATAACCGTAGGTATTCCCCCCATCTTGTATTCCGCGGCTTCCACCTGGTGCCGGATCTGCCGGATAAACGAGCGCCGGACCCGTTTCTTTCCGAAGACCGGACGCTGTCTGACCGTGTCGTAGGCGATCCGGGGGGCATGCCGCTTGGTGATGAGGGTGTGGGCGTCGTACCAGTGGCTGCCGTTTACCGCTCTGTCCCCGTCTTCCTCCGGGTCCCAGGAGGGGTGGGGTTCCGAGGGGATCGCCTCGATGAAGACCAGAAATCTCCGGTCGATATTCCCTACGAGGGAGTGGAACCGCTTCAGGAAGGGCTTGAGGAAGTCCCGGGAAAAGCTGACTGTCTTTCCCGCGGGACCTCCGGGGAGCGAGGCGAAGTAATGGGGCTTTAAGAGGACCGGCTTGTCGTGGTCCATGTCCCATACCCCTTCGCGCCGCCACGGGCAGACGCTTCCCGGTTTCCACAGACTCTCCTCGTTTTTATTGATGAAGGTGTACCCCGAGGCAATGGGTCCTAAAGAAGTAAAACGGTAGAATCGGACGTACTGCCTGCATCCCGAGGCCGCCGCCATTCCCTCTATTCCGGTGGGGGTGGGGCCGTTTTTCATGAGCCACTCGGAGGGGCGGTTTAAATCCTTCCAGCCGATGTATCCCCGGTGTGGCTCGTTCATGCTCCCGAAGCCGATGACGTGGGGAAGCCGCTTGAGCTTCTTGGCGACCTTTTCGATCATCCTGAAATATTTGTCCTGAAGGAAGTCTCCGATGTTTTGCCCGTCCACCGTAAACGACGGGGCGTAGACCGATCCTCCGAAGAAGAGGGTGAACATGGTCGAGCAGGCGAACCGGGTGTAGTTGGTCGGCCAGATCATGCTCGGATAGGTTTTGGGAGGCTCCGGCCCTTCCGCTGCGATGTCCCGCAGGCCGTCCTTGATCCCTTCGCGGATGCTTTCGCTTAAGGGAATGTTCTTCTCCCGGGCCCGTTCGATCCGGTGGACCTGGTCACGGAGGGGTCCTTCCCCCTCGAAGAGGGCGTGGACCACCGCGGCTCCGGCGGGGACGATCTTTTGTAGATCCATACCCGCCAGCTCGAGGGTCCAGGCGGGAGCCCCGTCGCCGCCGGTCCATCGGCTCCACACGTCCTGATGGGGATCGATCCATACACCCAGGCCGTGCTCTTCGGCCTTGGCCACCACCTCTTCGAGATACGAGAGGTAATCCCGGTCGTACTTCCCCGGTCCGGCGTGCTCCACCGCCTCCCAGGAGACTATAAACCGTAAGAATTTGAACCCCCACGCGGCTATCCGTGAGTAGTGCTCGTCCGCCTCCTCTAAGGGAAAGGGTCTTCCTACGAAACTTACCGTTTCGGGATTCTGAAGACTCTCCGGGCGGTAGGAGGAGCCGTCGGGGACGGCGGGGAGCTTCGAGGAGCCCGCCAGATTGATTCCCCGCATGATTACCGTCCGTCCCGCCGGATCGACCAGCCGGTCGTCCCGTATGTCGAGGGGCCACAGATCGACAGCGGGGGATGAAGTCATGACCGGTCTCCGGAGCTAAGGGTGGAGGTCAGTGCGTCGAGGACTGCGAAGAATCCCGGAAAGGTGATGTTTACCGCTTCGGCGGTATCGATGAGGGAGGGACCCGAGGCGCCGAGGGCGGCCACCGACAATGCCATGACCACCCGGTGATCTCCCCGGCCGTCGAGCTTCGCCCCATGGAGAGGTGCCGGTCCGTTCCCCGGTCCGCGCCCCCGGATGACAAGCCCGTCGGAAAGCTCTTCGATATCACCCCCCATCTTGGTAAGCTCTTCCTTCATGACGGTAATTCTGTCGGTTTCCTTAAGCCGCGCCTGGGGGACGTTTATAAGCCGCGTTTCCCCCTCGGCGTAGCAGGATGCCGCGGCAAGCGCCGGAAGGGCGTCGGGGGTGTCGTTTAAGTCGAGCTCCGCCGCCCGGAGCCCCCGGACCGCCGCTTCGGATCCCCGCACAAGGAGTCCGTCTTCCACGGCCTCGGAAGGACAGCCCATTTCTGCGAGCATATCGACGACCCGTTTGTCTCCCTGGGTGTCGTCCATATCGAGCCCTTCGATAAGAAGGTCCGAGCCTGTCACCGCGGCGGCGCAGAGAAAAAAAGTGGCCGATGAAAAGTCGCCGGGGACCCTCTTTTCGAAACTGCGGTACCCCTGTTTGCCCGGTACGGTGAAGCGTCTGTATCCGTCCCGTTCGAGTTCGACACCCAAACTTCGGATCCAGGCTATGGTCATATCGACGTAGGGCTTTTCGTGCAGCAGAGGAACGGTGATTTCAGTGTTCCCTTCGGCGAGGGGGGCCGCGATTAAAAGGCTCGAAAGGAACTGGCTGGTGAGACACTCGACGGAGGTCTCGCCTCCTCTGAGGGGACCCCGCACCCTGATCGGCGGATTTCCCGACAGGTCGAGACTGACCGCTTCCGCTCCCAGGTCTTCGAGAGACCGCAGGAGGGGTCCCGCCGGGCGGGACCTAAGCTGTTCGTCCCCGGTAAAGATTACCGGAAAGTCGGCGAGGGTCGCGGCGGAGGCGGCGAGGTACAGGGTCGTCCCGGAATTGCCCGCGTCGATCTCCACGGGGCCACCGGTGTGCCCCGGCGGCGGCGCGGGCCTGCCTCCCATCCCGGTTATTATCAGGGTCCCGTCGGCGCCCTCCTCGATGACCGCCCCTAAGGTCCTGCACGCGGTTACGCACGACCGGGTGTCCGCCGAATCGAGGGGTCCGGTTACGGTGCTCTCTCCCTCGGCGAGGCTTGCCAAGAGGACGGCGCGAATGGTGTGAGATTTCGAGGCCGGGACCGATACGGTTCCGCTCAAGGCAGAAGGGTGAATTTCCTTGATCATCTGGGAAAAATCTACTCGGTATTCTTCAAAAAGTCAAAGAAACGCCGGGCCGGCCCGCCGGCTACCGCATCATGATCACGAAGGTAAAGAAAAAATCGAGGGCGGGCAGAAGGACCCCGGCCCCGCAGAAGATGTAGGCGTGGAAGGGGAGGAGGACATCCGACGTCTTTTTGATCCGGGAGAGAAGAAAGGTGATGAAGATGATAGCGAATATAGCGGTGGTCCCCGCTACGAGGGGCTTGAGCAGAGTACCGATCAAAGCGCTTCCCGCCGCGGGATCGGCCTTGACCCGGAAAACGGCGGTCAGATAGACCGCCGACATAATCACCTGAAATGCGAAGAGAACATAGACCGCGTAGGTAAGGATCCGGGAGAGCTTCATGTCGAACTTCATGAAGAGATGATAGCAGAGGTTTCTGAATGAGGAAAGCGGAAAAAATATCGGGGGCGTTCTTTACGGGTTTGGGGCGATTTGGAAATTACTATCAATCGCTGTATATTGGATAAGTATAAGGGTATGAGGGGCGTAAATGCCGCTTGAGCCTTGTCTGGAATTTTTTTTACCGGAGCATATGAGACCTGATATGTAGCTTACGTATTTTACTCTCCTTGTACTGAACTTGTACGGAAGGAGGAGAAATGCGGAAGCTTACATATTTATTTATAATAATCCTGACAATCGGAATAATCACCGCCTGTCCCCAGCCCCCCTCGATCGACGGGACGGACGACGGAGGTAATACAAACGACGGCGGGGACACGAATGGGGATGGGACGAGTGAACCTACGATTGAACGAGTTTCGAACATCAACACCAGCTCTGCCGGCAGCGATCCGCAGTATCTGAAGGTCTACGATGGAGGCCTCTATTTCAGCGCCGACGACGGGGCCAGAGGGCGTGAGTTATGGAAGTACGATGGAATAGCGGGCACTGCGTCTATTACTGATGACATAAATGATAATCCTGGCAGCAGCAGCACTCCTCAAAATTTTGCTGTTTTCTCCTCCGAGCTGTACTTCCAGGCCGACGACGGTACTACCGGACGGGAGCTGTGGAAGTACGGCGGAAGCGGGGAAGCGCAACAGGTGGCCGACATCAATTCCGGTAGCGCCCATAGCAATGTGGCATTTCTCGTGGAATACGCATCTAAGCTCTACTTCTCGGGAGCTGAGAGCGGATTTACCTCGGAGCTCCACATCTGGGACGGCAGTACTTTAAGCTTGGCTGCGAACAGCAGCACGACAAACCAGCGGTACCTGAGCGTTCTCGATGCAAGTCCCAATCCTATTCTCTACTACCAGGCCAATGACGGTACAGATCTGGAGTTGTGGTCGTACACGGACACCGGTACAAGCCAAACGGAGGAGAAGATCGATGTGCTGAGCGGGCCCGGCAGCAGCGAACCCAAGGAATTGACGAGCTACAGCGGCAGTCTGTATTTCAGCGCAAAGGATTCGAACGGGGATTACGGGTTCTGGGAATACCAGGACGGCTGGGAGAACGCACAGGAGCGACCTATCAATGATACCGGGTCGAGCAATCCCGCGGGCTTTACCGGCTACAGCGGAGCGGTGTATTTCAGCGCCGACGGAGGGACCGGTGATGGGGTAGAGCTGTGGAGCTACAGCGGCAGTGGAGACCCGCAGCAGGTGGCCGACATCAACCCTACCGGTGACAGCAGCCCTATGCACATGGTCGAGTTTGACGGGAAGCTTTACTTTGCCGCCGAGGACGGCGAGCACGGAGTGGAGCTGTGGTCGTATGACGGGAGCTCGGCACCTGTACTCGTGAGGGACATCAACGAGGGTGCTGAAGGAAGCAACCCTGCTTATCTGACTGTTGTAGACAACGCTCTTTACTTCGCCGCAGACGACGGCAGCGGTGCAGGAAGAGAGCTGTGTAGATTGGTACCATAGGAACTATCTATCTAAATAACTTATGTTGAAAAGTTGAATTACCTAGCCACTTCGTAAATAGATTCAGTAGGGAGAATAATATTTTTATCTCAATTGTATTTCAGGGGAGGCTGTGATAAATTTAGGCTTGTCTGATATAGAGGTGACACATGAAAGCACGGGTTTGGCCCATACAAATTCTTTTTCTCATCTTATTCCTGTGTCTCATAGGTATATCCAATGTTTTTTCTGCTACGTTTACAGGCACAGTGTACCAGGACGAGGGCAGTACCGCAATTACCACGGGTGTATCGGTGAGAGTTGTATGGACCGCCGATGGTGTCAGTTATGATGAAAGTTCCGATGTGTCCGACGGTTCCGGGAATTACTCGGTGAGTTTCGGTTCTGCGGTAAACGCCGGAGACATCATCATGTACTTCATCGA
>JBKHAJ010000166.1:0-7883 GCA_046542935.1 Spirochaetia bacterium | reverse complement strand
GGGGGAAGCCGATGCAATACCGGTGAGGAGTCCGCCTACCGCTTTAGATGCCTCGGGGCCGAGCTCCCGGTATCCGGGGACCCGTATGTAGTCGCTCAAGGGGAGATTCGAACCGTCCTCGATGCTCGTAGTAAGAAGATGGAGAGGGAGGGGGAGTGAACGGTTGATCGTAGTGACGGGAAGTCCGACTCGGGTTCCCAAGGGGAGAGTCGCGGGGACGATGGTGGTGTTTTCTCCGGGAATAAATTCGATGTCCCCCGCCTTGATAAAACCGCTGTCGATTACGGCATAGTAGTAGGATATGCCGGGTACCGGGAAGTCCTGAAAGCTCGACTTGGAGCTCCGTATCGACCTGAGGCTTTGAGCGAAGGCCAGATCGGAGCTGCTTCGGATAGGTGAGGTGCTCCGATAGACGAGGAGGTCTCTCCGGTTTTTGGAAGTTTCGAAGGTGATGATAATGGAATCTTCCTCGATGGTGGTAGAAATATCGGTGATTCGTGCCGCCTGTTCTTCGATGGTGTCGAGAGTCTCCACCGCCACTCCCGTGATGGATTTATTGCGGAAGGGAATAAAGAGCCGGTAGAGCTTTCCGGCGGAGTCCTTCGCGAGGACCGCGTAGTAGTAGGGCCGTTTATCGTCCGGCTTATCGAGAAAGGATTCGGTCCCCGGAGCTACCTCACCGAGCTTGGCCGCCTCGGAAAAATTTTCGGCGGTAATCTCTTCAGTGTATCGATACACCGCGTAGGATCCGGCTGCTACGTCTTCAGTGTCTTTCCAGGTCAGCTTGATTGTCGATTCCTCGGCCGCCACCTTCAACCTGCTCACGAAGGGCGCGAAAACATCGCCGGTCTGAGAAAAAAGGGGAAAACCAAAGATCATAAGTGCAAGCACGGGGAGAATTCTTCTCATCATCTCTATAATAATCGGCCCCTTCGCACCCTGTCCATAGAAAAAATGGGTTTGACACGGCTTTTTTATATCCCTACACTGTCCCTATGTTCGTATCCGTGACCTGCGATATCGGAAGTGACGACAATCGTAACGCCGTTTACGAGCTTCTCAAGCAGTACGGATTCAAGGAGATAATGACAAACGTCTTCGAGTCGACCCGGATACAGGAAAACACCCTGCTGAGGTTGAAACGGGATATCGATAAGGCCACCGATTATTACGACAAGATCCGTTTTTACCAATATCCCATGGAGGAGACCTTGTCCATTACGTATTTGACCGAAAAAAAATGGCGAAAGTACGTCATTAAATCATAACCACCCGAGGAGTAACACCGTGAATACCGACATCACCGAAAGAATCGAATTCCTGAGTGAAGAAATCCACGAAGCCTGGAGGCGTCTTTGACCCCGATAAGCTTACGGATAAAATAAAAACCCTGGAGCTCGAAACGGCTAAGCCTGAGTTTTGGGAAAATCGGGAGAAGGCGGAGGGAACTCTGCAGAAGCTCAACGACCTCAAGAAGAGGATCGAACCCTGGCAGGAGCTCAAACAGGAGTTCGAGGATTTGGAGACCCTTCTCGAACTCGCCGAAGCGGAGGGGGATCGGTCGTTGGAAGGAGAGATTGAATCGGGCCTCCTCAGGCAAGAAAAGAAGTACGAGCGGCTGAAAGTCCTGGAGCTTCTGAACGAGAAATTCGACGATGCCGACGCCTTTCTGACCATTCACTCCGGAGCAGGGGGGACGGAGGCCTGTGATTGGGTAAGCATGCTCTTGAGGATGTACACACGCTGGGCGGAAAGTAAGGAGTATCGCTTGGAGACCCTGGACTTACTCGAAGCCGAGGGGGGGATCAAATCGGTGACCCTCCAGGTGAGCGGTACATTCGCCCATGGGTATCTCAAGGGGGAGACAGGGATCCACCGGCTGGTGCGTATTTCTCCCTTCGATTCGGGTGCCCGCAGGCACACTTCCTTTGCCTCGGTGTTCGTGTCACCGGTGATCGACGAGGAGATCGAAGTCGAGATAAGGCCCGAGGACATTCGTATCGACACCTACCGGGCTCAGGGAGCGGGCGGGCAGCATGTCAATAAGACCGATTCGGCGGTCCGCATCACCCATCTGGAGACCGGCATTGTGGTCCAATGTCAGAACGAACGGAGCCAGCACAAGAACAAAGCGAACGCCATGAAGGTGCTCCGTTCCCGGCTCTACGAACATTACAAGGAGAAGCAGGAAGAAGAACAGGGGAAGATGCTCGAGGAGAAAAAGGAGATCTCCTGGGGAAATCAGATCCGTTCATACGTCTTTCAGCCCTATACTCTGGTCAAAGATCATCGAACCAAAGAGGAGACCGGGAATATACAGGCGGTCATGGACGGTAATATCGATGCGTTTATCGAGGAATACCTGAAATGGAAATGGGCCGACCGAACCTAAACCATCCCCGGGTGCTCATAACCGACGATCTCAAGTTCATGAGGCAGATCCTGCGGGATATCCTCGAGCGGAACGGATTCTCGATAGCCGCCGAGGCGGTGGATGGTCAGGATGCGGTACAGCGGTATATTCAGTCCCGGCCCGATCTGGTCCTCATGGACATCACCATGCCCCGCATGGACGGCATCCAGGCACTCCGGAGGATTATGGAGACCGATCCCCGGGCGCGGGTGGTCATGTGCTCCGCCCTCGGCCAGGAAAAGTTTATAATCAGGTCGATCCAGCTCGGAGCGAGAGATTTCGTGGTCAAGCCGTTTTCGGAAGAGCGGATAGTGTCGGCCCTGACGAAGGCCTACCGGCGTGGATGATATTTACCGGATCCGCCGCGGGTTCGCAGTTCTTCTCTTGGTTTTATTTTCGTCGTTTTCGAGCTCCCTTCTCCAGGCCCAACTGGGCCGGTCTGAGGGAATTGCCTCCGAGGATAGCGCCGACTGGAGTGTAGGCGTCGCGGTGTTCGAATCGCAGGACCTTCCCGACGAGTATATCTATTTAATACAGAGCATTCCCGGGGCGATTCTCAATTTTTTGGAGACATTCGATACACATTATCTCGACGGCGAGGAGATCAGTTCCAGAAGGGAAAGGATCCTCGCCGCCTCCGTCGAAGAGGTTGAAAGAGAGCTTGCCGAGGCGCGGGAAGAGGCCGCCGAGCGTATTTTTGAACGGAGAAACGGCTCTCAGGGAGGGGAACGGTCTCGAGAGGAGCTCGATCGCGGCATAGCCCGTCTCGAGGAGGAGCTCATGGAGCTAAGGAATATCGAGTCGGGGAATATTGATGTTGCCTCTCAAAAGCCCCTCGTCCTCGAGCGGCCCTCCGACGGAGGGGGGCTTATCGGTGATGAATCCTTCAGCCCGGCCGAGACGGCACGGAAACACGGTCTGGACATGTACATCCACGGACGGGTAGAGGAGATCGAGGGTATTATCTTTTTCGAGACGAGGGTCTGGAACTCCGACTTAGGGCGGGACGAACGGGTAATTCAAAAGGCGGCACCCCCCGAAAGTTTGAATGAAAAGATCGATGAAATGCTTCGGGAGGTAAAAGAGGCGGTGTACGGGAGGGTTTGGTCCGAGCTGGTAGTGGAACCTGTGCCCGATGATTCGGAGATCTATCTGGACGGCGAGTTCCTGGGGACAGGAGTAATCGCAGCGCGGACCCTCGAACCGGGGAGTCATACCGTGGAGGTCCGCTCACGGGGGCATGTAGAGGAGAAACGGACATTCTTTCTAAAGCCTGCCGAGGAGAAGCGGATAACCGTCGAGCTCAGCCGACGTGCGGAGGAGGAATTTCTTATTAGGAGTAGTCCGGAAGGGGCCGACGTCTATATCGACGCTGTGTGGATCGGGACCACCCCCCTCTCGCTTCCCAGGCCGCCCGGCGTATCCGAGCTCCTGCTCAGGAAAGAATCCTTTGCGCCGAGGATAATCAAGATCGACGAAGGTTTCGCCGACGAAGTGACGATCGGACTCTCACCGGTTTCGCTGGATAGGGAAACCTATATCGAAAAAAAGCGGGACACCTTCTACCGGACCGCCGGGATCTTTGTTCTTTCATTTCCTCTGCCCTTTTTTCTCTACACCATGAGTATCGACTTCGCCGCAGGATATGCGGCCGCGGCCGTCGCGGGAAATACAGAAGAGGCGGAACGAATGAGTAGGCTATCGAACGGATTCTATCACGGGTTTTGGGGCGGTGTGATCATCTCGGCGTCCCTTCTTGCACATACAATTTATACTCTGATAGATTACATTTTGTCGGCCGATTCGAGCCGATAACACGACGAGGAGAAGTACATTGAAAAAAACGGGGCTCGGCGGAAAGATACGGGCACTTCTAAAGGGGAGGGGCATAGACGAAGGGTTCTTCGAAGAACTGGAAGATATCCTTATCGAGGGGGATATCGGTTCCGCGGCGACCATGGAAATAAGCGATGAGCTCAAAGAAGAGGTAAAAAAGCGGCGGATCGATGATCCCGACGAGGTCCAAAGAATGCTCGGCGAAATCATATCTTCCCACCTCGAGGTGGAAGAAGATATCCTTCCCGAAGGCGGAGACCTAACCTTATTCCTCGTCCTCGGGGTGAATGGGGTCGGGAAGACAACCACCATCGCGAAGCTTGCCGACTACCTCCATGTACACCGGAGCATCGACAAGAAGGATATCGTCCTGAGCGCGGGAGACACCTTCCGGGCGGCGGCAATCGATCAGCTCCAGCTCCATGGGAAGCGGCTGGGAGTCAAGGTGGTCGCTCAGGAGCCGGGAGCCGACCCCGGAGCGGTCATATTCGACTCCATCGAAAGCGCCAAGGCCGGAAAAGCCCGGGTAATTCTGGCCGATACGGCGGGGCGGATGCACAACAAGGCGAATCTCATAAAGGAGCTCCAAAAAATCGATAAGATCATCTCGAATCGGCTCCCTCCCGGCGGGATATACCGGAAAATACTCATTATCGACGCAACCACCGGTCAGAACGGGCTCAGGCAGGCGGAAATTTTCAATGAGGCGGTAGCGGTCGATTCGGTGATCCTGGCGAAATACGACAGCACATCGAAGGGGGGAATCGCGGTGACCATATCCAAGAGGATGGGGCTGCCCTTCTCTTTTCTCGGAGTCGGCGAGAAGTATGAGGACCTTCATCCCTTTACCAAGGAGGAGTATGTCTCCCTCCTCCTCGGAAGGAGCTAAAGAGAGGGGGCTATGGCCCGAAAAACCGCGCCCCGAGGGGTGGCCCTTGCCTGTATCATCCTCTTCGCATGTCTACCCGCCATAGGTTGGGGAGATATTTACCGTTCCAACGAGCTGGGTATTGCGTTTGAGTCTATTTCCCCGATACGAACCGACGAATTCCCCTACTACTTGGAGATAATCCGGGAAGAGGATCGGGAGAGTAGGGTTCTCTATCACGAGGGAGAACCGGTTAAGAGATGGGTACGGACCCGCTTAGAAACGGGGGGAACCGAAGTAGTCGAGTACCGGGAAGGGGAGGTTGTGGAGTCCACCCTCTACGATCGAAGGGAAAGGGTTTCGGAGATACGAACATATGAAGACGGCTCACTCGCCGGGCGGCTCGTCTACAGCTACACAGACGGGAGGATATCTTCGGTAATCCGATATGACGAAAGGGGAAATCTCCTGGAAGGGCGTACGTATAGGCACGATTCGAAGGGCAGGCTCTTGGGGTATCGTGAAATTTCGTCGACCGGCCCGGCGATAGCACGCTCCCGGTATCTCTATTCCGACGGAACAATTCGTGAGGAATGGCATGGAAACGAGACGCGGGGGGATATGTTCAGATACAACGATGCCGGAAAGCTCGTGTTCCATGAAGGATGGCTGGACGGTGATGTTGTGTTTCGGCTGATTCGGACCTATTCCGAGGAAGGTTTGCCCCTCTCATCACGGGAGGTTGATTTCGAGGCGGAGACGGTAACGGTTACTCATTACGACGAGGGGAGGATCGTCAGGGAGTTGACCGAGACTATGGAGGGAACCCGGATCGAGGAGATCACCTACTCGTACGGCCCCGGAGGAAATCTCGCAGAGAAATACCGAAAGGCCCGGGAGATACGAGAGAGCTGGGAATACAGTTATGACGGTGACGAGCTTGCAAGGAGTGCCTACCGGAGGAGGGGCGAAATTGTCAGAGTTACCGAATATCAGAATGAGGACGACTACGTTGAAACAGTTTATCGAAACGGCCAACCCTTGATCGAAATAGAATACGAAGACGGAAAGAAAGTCGGGGAGGCTCGGGTCCGGTGAGATACGGTTGGGTTTTTTTCGTGGCTCGAAGGTACTTCCGCGTCAGGAGAAGGGAGCGGGTGCTTAACCCGTCTGTTTTTTCGGTAATAGGTATTACCGCGGGGGTCATGACCCTCATAACCGTACTCTCCGTCATGAACGGATTTCAGACGGGGTTTATCGATGATATCCTGGAAATCAGCTCATATCATCTGAGGATTCCCCTCGAGGGGATCAGTGAGAAAGAGGCGGCCGACGCCCTCGACGAAGTTCTTTCTCATCCCGATGTCCGAGGTGCCCTCATATTCGAAGACAGCCAGACCTTGATCAGGGGAAGTTTTGAGAACTACGAGGCCTGTAATCTGCGCAGTGTTTTGGCCGATCCCGGAAAATATGATCCGGCTCTCACCGAGCAGCTGGAGATACAGGAAGGTAGTTTCATCCTGCCGAATACCGAATCCCTCGTAATCGGAGTGGAGATGGCCCGGAGTCTCGGGGCGGGAGTGGGGGATTCCGTTCAGGTCGTCGGCCTCGGAGGTGAAGATTTCAACCTTCTCAATCCCCGGGCACGGGACTTTGTCGTTGAGGGCGTTTTCAGGAGCGGATACTATGATTTCGATCGAAACCTCTGTTTCAATCGTCTCGGTGTCGCGGGAATCGACGGTACTCTTTCGGAGAACACCGTCTTGGGTGTCAAGCTCGACGATAGATTTGCCGACGGCAGGATGATCAAAGATTTAACCGAGCGGTTGAACCTGATCGATTCCGGAATGATCGAATCCTGGAGGAGCTACAACAGCTCGTTCTTCGGGGCCTTGAGAATGGAGAAGATGGTCATGATGATGCTCATAGGGCTTATCTTTATCGTGGTAGGGGTCAATATATTCCACGGCCTCAAGAGGACGGTGGTAGAGCGGTCGGATGAGATCGCCCTGCTTCGTTCGCTCGGAGCGAACCCCTTTGCTATTCGCAGGATCTTTATCGTGGACGGAATTCTCATAGGACTCTTCGGCGGCGGTCTGGGGCTCCTTCTGGGACTTGTGGTTTCCAAGAATATAAATTTCGTGTTTTCGGTTGTGGAGACGATAGGAAACTGGGTTCTGGGACTCTTCTACGGTTTGTCCGCTCCCGTAACAGGGGTGGGGGCACAGGTGGAGGTATTCTCGACCCAGTACTTCTACATGCAGGAGGTCCCGAGCACAATAACCTTCATCGAGGTTTTCTTCATCGTCGGGTTCGCCTTGATAACCTCCGCGGTGGCGGCTTATGGGGCATCGAAGAAGATTACCGAAATCAATCCCGCGGAGGTCTTAAGAAATGAATGAACCGTTGATGGAGCTCAAAAATGTCGGCAAGGATTTCACGAGCGGTGGAGAAGCGCTCCATATACTGAAAGATATCTCCTACATTCTCCAAGATCCCGGGGTCTATGCAATTACCGGGAAGAGCGGATCCGGGAAAACAACACTCTTGAATATCATCACCGGACTCGAAGCTCCGAGCAGGGGCGAGATCTATCTCAAGGGGCGGGCCGTTCACGCGATGAAGGAGGAGGAGATATCCGATTTTCGCAAGCTGCATATCGGCTTCATCTTTCAGTTCCATTACCTCTTGAAGGACTTTACCGCTCTCGAGAACGTGCTCATGCCGGCCTATATCACCGGGGATTCCAAGCGTGCAGCCCGTGAC
>JBKHAJ010000003.1:0-34457 GCA_046542935.1 Spirochaetia bacterium | reverse complement strand
GCCTCGCTGCCGGTCTGACGGATGTTTCTCCGGCAGATGACGAAACCCCTTACCCACTTGAAGGGTGTGGGAAAGGTCTCCGCCGACACCCTCTCCGCCGCCGGGGTAAACACGATTGCCGACATCCTCCTTCTCCTCCCGAGGGAATACGAAGACCGACAGAATCACATCCCCTTCGGTGAAGTGCTGAAGTATCCGAACCAAACGGGATTCGTCAACACGGTAGTCGAAGTCATCGCACACGACTATATCGGATGGGGGAAAAAACGCACCTTGAAGGTCTACGTAAAAGACGAGACCTCAGTTGCGTCTCTGGTCTGCTTCGGACGGAACTTCCTCGCGAACAAGATTCTTCCCGGCGAAAAATACAGGCTGTACGGGCGGTTCCAATACCGCTACGGAGAGCTTCAGAGTACCGGTTTCGATCTCGAACCGTTCGGCGCGGCGCGTTCCCAATTCGGACGCATACTCCCCGTCTATCCCCTTACCGGAAATCTGACCCAGGGATTCATGCGTAAGGCCCTTTCCGAAGCCGTCCAGGCCTTCGGGGTATACGCGGAAAACGAGCTCCCCGGCTATCTCAGGGACAAACGGAAAATTATCGAAAAGAGCGAAGCCCTCCGGCTCGTCCACTTTCCGGACTCTTTCGCCTCCGTAGACGCGGCCAAACGAAACCTCATCTACGAGGAACTCTTTTATCTGCAGCTTGTAATTTTGAGAAACAGCCTGAAATACCGGGGCAGTACCCGGGAAGCGGCGAACCTTCCCGTGACCCAACGGGAGCGGGCGGAATCGAGGCTGCCCTTCGAGCTTACCCCCGACCAAAAGACGGCGATCGAAGAGATTCACGCCGACCTGAACGGCGAAAAGCCTATGAATAGACTCCTCCAGGGTGACGTAGGCTCGGGGAAGACCCTCGTCGCCCTCCTCTCCGCGCTTCCGGTCATCGAAGCCGGTTACCAGGCCGCCCTCATGGCCCCCACCGAGCTTTTGGCCCTGCAGCACGCCGAAGAAGCCCATAGGCTCTTGAAACCGTTGGGAATCCGGACCGCCTTCCTCTCCGGATCGACCCACGGCGAGCCAAGGCGGCACCTTCTCGAAAGCTTGAAGTCCGGAGAGATCGACCTCGTGGTCGGGACCCACGCCCTCTTCTCCGAGCACGTTGTGTTTCAAAACCTTCGCTATGCGATTATCGACGAACAGCAGCGTTTCGGGGTCATGCAGCGGTTCGCTTTGAGCCGCAAGGGGCTCTACCCGGATATCCTTCTCATGACCGCAACCCCCATTCCCCGAACCTTGACCTTGACGGTTCTGGGCGATCTCGATACGAGTACCATCAAAACGATGCCTCCAGGACGAAAGCCCGTACGGACGCACCTTGCCGTGCACGGGAGGGAAAAGAAGGTCTATGATCATGTGCGGAAAGAGCTCTCCGCGGGAAGGCAGGCATACTTCGTCTATCCCCTGATCGAGGAGTCGGAAAAGAGGGGTTTGCGGGACGCCGAATCGATGTACGCTCACCTGTCGAAAGAGGTCTTCCCGGAGTTCGAGATAGCCCTTATCCACTCCCGCCTTTGTGAAGAAGAACGGACCCGGATAATGCACGCATTCGCGGACGGGAAGGTGGATGCCTTAGTCGCCACCAGCGTGGTGGAAGTGGGGGTGAATGTTCCCAACGCGACCTGCATGGTCGTGGAACATGCCGAACGTTTCGGGCTGTCCACTCTGCATCAGCTTCGCGGCCGGGTCGGGCGAAGCGAGCTCCAATCCTACATGTTCTGCGTGTACGGGGAGAATCCCACCGAAGATGCCAAGCACCGCCTCAAGACCATGATGGAATCCACCGACGGCTTCTTTATCGCCGAGGAAGACTTGAGGCTCCGTGGTCCCGGCAATGTGGCGGGAACAACCCAATCCGGATACTTCCGCCTGAATGTGGCCGATCCTCTCGTCCACATGGAAATACTGATCGAAGCGCGGGAGGACGCTAAAGAGATTGTCGAAAACGATCCGGGACTGCTTCAACCCGAACACGAAATCCTGCGTACGGTCTTGAATGTAGCCCCTCCCTTCTCCGCGGAAATCCTCGCAAGCGGGTAGGAGCCTTTCACCCGGCGCCGGAGCCGGCGCGCCGGAGCCGGCTACTCCTCCTTGAAAAACTCGACCACCTCATCGGCGCTCTTAACCGACAAGAGATAATCTCTGACCGCCGCCGATTGGGTGAGCCGGGCGATCTCCGAGAGGGTCTCTATGTGTTTACCCGGCTGATCCGGGGGAGCAAGCATCAGAAAGAAGATATGCGAAGGCTTCCCGTCCATGGACCCGAAGTCCACCCCTTTCGGAGAAATGCCGATGGCGACGATAATGGACTTTACCGCGTCGGTCTTGGCGTGGGGGACCGCTATTCCGTTTTCCAGCCCGGTGCTCCCCTGGTTCTCCCTCTCGAGGAGGGCGTCCTCTATCCGTTCCCGATCCCGTATCCGTCCCGCTGCATCAAGAACACCGACGAGCTCTTTGATAACATCCACCTTCCCCGTCGCCTCGAGAGGAACCTTGATTACATTTTTGTCGATAAGATCGATCAGAGCCATATTACGCCTCCTCGTAGAGCCGCCAGACCCGGTCTGGGTCCTTGACGATGAGAACCGAACAGGGAACACTCCGCATGGCCCGCTCCGCCTCGTTGTAGAATTCGTCCCGCCGGCTGCGGACATGGGAAATCTCGCCAAGTACAAGGAGATCGTATTTCTCCTCCTTAACGAGCTTTTTTATCTCGGTGTGGACGTTGCCGCTGAGCTTCCTCGTTTCCACATGGACCCCCTTGTCGCTTCCGAGCTTGCTTACGTGATTGAGGTATCGCTCCGAGTCCGCCTCGAGGTCCCGTTGATACTCTTCCTGTTCTTCCTGGAGGAAGATGCGGGTTCGAACTAAATCGTCCAGGGCCCGTGTGTTGACGATGTACACCGCGGCAAGGGTGGCCCCGTTATCCCGGGCCAAGCACACCGCGTATTGAGCCGCCGTAATCGCCTCCTCGGTACCGTCGATGTACACTAGGATCTTTTCTACGGTCTTTTTCATACACCCCTCTCCTTCTTTTTTTCGAGCCTTTCCTTCACAATCTTCATAAGGGTAAACATATCCCGTTCATTCTCCTCGAGCCGGTTCCGGATAAAGTCGACCGATTCCTCGAGGTCGGGAATGGCAATCTTCTCTAACGCATTGACCTTGCGGATGGTTTTCTTGACTTCTTTAGCCAGCCGCATGATCGAGACCTTGAGCTCGGCGAGGCGCCCCATCATCTCCAGCGCTTTTTGGAAGGCCCCCAGGGACACATCAGTCCAGCTGCTGGTTCCCAAAGGACTGTAGTAGGGAGGATTGGCCTGAAAGTCGGTGTCCACCACAGGAAGGGGCACTCCCATAACCTTCCGCCGGGAGAGGTTTATTTCAGCCTTCATGTTGACCGCGCCGGAAACGTGAACGAGGGTAATCTTTCCGGCCTCTAATACCGCCTTCTGCAGCGAAGAGTGGGCTTCCGAGAGGGCCTCCCGGACCCGGCTGTCGAAGTCCACCGCCTGGTCGACCAGGTTCAGGAGTTCTATAACCAGAATATTCCGCTTCTGGTCCAGAAGCTCGTGCCCCTGCCGGGCGAATTGGAGCTCCTGCTTTGTCCGGATGAGGTTGGTCTTTGTCGGCGCAATCTTTGCCATAACGATTATCCGTGGTAGTACTCGTCGATCTCGTCCTCGGTAACCCTATGGAGCTCTTCGGCGGGCAGCTTCCGAAGCGCCTGCCACCCTATCTCCAAACTCCTTTCGATAGTCCGGTCTTCATTCTTCTCTTGAGTAACAAAATCACGCTCGAAACTCTCCCCGAACTCGAGATACTGGTGATCGAGAGGGGTCAGCTCTTCCTCGCCGATGACCGAGGCCAAGTTCCTCACATCCTTCACGTAGCTGTAGGCAGCGAAGAGCTGGCTCGCTAGGTGGGGATGATCCTCCCGGGTCATCCCCTCGCCGATTCCATCCTTCATGAGCCTCGAAAGGGAGGGCAGCCCGGCAACCGGGGGATAAATATTCCGGCCGTGCATCTCCCTCTCGAAGACGATCTGCCCCTCGGTGATGTATCCGGTCAAGTCGGGAATGGGATGGGAGATGTCGTCGTTGGGCATGGTGAGTATGGGAAGCTGGGTGATCGATCCGGCGAACCCCTTGAGCATGCCCGAACGCTCGTAGAGCTCCGCCAAATCGCTGTAGAGATACCCGGGATACCCCTTCCTCGAGGGTATTTCGCCCCGTAAGGTGGAAACCTCCCTCAAAGATTCGCAGTAGTTTGCCATATCCGTCATGATGACTAGGACATGCATACCCTCGGTAAAGGCTAAATGCTCCGCCAGGGTCAAGGCGGTCCGCGGCGTGATCAGCCGTTCGATGGACGGATCATCGGCAAGACTCAAGAACAGTGCCACGTTCTCCAAAACCCCGGTCTCTTCGAAGCTCTTGATAAAAAAACTCGCCACGTCGTGCTTGACCCCCATTGCGGCGAAGACCACGGCGAAGTCGGTAGCTCCTCCCAGGATTTTCGCCTGCCGGGCGATCTGTGCGGCGAGATCGTTGTGGGGAAGTCCGTTTCCCGAAAAGATCGGGAGTTTCTGCCCCCGGATCAGGGTGTTCATTCCGTCGATGACCGAAATACCGGTCTGGATAAAGTCCCGCGGATATTCCCGGGCGGTGGGATTGATTGGCTTTCCGTTGATATCGAGCTCTTCGGAACCCACCGGATCGGGTCCGCCGTCGATGGCCCTGCCTAGGCCGTTGAATACCCTCCCGAGCATGTCCCGGGTTACCCCTAAGGACAGAGGTTCCCCCTGGAACCGGACCCGGGTCTCGGGCATGGTCATCCCCGAAGTCCCTTCGAAGACCTGGACCACCACCTCATGGTCGGAAGTGTCCAGAACCATTCCGAGTCTCGGGTTTCCCTCCCGGTCGATGCATTCCACCAGCTCCCGGTATCCCACGGGGTGGGTTTTCCGTACAAAAACCAGGGGGCCGTCTATTCGGTCTACTCCGCGGTACTCTCGTCCCGCTAATAGTTCTTTTTGCGTGTTCATACGAATATCGCCTCCAGCTGACCGATAGACCGTTCGAGACGCGCCGAAACGGCGTCGAGCTTCCCCACTTCGTCGTTGGGGACGGTAAACTTCATCTTAACGATATCCTGGTAGACCTTCATCCGTCTGAGCTTGACGAGCGTTACCCCCCGCTTGATAGCCTGACTGCCCCTGCGCCAGTAGACGAGAATGATGTGGAGCATCTTGAGCTGCTTCTCAACCGTGGAGTAGCGGTCTATATCATCGAAGGCGCTCTGCTGGAGGAAAGCGTTCTTGAATAGTCCGCACACATCCAGAATGAACCTCTGGCTGTCCGGCAATGCGTCGGGACCGACAAGCTTGACCACCTGCTGCAGCCGCACCTCCCGCTGGAGAAGCTCCATGATCTCCGCCCGGTCCTCGGCCCACTCGGGCCCGGCGTTCTGTTCCCACCAAGCGGTGACGTCGTCTAAGTACTCGGAATAGCTCTCGATCCAGCTTATGGCCGGATAATGCCTGGCATTGGCCAGCTGCCGGTCGAGCCCCCAGAAGCACCGTACGAACCGCTTGGTGTGCTGGGTAACCGGTTCGGAAAAATCCCCTCCGGGAGGAGAGACCGCGCCTATCAGACTCACCGAGCCCTCCACCCCCGCAAGGGTACGCATGTACCCCGCCCGTTCGTAGAACTCGGCTATCCGGGTGGGGAGGTACGCGGGAAAACCCTCCTCCGCGGGCATCTCCTCCATCCGCCCGGAAAGCTCCCGGAGTGCTTCCGCCCACCGGGACGTGGAATCGGCCATGACCGCCACATGGTACCCCTGATCGCGGAAGTATTCGGCCAGAGTGACCCCCGTGTAGATACTCGCTTCCCGCGCCGAGACCGGCATATTCGAAGTGTTCGCGATAAGTATGGTACGCTCCATCAGGCTCTTCCCGGTGCGGGGATCTATAAGCTCGGGAAACTCGGTCAGCACATCGGTCATCTCGTTGCCCCGCTCACCGCACCCGATATAAACGATTATCTGGGCGTCGCACCACTTGGCTATGGCGTGCTGGGTCATAGTCTTTCCGGTACCGAACCCGCCGGGAATGGCTACCGTCCCCCCTTTGGCGATGGGGAAGAGGGTATCGATGACCCGCTGTCCGGTTATAAGGGGAATCGATAAAGGAAGGCGGGCCCGGACCGGTCTCGGCACTCGGATGGGCCACCGCTGAATCATGGAGCATTCGGCCGTATCGGTCCCGGTGTCGATGACCGCAACCGTCTCATCCGCCCGGTAGAGCCCCGGCGGCACGATGGATTCCACCGTCCCCGACGTTTCCGGGGGCACTAAGACCCGGTGCTCGGTATTTTCGGTCTCCTGGACTCGGCCTAATACGGCCCCCCCGGTAACGGTGTCTCCCTCCCGAACATCGGGAGTAAATTCCCACTCTTTTTCCCGGTCGAGGGAGGGTACCCTTATTCCCCGGTCGATGAACTGCTTCGAAATATCGAAGATTTTCTCTAAGGGGCGCTGGATCCCGTCGTAGATAGTTCCGATAAGCCCCGGTCCGAGTTCGACGCTCAAGGGCATTCCCGAACCGTAGATGTTGTCCCCCGGTGCTATTCCGGTAGTGTCCTCGTAGACCTGGATTACGGCGGTCTGCCCTTCGAGCTTGATGATTTCACCGACGAGGCCCCTTTCTCCTACCCGGACGAGCTCGAGCATCATAGCGTCTGTAATGCCCCGGGCCTCGATGACCGGACCGTTGACCCTTCCTACTCGACCGATTATCCGTTCCGTCATATCGTACCTTTTTGTATTAATTCCTGATAGATTATTTTTTTCAGCGTGTTCTCGTTCCTGCGTATACGGGTCCGTATGCGATTGTCGTAGACGACCCGTCCGTCGGGTGACCGGGCTACGACGCCGGCGCCGTCGGTGCTCTTGTCGGAGAGGCTTAATTCAATCCGAGAACCTCCGCGGTCCCGAACTTTTTGCCGAATCTTCTGAAGGGCCGGTGCGTCGAAGTACTTCCTCTCGGCCGGACTCGTTTCGAGAATCGCGGCATCCATGCCGAGCCCCAGACAGGCTTCCACGGCCCATTTCTCGAGAGCTTCAGCGTACTCCGGGGTATCCACCCTTTCTTCGAGGGAGCTTACAACCCGTCCTATCACCAGCTGCATGATCTCTTCGTTCCGGCGGAGGCGTATGCGCTTTTTCTGCATAGCGAGATTGGCGAGCTGAGTTTCCCGCATTGATTCCGCCCGGGCTTCGGCGCGCTCGAGGGCTTCCTCCTTTATCCGCAGAGCCTGGGCCTCGGCACCCTTTCGCTTCTGGTCGGCACCCTTCCGGGCTTCCTCGATTATCCCGCGCCCTTCGGCTTCCGCCTTTTTGCGGATCTCGTCGAGTAGTACGAGCTTATCTTTCTGCGTTTCCTCGTTCATTCCGGCTCCGGTACGGTTACAGCTTTATGCCGATGGCTTCGTTGACCATCTGCCTTAGGTCCGGCCTATGCGGGAGCTTTCCCTTCCGGCCGGGGACCTCCACGATAAGCGGAAACTGCTGTGAAAAGAGGAGAGCATCCACCTTCTCCCGGATGGTATCGGCCGCGGCCTCGGTTATGATAAGAATCCCGATTTCCCGGTCGGCAAGGGCATCTTCGAAAGCGGCATCCGCGTCTTCCCGCGAGGTTGCCGTCGAGCCTTCGACTCCGACCATCCCGAACCCTAAGACTGTGTCCTCATCTCCGATAACATAATACTTCATGTCGGACCGCTCAACGCGGACTACACCCGGCCCAAGATCATCAGCGCGGTAATGAAACCGAAAACCACCAATCCCTCGGCCAGAGCGATAAATATGAGGGCCTGGCTCGCGATCTCCGGCTTTTCGGCTATGGCCCCCATGGCCGCGGCGCCGACATTCCCTATGGCGATGCCCGCGCCGATAGCTCCGAACCCGAAGGCAACGGCCGCCCCGATCAGAGCGTACTTCATTACGTTCGACCGGTTCTCGGGGATTTCCGAAGCGACTTCGGCGGTCTCTACCGCGATCTCTTCCTGGGCAAAAACGGTGCTCACACCCATAATGCCGAATATGAGCATGACGAAGAATGTAATGAGAACACTCAATCCGACCCGCCGCTTGAATCTCTGTACGGCATTTTCCATATGCTGCTCCTTCACTTTCTCAATTTATGTATATTGCTTAAGGCTTACCGGTGTATAGGCTATCCCGGTTCCTGAAAAGTATTTCGAGAAAAACTCGTAGTAGTTGAGCCTAAGGCTCTGAATTCCCGCCGACAGACCCTCGAGGGCAATAACGAGCACATTTCCTAAGAGGAGGATGAGGATCGAGCCGATCGAAACGCCCCGTTCCCCGCCGGCCATATCGGCGATCTCGAAGAAGGCCACCATCAGGCTCACGTGGGCTATTCCGAGCCCCGCCACCCGCATGAAGCTCAAAGTATTCGCAAGATACCCGGAAAAGATCTCGAGCATCTCCACGAGCCATTCCATGAAAAAATCGATTATCGTAAACGGTCCGAAGGGTTTTCCGTGTCCGTGCCGCTTCTCTCGGAGATGCTCGATAAAAGGCTTACCCACGAAGAAAATCGCGGGAAGGCCTAGGAGAACAAACAAGAGTGTTCCGCCGGGAAGCTGTTTGAACTCGTGGTTTCCGAAATAGAAGGCCGTATAGATTCCGCCTCCGTACATCCATCCCCCGAGGATTCCCGCCTTGTCCATGATCAGACGGAACCATTCCCCCCTTCGGACCCGGTTGTACCAGTTGATAATTAGTCCGATCCCGATAACGGCGATACCGAAGTAGATGGTCAGAGTGAGTATTCCGTAGATATCCTTTACGAACCCGGCGGGCGACGCGTGTCCGAAGACCGCCCCGTGATAATCGAACCAAACCGGAGGAAACCAGGACATCCCGAAGTAGCTGCCGAATAACGCTCCGAAGACCACAGCCGACGCACCGCACCAGGTGATGAGCTGAAACAATCGCCGGATCGGCTTCCCCTTCAAGAGAAGGGTTCCGGCTATTCCCGCCGCGAGAAGGACCAATCCGTGCCCCGCGTCCCCGAACATGAGGCCGAACATTACCAGATACGCCACGGCTACGATGGGAGTGGGATCAAAGCTTCCGTAGGCGGGGACCGCGTAGTTCTCCACGAGCATCTGGAAGGGGGCTAAGAACCGGGGATTGGTGAACTTGACCGGGGTCTCCTCCGAGTCGACCCCTTCCGCCCGCCTCGGGCTGTGCCACTCCAGATAACACTTGCCCTCGGCCGCCCGCCGGATGCCCCGGTCTATGTCCTCCCTCTTGTCTTCGGGGACCCACCCCGAAAAGAGAACCGTCCGCGAAGTCTTTCCATAGTAGGAGTGAATTCCCGCGCAAAGCTCGTTCATCTTGAGATTCGCCCATCGACGGACGAGCTCGTCCCGCCGGGACTCCACTGCGGAAACGAGCTCATTCCTTTCCTCACGCTGACGGCTCTTAAGATCCTCAATCCTAGCCTCCAGATCTCCCTTGGCCGATCGTCCGACTTCCGCCGACTCGGACCCGACCTCTATGTCGGTCCAGCCGGCGCTCGAAAGCACCCGCTCGGCCCGGTCCCGGTCCCTCTTCAAGTATACGACCAGATAGGTATTTTCCTCACGCCCTAACGGAAACACTACCGAGGGGATCGAATCGAATCCCCCCTTGAGATCCCGGCTGTTCTCCTTGGGAACCTGCCCTGCCCGGCTCACCAGGTATCCCGACTCCCTATTCAGCGTTTCCGCTCCCAAACCCCCGGTCCGGTCTATCTGGCGGCTCAAATCTTGGAGCCTCAAGATCTCCTGCTGAAGCTCCCTCTGCTTTTCCCGTATTTCATTTATGCGGCCGCTCAAGTTGTCGATAATTCCTTCGGTCTTCTCGGTATCCACCGGCTCCATCTCGTGGACGTCCAGAGAGGCCCTCTCCTCGGGACGGATATCCGCGAGAGCGAGGTAACTCTCGATCTGCCTGCGAAGACGCCCGTAGTACTCCCGCGGAGCGGGGGGCCGGATCGTACGAAGAGAGTCGGAGTATTCCTTATCGAGCTCCCGAATCTTGATAAAGTGGAGTACCCCCTGATCGAGGAGTTCCTTTGTAACCGCGTCGGTACGGGAAATATCCACCGCCGCGATAAGCTGCCGCATTCGGGCCGTACTCATACAATCCGCCTCATCTTTTCTTCCGGGAGCTCGTAGTATTGCGCATTCAATAAGCTCATGAGCTTCCGGATCTCTTTCTGCTTGAGTACTATAAAAGCAAGAATAATCCCGATAGTAAAGGGATAGCCGTAGAGGATCTTTTTTATTTCACGATCGATGATTTCTTCCATGAGAGAGTTGAGGAGGACCAGACTGTTCCCCTCGCCGCTCGTTTCGGACATGGGGAAATCGGTTAATCCATAGCTCTCGAGGAGGACGGAGTAGAGCCTTCTTCGACCCCGCTCATCCTTATCCGCCGATTCTATGCCTTCGAAAATTCCACTTTCCACAGCCCGTCCGTAAGGCAGGAGGAATGGAAGAGATTCCTTGTAGGAATAGTCGTAGAAGCTGTTGAAACGAACGATCCGATTGAGATTCTCCAGGTCTACCTCCGCTGAGAGAAACCGCTCGGCCGTGTTCCGGTCCCTTCCCTGGAGCAGCTCGAGCCTTTCGAAGACGGTTCGATAGTAGAATTTGTCGAGCTCCGTCTCAAGGGAGAAGAGGGATCCGCGTTGTATTACCTCGGGTATATGCCGCACGGCAATATCTCGATAGGGGGTGCCCTCAAGGGCCGCTTCGATACCCTCCGGATTCTCGGCGTTGATAATGTCGTCCACACGAAAATCATGAACGATCCTCTCACGAATAATGTAACCCACCGCTCTGCGGATGTCCCTGTTTCGCACGGTCCGGTCGAACCAAAGACGCAGTGCGTGTTTGAGGACCTCGATTTCGTGGTACATGAGAAGCCCTTCCACGAAACCGGAAATTTCATCCTCGACGTATTTTACGATATTTCGAACCGTTTCTATCTCCCGCCGAAACAGCTCGAGCTCACCCAGCTTGAGATCCCCAGTTTCGTCGTAGGTGTCGGATACTTTCTCGTACTCGGTGCCTTTGAGCATATGGAGTGCTTCGGTAAGACCCGAAGCGATGGAGAGACGGAAAAAAAACTCCCGGTCCAGCATCTTACCGAGGCGGGCTCTGAGCTTAGCGTGGATAAACGCGTATTTTTTGACCGGGGAGCTCAAGAGATCTAATCTCCCGTAGTTCCCGACAGAATTATACCGGTTAAACGGTCGACAAGTGTTTCGATACGCCCCGACTCCTCCTCGATGAAAAGTTTCTTCTTTGCCTCGGCCTTATCGATCTCGGCTCGAAACTCCTCTTCCACGGCCTGTTCCGCTTCTATCGCCACCCGCCTCGCCGTTTCGTGAGCCTCTTCCCGGGCCTTTTTCAGGATTTCTTCACTCTCCTCGTCAGCTTCCCGCCGAATCATCGCGGCCTCTTCCCGGGCACGCTTGACCTCATCTTCCGCTTCTTTCTCGACCTCGAGTATTTCTTTGAGAACTTCCTGCATTACCGGCTCCTTCGTGCGGATAGTATGTACGAAATCGACGGAAAAAGTCAAAGCGCCCTGTCTTTCCCTCTTTCGGCCGATCTCGTATACTCTGCCCATGCGCATAACCGGGGGACGTTATTTGAACAGGAAAATCCGCTGCCCGAAAGGAGTAATACGGCCTGCGATGGACCGGATGCGGGAATCGATGTTTTCCATCCTAGGCGTTATCGAGGGGAGAGGATTTCTCGACTTGTTCAGCGGTTCGGGACTGGTCGGGATCGAGGCGGCCTCCAGAGGCGCGGAACCGGTTGTCCTAGTCGAACGGGACAGGAGGAAGCTCCCCGTCATCAAGGAGAATATGAGCATCGTGAAAACCGAAATCCGCCTCCTCGGGGTCTCAGCGGAGAGCTACCTCACAAAAGCGGATCCGGACACCTTCGACATCGTCTATCTCGATCCCCCCTTCGATTATGCAAATAAAGAAAAGCTCATCACCCTAGTCGGCGAATCCGGCGTTCTCCGGGCCCGGGGCCTGTGTCTCATCCACTATCCCCGGGAAGACGACCTCCCCGAAACCGCGGGAGGCCTCGAAGAGGTTGATACCCGGACATACGGAAGATCCGTCCTCAGATTCTATCGCACTTGATTTATTCTTAACGATCCACAATGTCGAGCCACCGGCGCCACCGCTCTTCGACCCGTGTTTCATCGAACTTCAAACGTTCAGCCGGTAGAGGGATAAGATCCCGGTCATAGCACTCCGGCAGGGGGATCTCCAGGAGGAAGAGCCCCAAATCACTTTCTTTACTGTCCATGCTATAGAGTATACCCCGCCTCGATCCGTTTTTCAAAAATTCAGCTCGATTGCCGGGCTCGACTCGTTCTGATATAGTTACCGGGAGGAAAACGATGATCGAAAAGTTACGTAAACTACTTCAAATACCCCAGGGAACCGAGAGCTTTCATCTCGAAGAGGCTTTCAAACACAAGCACCTCGTCCGGTCCTTGGAACGGCTCTTTACCCGATGGGGTTACCTGCCGGCCCAGGTCCCGGTCTTCGATTTCTTCGACACCTACCGCCCCCTCCTCAGGGGAAGCGGCCTCGATACGATTTATAGGCTCATAGACCGGGAAGGTGAGCTCCTCATGCTCCGTTCCGATATCACCCTCTTCTTAGCCAAGCAGATGGGGCTCCTTCTGACCGAGGAGGACCTCCCCTCCCGGGTATGGTACGCCGATACAATTCTCCGTCACCAGGACAGCGAGGACATATCCCGGAACGAATTCTTCCAGACCGGAGTCGAGCTTATCGGGAAGAGGGGGATGGACGCCGACCTCGAAGTTTTGCTCCTCCTCGACCGGGTGCTCTCCGCCCTGAAGGTCCCCGAGGCCGCAGTCCACGTGGGAAGTCGTGGATTCTGGAATTCGGTATGCCGGGAAATTCCCGAAGAGGAGCGGAACGGCCTCGTGGAAGCCGTCCGCTTTCGGGATCTCGAGACGCTTCACCGGGGGATGACCTACCACAACATGGCCGCGGTCAAGGCCGATCTCGTCACCGCGCTGTTCGGTTTTATAGGGACGTCTAAGGACTTCATCGGACTCCTCGAAGGATCCAACCTAAAGCTCCTCTCCCCTGAGGAGTCGAGAGAGCTCCGCTACCTGGGCGACCTCTCTACCGAGCTGGTCGGGCACGCCGAAACGGATCGATTTCGGATCGATCTCTCCGAGATAGGTTCCCAGCCCTACCATACGGGGATAGTATTCCAGGGCTACACTCCGAACATCGATTCATCCTTCGTTACCGGAGGACGATACGATGATCTGTTGGGTTTCTTCGGTTTCGACGCGCCGTCGGTAGGATTCTCGTTGATGCTCCGCAAGATCGAGCCCTTTCTCGAGACCGGCCCGGCGGGAGATACGGAAACCGCCGTTCCCGCCCCCGGAGCGAGCTTCTCCGAGAGGTTCAAGGCGGCGGAAAAGCTCCGCTTAGAAGGAAGGACGGTGATCCTGTGAATTCGAAAGATATGCCCTTATCAATCGCCTTTCCCAAGGGGAGGCTCTTCGATCGATCCCGGGAGCTCTTCGCCGCGAAAGGAATAACCATCGACTTCGATAAGAGGAAGCTGGTTGCACGGGACGTAGAGGGAAGTGTCGAGAGCTTTTTGGTCAAGAACAGCGATCTTCCCACCTATGTCAAACACGGAATTGCCGGAATCGGAGTCTGCGGCGGCGACATCCTCTACGAATCGGGCACCCGATTCATCAATCTCGGCACCCTCCCTTTCGGGAGCACCCGCATGTGCCTGGCTGCAAAGAGAGGGTTTACCGGATCCCCGGACCGGGTCATGAAGGTGGCCACCAAGTTCACAAGGTTCGCCAAAGACTACTTCCACGGGAGGGGCATTCCCATCCGGATTATCAAGCTGAGCGGCTCGGTGGAGCTGGCCCCGATCTTAGGTCTCGCCCCCTACATCGTGGACCTTGTCGAAACAGGAACAACCCTCGAGGCGAACGACCTCGAAGTATTGGAAGAGCTCGAGACGATTCGAGTGCACTTGATCGCCAATCCCGCGTACTATAAACTCAACTATGAGCGGGTCAACGCACTCGCGGATCTCGTAGTAAAGGAAGAGAAGTGAAGACCGAAACCCGTATTATCTCTGCGGAACGAAAAACGAAGGAAACGGCGGTCTCCCTCGAGCTCGAGCTGCCGAGGAGACGGGATATAAAGCTCTCTATAAAGGGAATCCCCTTTCTCGAGCATCTCCTGAACGCCTTCGCCTTCCACGGTAATCTGGGGCTCGCCTTGACGGCGGAGGGGGATGTGGAGATCGATCAACACCACTTGGTCGAGGATTTGGGCCTTGTTCTCGGAGACGCGGTATTCCGGTACGTCGAGACCTATGGTCCGGTCCAGAGATTCGGCCACGCCGTAATACCTATGGACGACTCCTTAGCCGAAACAGCGGTGGATCTCTCGGGAAGACCGTACCTTCGATTCGAGGCCGCTTTTCCCCAGGAGTACGTAGGGGACCTCCCGACGTGCCTTATAGAAGAATTCTGGTACGCCTTCACCACCCGGAGCAGAGCGACGATCCACCTGATCGGGCGGTACGGCCGGAACAGTCATCACCTCGCGGAGGCGATGTTCAAAGCGGCGGGAAAGGCTTTCGAAGCGGCTTTGGCCCCCGTATCCGATTCGGGAGGTGTACGATCCACCAAAGGAACCCTTTCCGACTGACCGGTCGGTATTTTTTCGCAAAACCTTTGCAATTTCTCCTAAAATTCTGTATCATACTCAGACGATATTCGTACTAATGACTAAAAAAGAGGCATTACAAAAAATCCCGAAAGACGGATTTATAAAAGTAACCAGGGAGCAGATAAAGCCCTTAGACAAAGACCAACGCACCGCCCTTATCCGAAAAGGCAACGAACTGTTCAATAACGGCAACTACGAGCAGGCAAAACGGGTTTTCATTACCACGGGGTATGCGGACGGTCTTTCCCGGATGGGAGACTACTACTACAAGAAGAACAACTTCTTGGAAGCCGTCCGGATGTACTACCTGGCCCCCGCCCCCGGAAAACGGGACCGGCTGATCGAAAAAATGGCCGGGGTAGTCCAGGCGTGGCTCCATGACAAGGTATCCGATAATGAGTGAGACCGACCATACCGCCAATCTGACCGAAGAAAAGCTCCAGGAGATTTCCGAAAAATCCAAGCTCGGATACCAGCTTCTCAAGGAGAATAAACTCGACGAGGCTGTCGCCGCCTTCCGGGAGATTCTCGAAGCCGATCCGGAGAACAACTATGCCTTAGTTGGGATCGGAGACGCCTACCGGAAAAAGCGGTGGTTCAAGCAGGCTATCGAATACTACACAATCTGTCTCGAGCATCATTCGGGGAACAACTACGCCCTCTTCGGCCTTGCCGACTGCTACAAGGCGCTCAAGAAATACAGCCAGGCAATAAAGATATGGGAGCAGTATCTCCTCCACGACGACAGCAATGTAACCGTTCTTACAAGGGTAGCCGATGCCTACCGCAAGGTCAGGGACCTCAAAAAGTCCCGGGAGATCTACCTCAAGGTCCTCGAAATGGAGCGGGACAATCCCTACGCTCTCATCGGACTCGGACACCTCCACTACGACTTCAGGGAATACGAGGAGGCCCTTAAGTACTGGGAACGGATGTACGAGATAACCAAGGAAAATGTCGACATCAGGGTTCTCACCTCCCTCGGCAACTGTCACCGGAAGCTCAAGACCTTCGAAGAGGGGATAGAGTACTTCGAGCAGGCCTTGGAAATCGATCCTAAGAACTTCTACGCCCTCTTCGGGCTCGCCGACTGCTACCGGGGCCTCAATCAGCAGCGGAGGTCATTGGAGTACTGGGAGCGCATTCTGGAAAGGGATCCCTCGAACAAGGTCATACTCACCCGGGTGGGGGATGCCTACCGTAATCTCGGAGAATATGAATCCGCCGAGGAATACTACAAGAAGGCGCTGAACATCGAGTTCGACGTCTACGCCATCCTAGGTCTCGCTCTGATCAACAAGGCCCGGGGCAACTATGAGGATGCCGTCGAGTCCCTCTACGGACTCATGAAAAACGATCCCAAAAACCACCGCTTGTACACCGAAATTGCCGACTGCTACCTCAAGCTCAACCGGAGGGACAAGGCCGTCGAGGTCCTCACCCGGTACCAGAAGATGGGCCTGAGGCACCCCTACGTGAACGAAATGCTTAATTCGCTGCGCCGCGGTTAAATTCCATGCAGCCTCTTCCCCTAACCGGATACCTTCCCGAACAGATATGCCGTGTCTTCGATCTTTCACCCCCCTACCGGGGGCGTCAGATTTTCCAGGCGGTGTGGAAGGAAAAGGCGCCGATTGGCGAGATGACCGCCCTCCCGAAAATCATGAGAGAACGTCTGGAGACCGAAACCTCAAGCTCCCGGTGCTCCGTGGAGAATCGAATCGAAGACGAGGACGGGACGCTCAAGCTGGTAGTCCGATGCCCGGGGGCCGGTACCTCCGATACGGTGGCGGTGGAGACGGTGATACTTACCGATGGCTCCGGGCGCAGGACGGCGTGCGTCTCCACCCAGGCGGGGTGCGCCATGGGGTGCGGTTTCTGCAAGACCGGCACCCTGGGACTTGTACGGAACCTGTACGCCTACGAGATAACCGAACAGTTCCGCCTGGCGGAAGAGAACGCCGGTAGTATCGACTCGCTGGTATTCATGGGGATGGGAGAACCCTTGGCCAATCTCGAGGAGGTGCGCCGGGCGATCGCGATTCTGTCCCATCCCTTAGGAATGGAGATGAGCCTACGAAGAATGACCGTGTCCACCTGCGGACTCGTCGAGGGGATCGGTGAGCTCAGCCGGGAAGGGCCTAAGGTACGCCTCGCGGTATCTCTCATAACCGCCGAACAGAAGATACGGGAAGGCCTTATGCCTATAGCCCGGAACAATCCCCTGGATGCGCTCCAAGCGGCGCTTGCTGCGTACAGGAAGGCGGGGGGGAAGCGGATTACCCTGGAATACGTGCTGATTCCGGGGGTAAACGATACCGAAAAGGCGGTACGGGCCCTCGAGTCCTTCGTCCGCCCCTTAAAGGCGGTGGTCAACGTCATTCCCTGGAACCCGGTCCCCGGGCTCGACTATAAACCCCCCGAAGCCGGACAGATCGAAACATTTCTTGCTCGATTGGAGGCGGCGAATATCACCTACACCCGCAGATACACCCGGGGACGGGGAATAGGGGGGGCCTGCGGTCAGCTCGGCTCGTCCCTGAAAAAACTACTCGACTAAGACCGCCCTGATCCTCCGGACCCCCGCGGAGGAGGACTGTTCTTTCTTTATCTCGAACTTCCCGAGCTCCCCGGTCCGCTCCACATGAGGCCCTCCGCACACCTCGGTGGAAAAATCCCCGATAGAATAGACCTTGACGGTATCCTCATATTTCTCGTCGAAGAGGGCCATGGCGCCCCTCTTCTTCGCCTCTTCCACGTCGGTCATCTCCATGGTTACGGGGAGGTCCCTCTCGATCTGCCGGTTGACGATATCCTCGACCTGTTTGATCTCCTCTTCGGTAAGCTTCTCGGGGTGGGAAAAGTCGAACCGGAGCCTTTCGGCGGTTATGTTGCTCCCCTTCTGCAGGACGTGGTCGCCTAAGACCCTCCTCAAGGCCTCGTGGAGGAGATGGGTGGCGGTGTGGAGGCGTTTAACCGTGTCGGAATGGTCCGCTAGGCCGCCTTTGAAAGTCTTCTCGGCCCCCTGCTTGCTCAGCTCCTGGTGATTCTCGAAGGCCTTCTGAAAACCGTCCCGGTCCACGGTCAAACCGTGCTCAGCGGCGAGCTCCTCGGTAATTTCCAAGGGAAAGCCGTAGGTATCGTAGAGCTTGAAGGCGAGCCTGCCGGGAATGACCTTGGCGGGGTTCTTGAGGAGATTGGGGATCATCTTTTCGAACTCGGCCTCCCCCTTCTTGAGGGTTTCCGAGAACTTCTCCTCCTCCTTGGCGAGCTCCTCGAGAATGAACTCACCCCGTCCTTTCATATCGGGATAGACCTCTTCGTACATGTCGAGGACCCGACGGGCGGGATCGGCTAGAAACTTATCCTCGATTCCTATCTTCCGGCCGTGACGGATTGCCCGGCGGATGAGGCGCCGGAGGATATATCCCTGTCCGAGGTTCGAAGGGGTAATACCTTTCTCGTCTCCGAGGATGAAGGTCGCGGTCTTGATGTGATCGGATATTATCCTGATGGAAATGTCGGTATCCTCACCCGCGCCGTAGGAGGTTCCTGAGAGCTCTTCGACGGCGGTTATGAGGGGACGGAACATTTCGGTCTCATAGACGGTCGTCTTTCCCTGGAGGATGGCCGCGGTCCGTTCTATTCCCATCCCCGTGTCCACACACTTCCGCTCCATGGGGAGATACTTTCCCTCGGCATTCTTGTTGTACTGCATGAAAACGTCGTTCCACACTTCGAAGTACTTTCCGCAGGAGCATCCCGGTTTACACTCGGAGCTGCACGCCTCGGTTCCGGTGTCGATGAACATCTCGGTATCGGGACCGCAGGGGCCGGTAGCTCCGGCGGGGCCCCACCAGTTGTCGGACTTTGCGAAAAAATAGATCCGCTCGTCGGGTATACCCAAGGAACGCCAGATCCGTGCCGATTCGTCGTCCCGCGGGGCGTCTTCGTCTCCGGCGAAGACGGTCACGCTCAGCTTGTCCGGATCGATCCCCAGCCAATCGGAAGAGGTCAGGAACTCGTAGCTCATCCGGATGGCCTCGTCCTTGAAGTAATCCCCCAGGGACCAGTTCCCGAGCATCTCGAAAAACGTCAGATGAAGGGGGTCTCCCACCGACTCGATGTCCCCGGTGCGGATGCATTTCTGATAGTCCACGAGGCGTGTCCCGGAGGGATGGGACTCCCCTAAAATATAGGGAACCAGGGGGTGCATCCCGGCGGTGGTGAAGAGCACCGTGGGATCGTTTTCCGGTATCAGGGAGCGCCCCGCTATCTCCGCGTGATTATGTTTTTTAAAGAATTCGACGTATTTACGGCGTAGTTCATTCGCTGTCATAGGTATTGATAGTAGAGAGAGCCGACCGACTTGTCAACGCCCGGGCGGAGTGACAGGAGGGTGCCACGACTTGCAACCCGATTGTAATACTGATACCTTTAGCAGCACCCCGCAGGAGTTAACACGAGGTATGAAAATAATCATTGTCGGCGCAAGTAACGTCGGTATCCAGATTGCCCGTCAGCTCATCTCCGAGAACAAGGACGTGGTCATTATCGACCGCGACCCCGAACGGATCAAGCTGGCCCAGAACAGCCTCGACTGTATGGTCGTCCAGGGTGAGGCCAACCGGTGGGAGGTCCTCAATCAGTCGGGCGTGAACGAGGCGGAGTTTTTCATAGCGGTAACCGAGTCGGACGAGATGAATCTGATTGCCTGCGGCATGGTCTCGAGCGAATTCAAGACGCCCTACAAGATCGCGAGGGTCAGAAACTTCGACTACTCCGCCTCAAAGATAGCGGGACACACCTTCTTAGGTATAAACTTCGTGGTGAACCCGGAAATCGAGGCGGCCAAGGCCATCGTCCGCTCGGTGGAGCACGGGGCCATCTCCGATATCATGTTCTTCGAGGATTCTTCGTTTCAGATGCGCTCCATTGTGGTCTCCGAAGGGTCCTTCTTTTCGGGGAAGAGCGTTCAGGAAATCAAGGCCCAGATCCAGGCGGAGTTCATAATAGCCGTGATAATTCGGGACAACGACTACATCATCCCTTCAGGGGGTACCTTCGTGATAACCGGGGACACCTTGTATCTCATCGCGAGTCCCGACATCCTGGACGCCATGTTCTCCTGGGCGGGAAAGCAGCGTGTGGACATCAGGAAGATCATTATCGTCGGCGGAGGGCGAATCGGGACCTACGTGCTGCAGCACCTCTTAGACCGTCATCCCAACGGCAAAAAAAGGATACTCGGAAAACTATTCGGCCCCTTCCTGAACAGGCAAAAGCGGAATATCGTCCTTATCGACAAGGATTTCGAACAGTGTAAGCTCCTCGCCGAGGAGTTTCCGGAAATACTTGTCCAATACGGGGATATCTCCGAGGAGGGATTCCTCGAAGACGGGGACCTCGTGAACTACGACCTTCTGATAGCAACGACCGGAAATCAGGAGCTCAATTTGGTCACATCCCTGTACGCGAAATCCTTAGGAATCGGAAGGACAGTCGCCCTAGTCAAAAAGAACAACTTCATGCACATAGCCCAGCATCTCGCCGTGGACACTACCATCAGCCTCAACAACAGCATGGTCAACTCGATCTTGAAATACCTGCGCCGGGGTAACATCAAGAACATCCACGCTATCCTCGGCGGCAAGCTCGAGATAATCGAGGCCTCCTGCGAGGAGGGCTGTACCCTGGTAGGGCAGAAGATCAAGGACCTCAAACTTCCCTATGACACCCTCATCATCTTCATATCCCGGGAAAAGGAAAACATCATCCCCACAGGGGAGGTGACTATCGAATACGGCGATCACATCGTTCTTTTGACTCGAAAGGAATCGATCAAAAAACTGGACAGGATCTTCGCGTACCAATCATGAGGATAAAGGTAGTCTTAAGGGTCTTCGCCATTTTCCTCCTGATCATCTCGTTCTTTATGCTCACTCCCCTCTTGTTCGCCGCCTATTACGGCGAGGGGGAGCTGGTAGCTTCGTTTCTCATTCCCATCGGAATCAATATTGCCGTCTTTGCAGGGCTCTACTTCATTACCCGAAGCGCCAGTCACCGGGCGCTTTCGACCAAGGGAAGCTTCCTTTTCGTGGGACTCACCTGGTTTGCCGCCTCCCTGACCGGGGCGCTCCCCTTCTACCTGTCCGGAGCGATCCCGAGCTATGTGGACGCCTTCTTCGAGACCATGTCCGGGTACACCACCACCGGAGCCTCCATTCTCACCGAGATCGAGAGCCTGCCGAAGGCGATCCTCTTCTGGCGGTCGTTGACCCACTGGCTCGGCGGCATGGGTATCGTCGTACTCACAGTGGCGGTGTTTCCCCTCCTCGGGCACGGAGGTTTTCAGCTGATCAAGGCGGAATCACCCGGTCCCTCCCTGGACAAGGTGACGCCGAGAATTACCGAAACCGCGAAGATTCTCTGGATAACCTACTTAGGCTTGAGCGTCCTCGAAACGGTGCTTCTCCTTTTCGGAGGGATGGACCTCTTCCAGGCCCTGACCCACACCTTCGGAACCATGGCTACCGGAGGATTCTCGCCGCAGAATGCGAGCGTAGGCCACTTTCCTTCCGCATATATACACATAGTGATTACAATTTTCATGCTGTCGGCGGGGGTCAACTTTGTCCTGTATCACAAGATGCTCATGGGAAGCTGGCGCTCGGTAGGAAAAAATACCGAGGTCAAGGCCTATATCGGGATTTTCATTGCAGCCACCCTGGTAATAGCTCTCGATCTCTACGCCTCCGGGACCTATGAGCGTTTCGGGACGAGCCTCCGTTACGGCGGCTTTCAAGCGTCCTCGATACTCACCACCACCGGATACGCCACCGCCGATTTCGACGCGTGGCCCCACCTGTCGAAGGCTGTCCTCTTCATCCTGATGTTCATAGGAGGCTCCTCCGGATCCACCGGGGGGGGAATCAAAGTTATGAGGATCGTAACCCTCATCAAGCTCGGGTTCAACGAGATGAAGTACCTGGTCAAACCGAGCGGTGTTTTCAGTGTGCGGCTGAACGGGAGTACGATCAAGAAGGAAACTATCTACATAATTTCCGGTTTCGTCTTTCTCTACTTCTTCTTCCTCCTGTTCACGACTTTTATCGTAGCCACCGCGGGAAACGACATAGTCACCTCCTTTTCCACCGCCCTGGTTACCCTCGGAAATATCGGTCCCGGGTTCGGAAAGATCGGTCCGACCCTGAATTATGCCTTCTATCCTGCCTACGTCAAATGGTTCTTGAGCTTCATCATGGCTTTAGGACGCCTCGAGGTGTATACCATACTGGTGCTCTTCACGCCGATGTTTTGGCGCAGGTAATGCCGAACCGGTGTGTAGAAACTTCTCACTCCTCAGGCCCGCCGGGAAGATCCGGATCCTGACTCTGGAGCCTGCCCGGCTCGAGGTCGAGTTTCATCGACAGGTACTGCATGAGATCCTTGAGGGTAACGATCCCGATAAGCTCGCCGTTCTTGACCACCATGAGTCGGCCTCTTCCGGCCCGCTTCATGATACTCAGTGCCTTAGCTGCGTCGGTCTCCGGAGTTACCGAGTTCTCTTCGGAACAGGAGTGAGTAATCGAGCCTACCTCGGTAGTGTCCCAGTCCTCCCTGTCCACATTTTTCACCTCCTGAGTGGTAACGCACCCTTCGAGGTTTCCGTCGGAGGCCACCGGAAAGAGCTTGTAGTGATGGGTATAGATGTAATCCTCCACCAGAGCGGCCACGGTGGCGTTGGGAGGAACGGTTATGACCTCTTTTTTCATGAACTTCTTGATGGGGACACCGCTCAAGGCCCGGCTTATAAGAAGCTGCTGGTACGCATTCCGCGAGGCGCTGTGGAGAAAGAACCCTATCAGAACCCACCAGATACCTCCCACGAAAGCACCTGAGAAAAGGAAGAAGACCCCCGCGCCGATGAGGAGAAAGGCGAATCCCGAGCCGATGAACGACGCGACTTTAGAGGCCCAGATGATATCCTTCTTTCCGGCCCACAAACCCGACCTGAGGGCCCTGCCCCCGTCCAAGGGGAAGGCGGGAACCAGATTGAAGAGTCCTAAGATCAAGTTGATTCTCCCCAGATACCACAGAACCCCCTGCACCGGAGAATCGATCCCCGCCTGCCCGCCGAAAAAGAGGGGCGACCATTCTCCGGCCCCCGAAAGGTAGCGGATACCTAAGAAGATACCCGCCAGGACGAAGCTCGACAGAGGCCCGGCGATGGCCATGGCGAACTCCGCCCGGGGACTCGGAGGATTTTCCTCCATGTGGGCGACCCCGCCGAAGATCCAGAGTGTTATCCCTTCGATTTCCATCCCGAACCGCCGCGCCACGAGACTATGGGAGAGCTCGTGGAAGATAATGCTCCCGAAGATGCCGACGGCCCCGATAAACCCCATTATCCAGTAAATCGCCGTGCTTGTTCCCGGAACATTCCGGGGAAACAGTCCCGTTGCCAAGGTCCAGGTAATGAGGCCGGCCAAAATAAGCCAGCTGAAATCGGCCTGGATCTTGAATCCGGCAATAGTGAAAAGGGTAAGTTTATTCTTGAACATAGGTGCTTTTCTCCTCATCCATAACTATGCAAAATGCGTGCCAGCGAATAAGCGCCATTCGAGCAATTCATCCCCACGATCGGGGGCATTAACAAATGTTTAAATGAGTTTTAAAACATTTCATTGCCCGGGGCCCGAAAATAGTATATTGTGGAGGCAGAAAATATGATTGGGCGCCGTGAAGCGGCCCCTCGAAAACCGATATTTCCGTAAAAAAAAATCTCTACAAAGGAATATAATGATAAAACATACCGATAAAACAAAGATACTGATGGTCTACCCGGAATTTCCCGCGACCTACTGGAGCTACGAGCACGTTCTTCCGTTTACGGGGAAGAAGTCCCTTCTCCCTCCCCTCGGGCTGATGACCGTGGCCGCGCTGCTGCCCGATAACTACGACGTAAGTCTTATCGATTTAAATGTGGATTCCCGCGGACTGGAGGAGGCTATCCATGCCGCCGATCTGGTATTCGTCTCCGCCCTCCTCGTACAGAAAGAATCATTCAACGAGATAGTCCGGCTGTGCGGTGATTCAGGGACACCAATTGCGGCGGGAGGGCCGTATGCGATATCCTCACACGAACACATCGAAGGTGTAAGTCATTTCATTCTCGATGAAGCGGAAGTAACACTCCCCGCATTTCTCGCGGATTACGAGGCGGGAACCGCGAAGCCCCTATATTCGAGCGGCGGTGAGAAGCCCGAGCTCTCGAGGACCCCTATTCCCCGGTTCGATATCGTAGACGTTCAGGCATACCAGATGATGTCGCTCCAATATTCCCGGGGTTGTCCTTTCAACTGTGAGTTCTGCGATATAATTGAGATGTTCGGCCGCAAAGTCCGGGTGAAAAGTACCGAGCAGTTTATTAGCGAGCTGGATGCGGTGTATGCCGCCGGTTTTACCGGCAATCTGTTCATCGTTGACGATAATTTTATCGGAAACAAAAAAGAGGTAAAAACCCTCCTCCCGAAGCTCGCCGCCTGGCAGAAGGCGAGGAATTATCCCTTTCAGTTGTCCACTGAGGCAAGTATAAATCTTGCCCACGATGATGAACTCCTGAAAATGATGGCCGCTTCGGGCTTCTCAATGGTTTTTGTGGGTATCGAAACTCCCGATCAGGACACCCTGGAACATACCCAGAAATGCCAGAATCTCAAGGGAAACACGATAGACGACGTGAAAAAGATCCAGGCCGCGGGCATCGAAGTGACCGGCGGCTTTATTGTAGGATTCGATACGGACAAGGAGGACATCTTCGACAGGCAGCTCGATTTTATCCAGGAGGCGGGAATACCCGTTGCCATGGTGGGAATGCTGACCGCTTTGCCGAACACCCAGCTTTACCGGCGTCTCAAATCGGAAAACCGGCTTACCGAAGAATCCTCCGGAGACAACACCCACCGGCTCAACCTGAACTTTCTGCCCAAGATGTCCTTGGAAACGGTAGTCGAGGGTTACAAGAATCTTTTAGAAAAGATATTCTCGCCGAAGCTCTATTTCAAACGGTGTATGACCCTACTGAAAAAGAAGCCGTTGGAAAAAGACAGAAGAAAAAAAGTATCGAAGGCTGACCTCAAAGCGTTTTTCAGCTCCCTGTACAAACAAACATTTTCCCGATACGGACTGCGCTACCTCTCCTTTCTCGCACGTTCCCTTTTTCACACCAAGATATCCTTCCCGGAGGCCGTAGCGTTAGCCGTCAAGGGTCATCACTTTTTTATCATCACGAGGAAGATACTGAAAGAAGCGAAACTGCTGCCCCCCGCCGCGGCGGTCTCATAGCAGAGCGGCTGCAATTACATGGAGAACGATATCAGCTGAAAAATGTGACGCCATCGCCGGGAGGAGCCCCCGGCGGGTGAAGATCAGCCCGAATACGATCCCCGCTGCCGAATTGAGGACCATGACGCGTACTATCATGAGATCGCTTAATTCCCCCGCCGCGGCGACTGTAGGAAGATGGCCGGCCGCGAAGAGGAGAGTACTCAGGATAATAGCCGTCCATACCTGCCGTTCCGAGGGCCTTCTCCGTTCTCGCCGGGTGATCTTCATAAGTATGAGAAGGATGAGATTGAGAAAGAAGAGCCTCAAGAGGATCTCTTCCACAATTCCTCCGTAGAAGCTCGCGAGAAATCCCCGCCACCATTCAGGGCGTAACGATAGATCAGCGACACTTTTGGTAAGCGAAGGGGCAAAGACAAAATAGTCCACGATGACGAGGATAATTCCAACGGTAAGCCCTAGGACCACCGGCATTATTACTTCTTGAACGGATTTCCGGGCTAAGCCCCTCTCTGCAGGGTCCTCCGACGGGGAGTATTCATTCACGTAAAGCTGCTCGTATGATACGCCGCGGATAACAGGCTGCAGTCTCCTCGCGAAAACCGGAACCCCCATGCCCGTATGAGAGGCGAGCAGAAGTCCCAGGAGACTGAGAAGAGTGCTCAAGACAAACCCTTGTATAAGAGCTATGAGAAAGAAGGGTGCCGAGGGTTCTAAGGCTTCCGCCGCGGGACCGAGGAGCTGCCGGAGGTAAGGCAAGACGCCCGCTGACCCGACAAGCCCGAGAACCGCGAGGGCAATGTAGACCTTCCAGGGGATGTAAACCTGTTTCGCCATGACTATCGATCCTCCTTTCTTATGTCTCTTCGAAATCGAGCTTCGGGCGGTCATGGGGATTGAATCCGGCCTCGACAACCTCGTCTTCACCCGCCTTCAGGATTGTCTTTCTGGCACCATTATCGGGAGCACGGTACTCGAGCCTGCCGAAACTTACGGTCACCCCGCCGTAGAGGATGTCTTCGACCACCACGATGCTCTTCCGGGAAGCCCGCATTCGGGTCTTCAGCTCGGCGAGCTCGGCCTTGAGGTGGCCGATCTCCTCCTCCAAGGATAGTACGGATTCGGAGAGCTGTTCCCGAGCGGTGTTTATTCTCTCATCCTCCTTTCCCTCGTCGACGGCCCTCTTCAACTGCGCAAGCTGCTCCTCCGCTTTGTTCCGCCGGTCATGCTTTTCATCGAGGGTCCGCTTTGTGTCCTGATAGGCGCTCACCAGATTGGGAACGATCCCCACGGCGATGTGGGTCTTCGCCTCGTAGATGCTTCCGAGCTTTTTGCACCAGAAGCTGCCGCCGACGATGAGCGATCCGGCGATGAACTCCGACCGTTTTCCGTTCAGAACGCAGTTTTTCCACACCAGGACTCGGGAGTGCATAATAGCCTCTTCCACGAAGGCATTTCCCCGGCATACGATAATCGAGCGTTCCACGTACTTCGAGTAGAGGTCTCCTCCGCACTCGAGGTACCCCTCGTCGTTCCCGTTGATTCCGGTCTTGAGGAGTATATTGCCGTCCGCCCTGAGGCGCACCTTCCCCACCCCTTTGCCGACCTGAATGTCTCCGGTTGCCTCGACAACGAAACCATCGGCAATACCCCCTTTGACGACCACCGTGCCGTCGAAGCGGATGTTCCCGGTCTCGTAATTGACTTTCTGCACGGTTACTACTTTCTCGACGAGGATATATCCGTTATCGAGCTTGGCATTACCGTCGATCTCCGCGTACAGCTTCGTCTTGTCGCCGCTTAAGCGGGTGTTCTTTCCCGCCTTGAGCTCGGCGGCACCCTCGGCGGGCTCCGCCGGCAGGGGCCTCCCGGTTACATCCTTTCCGTCCACCGGCTCTACCGGATCCAGGAGCTCGGCGAGGAGAGCCCCCGATTTGACGTTCTCAATGAAGTTGAGCTCCTTGAGGTTTATCCGTCCGAAGTCCATCTCCAAGTAGGGCTTTCCCCGGTTAGTGTTGAAGTGATACTCCACCTTCGCCGCCTGGCCATGCACGGGCGGGCGTCCCCGGGCGGCGACCTTTTCGGCCCCGAAATCCTGCCTCCCGACAAAGCGCTGGATTTCCTCGAGATCGATTCCGAACCGGACCCCCTGCTTCTCGAGCTCCTCGACCACATCCTCCGGAAAAGGGGGCGCCGCTCCCTTCTTGGGGGGGTCGATGGTGACCCAGGCGGTCATCCGGTCGTCCGCGACCCGTACATGGATCTCCGAGGCCAGGCGGCTCCCTTCAGGCCATTCCACGCGCCTCTCCGCCTGTTCCGAGGCTTCATCGATAATCCGACGGATAACCCGGGTCCGGACCTTCGGCACCCCGAGCATCTTCATCCGGTTTTCCACTTCCTCGGGATAGACCGGCTTCCCCCCCTCCTCGGGAGGATGGACGATAAGATAGGCCCAGCCCTTCCGGTAGAAGAGCTCGAATTTTCCTTCGTGAGAACCGGTGCGATCCATGGGATGATTCTATCCCTTAGCTCTCAAGGAAGGCAAGGAGTTTATTCCGAAGAAAAACGAAATTTGACCGCAGGAAATGAAAAGCGTATCCTTGAATCATGAAACAGCCCGTTAAAAGCCCGGAGGACCTCGAACTGAAAGTGCGTAAGGTCGATTACGATTATGCCCCGGTTTTCGAAAAACACCGGCACTGGGACGACGAAAATCCCGTCCTGACCCATTTCCTGGACGCCCTTCAGGCGACTTTTCCCGAGGGGGAACGCTTCTTTATCGAGGCGGCCCGGGATTCGGCGGCGATCCTCCGAAAAAAGGGGAAGCTCCCCGGCCGGCTCGCTCGAGACCTCGAGCTCTTCATCCGTCAGGAAGGGGCCCATGGAAAGCAGCACGACAAATGGAACGCCGCCCTGAAGGATAACGGATTTCCCCGGATGGCGGAATATAACGGACAGATCCACCGCTTGAGGATTACCCTGCGCAGACTGTTCTCCCCGCGGTGGAACATAGCCTGTACCGCCGGGGCCGAGCACCATACCGCGAATCTGGCCCATCTCCTGTTCTTTCTCAAGCCCGATTATATCGCCCGGGCAAAATCACCTTTCCGGGAGCTCTTGATGTATCATGCCGTCGAAGAGCTGGAGCACAAGAGCGTTTGTTACGATCTGTTTCAACAACTCTCGGGGAACTACTTCCGGAGGATAGCCGCTTTCGCCTACATATCCCTGGAGATTGCCTGGATGGTCTACCGCAGATTCCGCTACCTCATGATGAAGCACGACCGCTGGGACCGGTTCTACCGCCGGGCGGCGCGCCGTTTTTTCTTCGGGAGGGGCGGTTTTTTCCGGACCATGGCCCCCCGGATCGCGGTGTATCTGAAGCCCTCCTTCCACCCCTGGAACACCGACGAGCGGGAGTGGATTGAGCGGGAGGTCGGAGAGGAGCTGTCTAGATACGGGATTCCCGCCTATTCCTCGTAAGGCCGAAAAGGAGGAGCTGGGCGGCTGCAACCGCCACCGCAACGGATAGGGAGAGAAGGAAAACCGTCCTCATCGAGTAATGCTGATACAGGAGGCCCCCCGTTACGCTCCCGATGATTATCCCCGCCGTAAGCATACCTTCGTGAACGGCCATTCGTTTTTGCCGTTCCACCGCTCCTGAGGCTCCGTGGAACACGCTGCTTGAATAAAAGGCGGCCAGAAAGATCCCCTGCAGGGGAAGCAGAACGAAGAAGGCGGTTCCCGACCTTACCAGGACCAAAACGAGTATAAAAGCGGCAAACAGGAGCTGCAGTCCTAATTGATATCCCGCCCGGAAGTGCCAGCAGGTCAGCCTTCCGAAGAGGACAAACCCCACCGTCATCAAGACGGCCCTCGAGAGAAAGATGAGGCCGATGGTGCTCTCTGCAAACCCCAGCTCTCCCCGGGCGAAGAGGGGAAAGACCGCCGAGATTATCCCCATGAGTACGTAGACCGAAAAGTTACCCAGCCAGGCGGGGTACCTCAGGAAGGTACTGTGGTCAACCGTCTCCACCGACAACCCCTTCGAGTCCGCTCCGGCCGGCATCCGCATTCCCCGGACCTTTATCGAAGCAAGTCCGATAATCAGGAAGGTCACGACCAGGCAGCCGATACACGCCAGGAGGGGATAAACCGGACCGCGCTGCACGAGGAACCCGGCGGGATAGGGACTTAATACCCCGCCGAGGCTCCAGGACAAACTGAACCGGGAGAGGGCGGAGTTGAGTTCATGCCCCTCTATACCGGAGGCCAGCCAGGTCAGCAGCGGCGGAAAGAAGAGGGAGTTGCTCAATCCCGCGAGACCGTAGAAGACAAAGGTCGAACCCTTCGATCCCCACAGGACCAGGGCGGTCAGACACAGGGCGAGAGACGCGGTTGCAACCATCATGGAAAACCGCGGCTGAAGTTTCCTGCCGAGCGGCCTGAGGATAAAACAACCGATAAAGTAGCACAAGCTCCACAATGCCATAAGGAGCCCGATCTCTCCGGTGGACGACCCAAAAGCATCGGCCATGAAGAAGACGACCCCGAAGGTGAGTAAATTGAGCCCGAAGGCCACCAGAAAGGCCGCGGGCAGGAGGACGTGGGTTTTGCCTATCGGCGCGGCAAGTGCCCTGCGGATCGCGAGCCTGACGCCGAACCGGTCGAGTATGTGCATTGCTGTCTCCAAATAATATTTCCCGGGAGGACATCCCGGGACGCGAAAGAGTACCGTTTTTTTCGATTCTCGTCTATCGAATTCTTTCGCCTTTTCGGTTATTCTGATAGCATGCCTGAATTAACAAAGAAACAGCGGAAATATCTCTTCAAGGCGGCCCATTCCTTAGAGCCCGTCGTCCGGATCGGTAAGCAGGGGGTGACCGATCAAGTCGTCAAGACTATCGATACCGCCCTCCTCGACCACGAGCTCATCAAGGTGAAATTCGGCGAGTTCAAGGAGGACAAAGGAAAGCTTAGCGAAGGTATAGCGGAGGCGACCGGGTCCGCTTTGGTCCGCATCATCGGCCACATCGCGATCTACTACCGCCCTCATCCCGAGGAGGATAAGCGGCGGTATGTACCGCTCGGTATTTGACTCCTTATGAGTACACTCGGCGACTTGGACAAACTCAAATTTTATCGTGATGAGATCAAGCACGAATTCAGTCTTTTAGCTATGCGCTCTACCATGCTCGTTACCTGTCAATCTTTCTTAGTCGTGCCCTTCGCAATCCTGCAGACCGCCGCCGATTACCGGACCGTTGCGGTCTATGCCTACCTTGTCGCAGCCTTAGGGATCTTCACAGCTATGGTTTTGATCCGTCCCCTCGATACCGCCCACCGGACAATCAACAAGTGGCTCGTCAAACAGCGCAGACTCTTCCGCCGGTCTCCGGACCTGGAAGCACTGACCATCGACCGAGACAAGATCCCCGGTGCCGATTCCGACCCCGACAAGGACCGGGACCACAGGCGGAGTCTCTCCTTCTCCATCTACGGGCCGTGGGCCTTCTTTTCCTTCTGGTGCCTGGCCTCGGTATGGTCCACCTTGAGACTTATTCTTTTTTGAGTGCCCCCGATCGTGGGGACTATTTTCGACTAAATACCGTTTGTAGTTGTAATTATCCCGCCGGAGGTTCCGATTTCCCCTCAAAATCATGTGATTCACTACACATATATCATCTACGCCGTTTCTATCCCCACGATCGGGGGCACTTTTTATCATTTTCTTCTAGAATTATTTCGCTTCCATAGTCCCTGCCGTTAAGCCGTGCTCCGCCCTACCACGGCAGCCCGAGGAAATCCACGTCTCCCCCCGGCCACTCGGCGCCCGCCTTGAGAGGGTAAATCATAATATTCACATGTTCGGGATCGTACATCCCCCGCCGCCCGTCGAGGGTGTAGAAAATTCTTCCCGGCTCACGACGCCAACCGAGGGGTTCGTAGAACCCCACAACCTCGTTCCGGCAGTCGAGGAGACCGAAATCCGCATCCGGAAAGCGCTCGGCGGCAAGCTCCATGACCCGGATCATCAGGTCCCGGGCAAGCCCCCGTCCCCGGTAATCGGGGTGGGTCATGACCCCACTCACTCCGGCGATCCGTACCGGAACCGTACCGGCCCGAACATTCCTCTCCGCGAGTTCCGCCGTTGAAGCCCATTGGCTGCCTTCGAAGGTGATCAGGGTGTAGTCCGGGTCATCCCAGCGGTCGATTTCTGAATACTCGGGATCGGAGCAGATAAGCCTCTCATACCAGACTTCCAACTCCTCTTCGAGATCCGTGGGAAGCACCCGGTAGACGAGGGTGTTCATACAGCCGGCGTAGGTGTTCCCGCCGGGAGCATTCGCTTAATCGCCTTCCCCAGCCGTTGGATACCGACCTCAATGGTTTCCTCGTCGACGCAGGAGAAGTTGAGGCGCAGAGTATTTACACCGGTCTTGCCGATATAGAAAGGATCTCCGGGAACGAAGACGACGTTCTCCCGGGCGGCCGCCTCGAAGAGTTCGAGGGCGTTCAATCCCTCGGGAAGCTCCGCCCAAAGAAACATCCCCCCTTCGGGCCTGGTATAGCGGACCTCTTCGGGGAAGTGCTCCGCTATCGAGTCCAGCATAGCCCGACATTGTCTTCCGTAGATATCCTTGATAATCGCGATGTGCTCGTCGATATCGTTAGCCCCGAGGAATTCGGCGATGATCCGTTGTGTGAAGTGGCTCGAGTGGAGGTCCGCCGCCTGCTTGGCGATCAACAGCTTCTCTAAGACCGCGTCCGGCGCCGCGATCCATCCGAGACGGAATCCGGGGACGACCGTCTTGGAGAAGGAACCGAGGAGCACCGACTGATCGGGAAGAAACTTCCGAAAGGAGGGGATATCCTCGCCGGCGAAGCGGAGCTCACCGTAGGGATCGTCCTCTACGAGAAGAATATCCGTCGTACCGATATATTCGGCAATCTTCTCCCGGATGCCGCGGGCATAGGTGATTCCCGAAGGATTCTGGAAGTTGGGGACCGTGTACATGAGCTTGGGGGGTGTTCCTCCCGCCTCGGTCGCCTTGTCCACCTCAGAGATCAGAGATTCGAGGATCATCCCGTCGGTATCCATGAGCACCGGTACAAAGCGGGGTTTGAACATGGAAAAGGCCTGTATTGCCCCGAGATAACCCGGCTCTTCGATGATGAGTCCATCCCCCGCGTTGAGCATGACCTTACCGAGGAGATCGAGCCCCTGCTGTGAGCCGTTGGTGATGAGGATATTCTCCGGGGGTACGTCTATCCCCTTCCGGGACCTGTACCGCTGGGAGATGAACTTCCTCAGAGAGAGGTCACCCTCTGAGCTTCCGTACTGGAGGACATCCCGGCCGTGAATGTCGAACACCGAGCATGCGGCTCGCTTCAGTCCCTCCACCGGAAAGTACTCACGGTTAGGCAGCCCTCCCGCGAAGGAGATGACCTCCGGATCGAGGGTAACCTTGAGAATTTCACGGATAAAAGACCGGGGTACGTCGGACATCCTGTCGGCAAAGATTTCGTTCATGACGTAAGTATGACCTTTTGGGTACCTGGGATCAAGTACAAAAACGGAAGCATAAATAAACACAGTATAGCCTTGCTCATTAGTACTAATTCCTATATAATAACTCCATGCAAATACGTGATGACGCGCGGGCGCAGGATACTCTCGCGGATATACTTCGGGAGCGGGACCTCAAGGTTACTCCCCAGCGAATCGCCGTCTTCGCAGCCCTTCACGGACTCACCACACATCCCTCGGCGGATGAAGTCTATCACACGGTTGTCGAGGAGTACCCCAATATCTCCTTCGACACGGTCAACCGAACGCTCCGGACCTTCGCCGAAATAGGGCTCTTAGAGATTATCGAGACCCCCGAGGGGGTACGCCGCTTCGACACACAGCTTCAGCCCCATCATCACATTCACTGCATACACTGCGGACGTATCATAGATTTCGAGAACCCGGACTTCGACACCCTGTCGGTTCCCGATGATCTGGCGAACCGGTACCGCATCTCGAAACTCCGGGTGTCTCTTCAGGGAATGTGTCCGGAGTGCCAAACTAAAACCGGTTAATTGGACGGAAGCGAACGGCTTTCGTCCCCAATAATACACTCTAAAGCTTAAGGAGAGAGACATGAGTAAGACCGAAGACAACTTGAAAGCGGCCTTCGCGGGAGAATCCCAGGCGCGGAACAAGTACACCTACTTTGCCGCCCAGGCGAGAAAAGAGGGATACCACTACATCGCCAAGATTTTCGAAGAAACCGCGGAGAACGAAAAGCGTCACGCGAAGGACCATTTCAAGCTCCTCGGAGGACTTGGAGACACCGCATCCAACCTCCGCGCCGCCATGGAGGGAGAGGATTACGAGGTAAAGACGATGTACGCCGACTTCGCCCGGGAGGCGGAGGAAGAGGGAAACAAGGAAGCGGCCAACCTTTTCAATCAGATCCTCAAAATCGAAGCGCACCATCGGGACCGTTATAAAAAACTTCTCGATATGGTCGAAAACGAAACCGTCTACAAGCGGGACAAACCGATCAAATGGAAGTGCGGCGTCTGCGGCTTCATTCACGAGGGGACCGAGCCGCCGGCCAAGTGCCCCTCCTGCAGCCACGCAAGTGTCCATTTCGAGCCCGCGAATCTGGACTTTTAATCACAACTCCTCTATGGTATTAAGCCCCGCTGCGGCGGGGCTTTTATATCACCGCGGCGCCCCGCTCCTCGGATATGCCTCCGGCACGGCGTTCCCGAGCGTCTAAGGCGAGGCGTACCACCTTGTAGGCGCCGTCGTAGATGCCCGCGTTCTTGTTCATGAGGATGTTCTGGCAGTAGAAAGGGATCAGGTCCTCCTCCTCTATGGTCAGCTTCAGTGCGGAGAGCATGCTCGCGGTGTTCTCAGTCTCCATGGTGCTGTCCCCGATCTCCGAACCCCGGATAGCCCCCCAGGCCTCGTGCTTCCCTACCCGCTGGATAAAGAGCTTCGGCACCGGATAGAAACTGAGTTCCGAAGGTTTAGTGATCATAAGATCACTCGCCCGCATGAGGAGGTTGGTCAGATAGACCGAAGGAAAGGTCCGGTCGAAGAGAAAGACGTGCACTCCGGGGATGTCAATGCCATGGACCTCCGCGGCGAACTCCCGCGCCTTGGGCCAGTCGGAATGAAAATCGTAAG
>JBKHAJ010000165.1:0-7902 GCA_046542935.1 Spirochaetia bacterium | reverse complement strand
AGCCGCCCAGGCTCTCCTGCACGCCCGGAAAGCGGTATCAAGATGAGGAAGGGCTGATTTGGAACCGAAAGACTACGACGCATGGTATCGGACCCCCCGCGGGAAATGGATCGGTGAACGCGAATATACACTTCTTCGAAGATCCCTCGCCCCCCGGCCGGAGAATTCGGTATTGGATATCGGCTGCGGTACCGGGTTCTTTACCCGCTGTTTCGCCCGTGATCAATCCGGGGCGGTAACGGGCATCGACCCCGATCCGGAATCAATCGAATACGCGGCCGCCCATGCGGCGGAGGACGAAGAATATGTCTTAGGTTCCGGGGAGGACCTTCCGTTTCCGCCGAAGTCGTTCGATTATACCGTTTCCGTAACGGCTTTGTGTTTTGTCCCCGATCAAATCGGTTTTCTCCGGGAAATGGCACGGACCGCCCGAGCGAAAATCGCGGTGGGAGTCCTTAACCGCGACAGCCTCTTGTGGTACCGAAAAGGAAAAGAGGGGGGCAAAGGCGCGTACGCCGGCGCTCATTGGCATACCCGAAGGGAACTCACCGGGCTCTTCGCGGATGCCGGTTTGTCCCGTCCGGTAATAAAGACGGCAATATTCTTCCCCTCGGGAAACGGTCCCGCCCGGTTAGCCGAAAGGATCCTGCCCCGTACTTTGCCCTGGGGCGGATTTATGCTTGCCGTGTCGGACCTCCGGGAGAGTTAATATACGCTCCCGCAGTTATAGGATCTCCCAAGCTACTGCTCTTGCGGACCCGGGCATCGAAACGAATACGAGGGGAAACATCACCGTGGATGATTTACAGGACAATGACCTATTCCATGTACATCGCCCCCCTCTTGCGCGTGTCGGCATGAACGAAACGGAAGCGGTCAGGTCCGGTATCGACTGCCTTGTCGGATCAATGCCGATGAGCGCTAATACGCGGGGGAAAAAGATACAAGCGGTAAAGAACGGACCTTACATAGTCGAAGGGTGCACCGAGCTTCGGGGAAGCCAAGTCGAATGTGTTCCGGTCGAAGCATGCCCCGGGGGGTCCCTTTGTCACTAATTGAAATCTTGTGGCTGCGAATGCCGGCACCGCATAGGATCGAGCCGCCGAAGGGTTACCCTATTTTCCGGCAGGAGCCCCTTTCGTAAATGGTAGGAGTTACCTTGAAGATTTGAGGCTCATCGATGTTCTTTTTCATCAGATCGGCCAAGGGCCTTCCCGCCATTTTTCCCGCCATGGCCGTATTGATCCATCCTGCGGCGCAGGACAAGGATTAACTCACTTTTCCCTTCGCAAGATAATGCTGATCCATAGCCTGCCGAAGATACGATTTTATAACCGCCTGCCTGCTGATGTTCAATTCGCCTGCAAGAGCATCTAACTCCTCCACCATTTCAACAGTAAAATCGACATTTACCCGCTGCGTCGGGTATTTCATTTTCCCTTTACCCAGCCTATAACTCTAAATTGGTCAGGATCATCCGATCGGGGTCTTCATAATCGGGATGTTGCCATATCTCCAAAGCTTCTTCGAATCCGATACCACGTTTTTGATTATTCCTTAAAGTACACTTTTCTCCGGATCGAATCTGAACCTCACGAAAAAAAGTATATATAACTGCTATACCATTTTGATCAATACTTCGCTTTTCTTTCTTCGCATGGTCCTTTTGTGTGAGTCTTCATGAGGGTATTAGCGGAGTAATAAGAGATTCGCGATTACTTCACTGCGTACGTCGCGAGTGTACGGTACTGCCCGTCCTCCCTTACTGCAAAATAGACCGTGTCTCCCCGGGCGCTAATCTCGGCTTCGTACCGCCCGGCGGCGTTTTTGGAAAACTCGTAGGTACCCTGGTGGGTCCCTTCGTCGGAGACAATCAAAGCATATTTTCCCCGGACATCGGTGGCAAAAGAAAACTCTACCTTTTTCCCCCCTTCGAGGTCACGGTAATCGGGGCTCAAGTCCCTGATCCGGTGCTCCACGAAACGGCGGTAGACTTTAGGGAAGGGACGAACATCCGGGGAAGCTTCTTCGACCTCGAAGAAATAGATCGCGGCAAAATGATACGGCCCCTCAGATCGGGAATCCTTTACAACTAGGGAGAAAGAGTATTTCCCCGCACCGGGAAAGCGGATATCAATGGTGTGAAGTCCCGTGGCATCGGCGGTTATCAAATCAAAGCCTTGGATGAGAATCTCCCGAGACTTTTGAAGGTGATGGAGATAGACGTTTATGTCGGCTTCCGAGGGTACGGCTATCCGTATAGTTCGGGTCCCCTCATCTGCGGGCGCTACCTTCTCGTATCGCTCCACCTGCTCCAGGCCATAGTGAAAAAAGGAAGGTGACAAATACGGAAGCGATTTAAACTCTTCGAAACTCAACGGTTCTTCGAGGAGCTGCCACTTCTCCTCCATGGGAAAATGGGTATGGATGAACTGCTCCGGAGGAATGAGATAATATGTTTGGGAATAGCGCGGGATATAATTCTTTTCGTCGCTGGCTATGTCCGAGTTATAGGTCACATCCACGAGTTTCCAGCGTCCCTCGAGCTTCACCGCATTCCACGCGTGCGCCGGCCTGGGTCCGTCCATCTCCGCTTCCTCGGAGCTGTCATACTCGAATTCTCTCACATACCCGAGGACGTACTCGCATTCGATACCGAGTTTCTCGCATAAAAGCTTGAGCAGCCTGCTGTACCCCTCACAGACCGTTTTACCGTACGAGATAACCTCGTAGGGGTCATCAACCCGCTCCGCCTCGCCGTTAAATACCGCCATGTCATAGGCGACATTAACCGCCACCCAGTCGTGGGCATAGCGGAATGCCTCGGACTCACTCTGTGAGTTTTCCTTTATGTAATTGATAAGACGCTGGAGGTTCTCCCTAGGGTCTTCCTTAACCACCCGGGTGATCTCGTCCGGCACCCCGAGCGGCCGGGGTTCCTCGTACTCCTTCTCTACAGTCTGACATGATAAAAGAGCGGCCGCTATAAGGACGGCCGCGGCAAAGAAATACTGTCGATGCTTCATAATAATATGGATTATATAAAAGATGACCCAAGGGGATCAAGGGAGATCAGTTGTTTTTTACTTTTAAAAGATCATTTCCTCCCGGGACGAGTACAGGAAAACCAATCCGCCCCAAGCTGTTCCTGCTACTCCGTCTCCAGTCCGAGCTCCTCGTCGCTCCGGGAGCTTCTGAGAAAAAGGGTCTTTATCCCCGGGATCCAGGGAGAGGTTATCCTCTGCCACTGTTTGTACTCGGGATATTTCGAGAGTGTTATGTTTTCGGTCATCCGGGTGCTTCCCACGAAGAGGACCACCAGAATGACGGCGCCCAAAAAGGCGTGGATAAAAGCGACCCCGGATATAAGAGCGTAGACCGCCAGAATGATCCACTGGAGAAGCTCGAAGGTATAATTGGGATGGCGGGAGTACTTCCACATCCCCTTGGTATTGAAACCGAGGCCGCCCGCCTTCCGCTTGTTCTCCTGAAAGTTGTACTGCTGATTGTCGGCAATGAACTCACCGATAAGGCAGAACAGCCACAGAAAAGCCAATATGACATGCGCCGGGGTGAGCGCCGCGGCACCCGCTTCCGCCCGCATCCCTACAAAAAATAGCGGGAGGGTAAACAGAAATATAAGGCCCAGCTGGACACCCACAATGAAGAACAGGTTGAAGAGCTCGAAGAGAAAGCGGTTAGGAATTTTTTCTCTCAAGATCGGCCACCGGTAATCCTCCTCGGTAAAGCCGTGTTTGAAATCGAAATTATACCCTCCCCGCCTCGCGAAATTGAAGGTAAGCCGCGTGCCCCAGAGAATTACGAGGACCGCCGGGATTAAGTACAGCGGCTCACTGAAGAAGGCCGTGCCCCAGATTATCGCGTAGACCGGAGGCAGAAGCGACCAGATCCTGTCCACGTGGGAGTAATTCCGCGTAAACAGACCCGCGAGGAATGCCGCCGCGGCGACGATTATAAGGACCCAGAGACTGACCGAAAAGGCGGGAGGCACCGCTTCCGCCGGTAAACCCGTTATGAACTCTATTATACCTATCATGAATAATAGAGTATTTTATTCATTCAATTTTGACAAGAGGCGTCGGGAGTTACAGAGCCGCGAGGACTATTCGGCCTCGAGGAATAGCGCGATATACTCCACGGGATCCAATACAGTGATCTTTGATTCCCGATAATCATCAGTATTCCTCGTCACGTTGTAATCGCATAGGCCGGATAGCGCGCTGTAGTGTTGAACCGCGTAGCGCTTCGCGTTTTCGACGACTTACTTATCGATCGTTAAAGTCAGCTTTGTCTGCATAATCGTCCCTTTACCACGGACGGCCGATTGCCTGCGCCTCGAAGGCGGACTGTACAAAGAGGTCCCCCCCCTTCGCGGTATCATCGGGGAGGAGCATGTCCGGGGTCAAGGCGGCGTAGGTATCGTTCCGGTCGATCTCGATGGTGATGTCCTTACCTCCCGCGGCCTCGCATTTGGTTAAGGCGGCGTCCCGGGCGGCGGCCTCGGCGAAGCCGAGGGCTTCATGAAGCTCCGAGAAGATCGAGCGCTTGTCCGGCCCGTAGACGAAGAAGCCTCCGGTCTCCCCGGGCTTGACCAGGACCCGTACCCTTTCCACGACCATTCCGTTCACCGTCCCCACCGCGTTCGCCACGTCGGAGTGGTCGTGGCTGACGAAACGGCTCGAAAAGCGTTCGACGACCTCGGGGAGGTAAGCCTCCACCGGCGCTCCTACCCCTACCACCGGCATATCCACCCTTGCCGAAAAGGTGATGTCCCCAACGGTATCGGAATACATCCGACGCAGGAGATAGTCGCTCTCGACTCCTGTTCTCAAGCTCATCTTCCGGTTCTGAAGTTGGACGCACTTTTCCACGAGGACCGAGAAGAGCCTATAGCGGACCGTCTCGAGGACGTCGTCCATGAATTCTTCCGGCGACTTCCGGTAGCGCCGAGCGAGAATCTCGACCCCGCATTCGGCGGCTTCCGTATTCCATTGGGTAAAGCGGCCCCGAACATGAAGGATGTCGGTAGGAGTCAGATTGGCCCGGTGGATTACCCCGATGGTCACCAGCCGTTTCCAAGGAACAAGGCTCGGGTCCATTCCCAGGAGTCGTCCCGCGGTAAGGAGGGAATGAGGCCCGGTACGGATAAGGGCAAGGAGCTTATTTTCCGAATCCCTCAAGACCGTCCCCGCCGGCTCACGAACAAAGAAGAGAATGCAGGTGGGCTGGGCCTCGAGGGGGGAGAACCCGGTCTCCCGGACCGTCACTAGCTCGGCCAAGAGGCGGGGATGTTCCGCGGCGGCCCAGGAGAGGGGGAAGACCTTCTGCGGCCCCACGGAAAGGATACCGTCCCTGGAAACCCCGATGAGACTGTCTCCGCCGAGACCGATGGTGGTGATCTCCGCCGCCTTGACCCGGGTAAACCATCCCCCCACGCTGGCCCCTTCGTCCCGGAGGATCGGCTTGCCCTTCTTGAGAACCGCCACATCGGTGGTAGTCCCCCCGATGTCGACGATGATCCCCTCGTCGATTCCCGATAAGGTTTTTGCCCCGATCAGGCTCGCGGCGGGACCGGAGAGTATGGTCTCGATAGGCCTCTCCCGGGCCATCGCCTCGTCGATAAGGCTTCCGTCGCCTTTGACTATGCGAAGCGGCGCCATGATCCCCCGTGCCTCGAGGGACCGCTTAGCGGCATCGATGAGATGGGAGATAAGCGGAATAAGCCGGGCATTGAGGACGGCGGTAACCGAACGCTCGTAGACCCCGAGGTCGCCGCTCAGCTGATGGCCGCATACCACCGGATAGCCGGTAATTTCCCGGATTAGCCTGAGGACGGCGAGCTCCTGCTCGGGATTCCTGATACTCATGTATCCGGAGACCGCGAAAGCTTCCACCTCGCTCTCTATCCGCCGGACCGCCTCAGCGGCGGCCTCGAGATCAACGGGGTACTTCTCCCTTCCGTTGATGTCGTACCCCCCTGCGACGGAAGTGAAGTGAGAGGTGGGCAGATCTTTATCGATGTCGATGCCGATAAGAATTAGACCGACATCGGCGCCCTGCCCTTCCACCGTGGCATTGGTCGCCAGGGTTGTCGAAAGACAGGACATCACGATGCCGGAGAGGGAACCCCGCCCGAAGAGGCGTAACTCCGGGCGGGAAAACAAACTATCTAAACACCCGTCTATGGTGTCGGCTAAATCAAACCGATTGGTTATGACCTTCGTCTTGGCAGCGACTTCTTTTGCGTCCAGATCGAAGATCACCCCGTCGGTAAAAGTTCCTCCTGTGTCTATTCCCAGCGCGTAGTGGGGCACATCCTGCTCCGAAGCCGCCGGTTAACCCAGCTTTTCCTCCGCTTTGCGAACGATATCGCCGATCTTCTTTACCACGTCCTTCGGGAGCGGATCGGGCTCGTAGTTGTCGAGGATGTCGACGGCTTTTTCGTTCGCCCGTTCGGTCAGGGTTTTACTGCCGCCGTCCACCCACTTCTCGTAGACGGTCCGCGGGAACAGTTCGGGATACCAGGTTTCACTCCTAAAGTGTTCGAAGGTGTGCTTATCGGTGATGTAATCGCCCCCCGGTCCGACCCGATCGATGACGTCCAAGGCCAGGGTCTCTTCGTTGACCTCGATTCCCCCGACCAAACGCCGGGCATACCCGATAAGATCGTTGGCCATTACCAGGCTCTCCATGGAGGAGCAGTTCCCGTGCTCGATATATCCCACGTCGTGGATGAGGTTCGCCCCGCTCTGGGCCTGCATCATGATGGAGATTGCATACTCGATGGCGGTCTGCTCGTCTAAGAGCTTCGAATCGGAGCACCCCGCGGTACCGAACATGGGGAGATCTAAGTAATTGGACATGTCCCCAAGGGCCGCCATCATCAGATCGAACTCAGGCGCCCCGTAGGAGAAGATAGTGGTCTTCATGTCCATGATAGTGAATACACCGCCCATGATGAAGGGATTCCCCTCGTTGGTCAGCTGATTGAGAACGAGTCCGCTCAAGCTCTCCGCCAATCCGTTGGCCACCGCCCCGGCGATGGTCCCGGGAGCGGTGCTCCCCGCCATGAGGCAGGGGGTATAGACCACCGGGAGCTGTTTCTTTCCGGCTAAGATCAGTTTCCGGGCAGCTTCCTCGGAGTGGATCCCCGGCGAGATGGGCTCGGCGTAGAGGGTCATAAAGGGATTGCGTCTCAGCTCAGCCTCCCCCCCGGCGATGATCTCGCACATTTCGATAATGTCGCCGTACCCCTCATTGTCGATGGCGGTTATGACGATCGGCTTTGAAGTGTTCAAGACCATCGCCTCGAACTGGTGTCGGTCGTAGACCAGCTGCGGCACATCCTGGACGATCCCTAGGGACATGACGAAATCGAGATTCGGCAGGGCGTCGATCGTCTTCGCCGCCATGGATACCGTCTTCTTGCTGGTGGGGATCCGTTTCTTGGTGTAGGGATCGCTGAAGAAGGGGGTGTCCGATCCGGTCCCGTAGTAGCTGTTGCACCCCTCTAAGACCATGGCCCGTCTTCCGGTCCGGCTGTTGTTCAGCGTCACCTTGGAAGGAGCCGAGTGCAGCGCCCGTTCGACCAGCTTACCGGGAATCCGCACCCGGTTTCCGTCGATCCAGCATCCCGCTTTCTTGAGGATTCCTAAGGCCTCCTCGTCGTGGTAGACGACCCCGCTCTTCTGCAGAGTCTCCTGTGACGCGGAGAGCAGGCGCCTGCACTGTTCGTCCGAGAGGACCTGGAGCCCCGCGCTTTCATTTACCGTATAGTTACTTCGCATGTTTCCTCCTTGACTCGTACGCGTCGTTACGCGCCCAAAAACTCGAGCACTTTATCCTTCGCGGTTACCGCGTCCGGGGCCCACCCGTCGGCGT
>JBKHAJ010000164.1:0-7945 GCA_046542935.1 Spirochaetia bacterium | reverse complement strand
AATCCGCTTCTCTTCTACCTAGCCGGGATGTGTTCCGAGAGAATGGCAAAGGGAGCGGTCAATCAGCCCGAGACCCGAGAGGAGCATCTGAGCCAAGCCGAGGAGTATTATCTGAGAGCAATCGAGCTGGACAATCAGTTCATTGAGGCCCTTTACGGGCTTTCGGTGCTCTACATCTTCGAAATGGACCGTATGCCGGACGCCGAGCCTTACCTGAACCGCATCCTCGAGAAGGAGACCCGTCATATAGATGCTATGTTCCTCCTTGCTCGGGTCTATATCTACGAGGGGAGGATCGAAGAAGCTGTGGAGCTTTACGACAGGATAATCAGCTACGGACAGTCATCGGAGCAGCGGAGACGGGCCGAGGAGAACAAGGAGAGCCTCCTGAATAGACAGTTCTCCTTGCGTGACTCTCACCTCGTATCCCCGTCGGACCCGAGGGAGGCGCTGTGCTGAGCATACTTGAGTTGGCCTTGAACAGGCTTCGTATTCTAAAACCCCTCGAGAAAATCCTCCTCTCGGAGATCTTGGACGATCCTTCGCGGCTCGCCGGGCTCTCCCGGCGGGGTGTCGAAGAGTTGATCGGGAGGCGCCTGTTCAGAGGAGCATGGGAGCCCGGCGCCGCCGTAGAGGCTGCCCGCGTGGATCTGGATTATCTTTCGGCCGGGGGGATAGGAACTGTTACATATCTCAGCCCTGAGTATCCTCCGCAGTTGAAAGAGATCTACGATCCTCCCTTTCTTCTCTTCGTGAGGGGCAGGCTCCCCGGAAACGACATTCCCCAAGTCGCGGTAGTGGGCACCAGGAAGCCCACCGGTGCCGCTAAGGCCGCGGCGTTTCGGTTGGGAGTAGATTTTGCCCGGGCGGGCGTTCCCGTCGTATCGGGGCTGGCGAGGGGCGTCGACAGCGAGGCGCATCGGGGAACCGTAGCGGCTTCAGGCGTTACGACGGCGGTCCTCGGGTGCGGTATCGACGAGGTGTATCCGAAAGAGAACAAGAAGCTTGCCGCGGAAATCATCGAGAAGGGCGGGGGTTTAGTGAGTGAATACCCGCCGGGGATGCCCCCCCTCAAATATAACTTTCCGGAGCGCAACCGGATCATAAGCGGCTTGAGCCGGACGGTCATTCTTGTCCAAGCCCCGGCACGGTCGGGGGCCCTCATTACCGCAGACTACTCTTTGGAACAGGGAAGGGACCTGGTGGTTGTCTCCGGCTGCTTTGACGGGGTTCCGGGGTTAGGAAGCAGAGAGCTCGCCGAATCGGGGGCCCCTTGTATACGATGCGCCGCGGATGTCCTCGAGGAATGGGGTTTCGATCCGCAAAGCTCGAACGTATCCTGCGGCCGAAACGCCCCGGAAGAAACGAGGGACGATGGGCCCGCCGGCGGGGTGAAAGGCGAGGCGGAATATTTGAATCATATCGGAACCGGACTCGCCTCGAGCCTGGAGGCGGAAATCCTGGGACTGGTGATACGCAACGCCGGAGAAGCGGTATGAGTAAGAGCAATATGACGGTTATGGACGAAGGGCTGAGGAAAACTGGAACGCCGCTGGCGGAGAAATTTCTCGAGTACGTTACTCACGTAAAGACCCTCTCCTCCGCTACGGTCGAGGCCTACCGCAAAGACCTGGAAGACTACTTCCGGTATCTCGAGGAATCGGGTTTGAGCTTCGACGAGATAGACGACCGAACCGCCCGAGGTTTCATCGCGGACCTTCTCGGAAGGGGATCGGCGAAGAGTACCGTCAACCGCCGGTTAAGTGTACTCAGGTCCTTTTACGGCTATCTGGTGAAGCACAAGGGTTTCGAGGGTAATCCCTTTTCCCTCGTTAAAAGCCTCAAGCAGGGACGGAAGCTCCCGGAATTCCTCTTCGAGCACGAAGTGGAAGATTACTTAGGGGGCCCTCCGGGAACACAGGACGGGAAAAGAGACCCCTTTACCGAGGCTAGAGACACGGCGATTGTCGAACTCCTCTACACCACCGGATGCAGAATTTCGGAGCTGGTATCGATGAACCTTGCCGACATCGATTTTCGGGGTAAGACGATTCTCGTAAACGGCAAGGGGGGAAAGGAACGACTCGTCTACTTCGGAAAGTCGGCGGAAAACGCCGTCAAGGGCTATCTCCCCTTCAAGAGCGCCCGGACGGCGGCTAACGACCGGGACGCCCAGACTGCCCTCTTTGTCAACACGAAAGGCACGAGGATTACAGCCCGGGGGGTCTCTCTTATCGTAAAGAAGAGGGCGGAGAAGGCGGGTCAAATCAAGAATGTGAGCCCCCACACCTTCCGTCACAGCTTCGCGACCCATCTGCTCAACCGCGGAGCGGATATCCGTGTGGTGCAGGAGCTCTTAGGGCATGCCAATCTCTCCACCACCCAGATATACACTCATATGGGACTGGCTCGTCTCAAAAGGATCTATAAAGAGGCCCATCCCCACGGAAAGCTAAGGAAAAACGGTAAGATTAACGAGGAAGAACAATGAAAAACGAAGTGAATATGAACTATAGAGGAACTACGATACTCGCGGTCAGGAAAGAAGGACAGGTTGCCATGGCCGGTGACGGACAGGTTACCCTGGGGGAAACCGTCATGAAGGGAAACGCCCGGAAGGTGCGTACCGTCTATGACAGCAAGGTCTTAGTCGGTTTCGCGGGAGCCACCGCCGATGCCTTTACCCTTTTCGAAAGGTTCGAAGGCAAGGTGAAGGAGTACGGCGGAGACATTACCCGCTCCGCGGTAGAGCTCGCCAAGGAATGGCGAACCGACCGGGCACTCCGCAGGCTCGAGGCGATGCTCTTAGTGGCGGACAAGAGCAAGGTTCTCCTTATTTCGGGGAACGGGGATGTAATCGAGCCTGAAGAGGGGGTCATCGCTATCGGGAGCGGAGGGAGCTACGCCTATGCGGCGGCCCTCGCTTATCTGGAGGCGTCGGACTACACCGCCCGGCAGATAGCTGAAAAGGCATTAAAGATAGCCGGGAGAATTTGTATTTATACCAATGAAAACCTCGTCGTGGAGGAACTCGTATGATAAAAAAGAAGATAGAAGATTTGACCCCGAAAGAAACGGTAGCCGCGCTGGATAAGTATATAATCGCCCAGGACAAGGCGAAGAAGATCGTGGCCATAGCCCTTCGCAATCGGGTCCGCCGGCAAAGGCTCCCCGAGGAGCTTCGCGACGAGATCGCGCCTAAGAACATCATCATGATAGGACCCACCGGGGTGGGGAAGACCGAGATTGCGCGACGATTGTCGAGACTCTGCGGGGCTCCCTTCGTCAAGGTAGAGGCTACGAAATACACCGAGGTCGGATATGTCGGCCGGGATGTGGAATCGATGGTCCGGGACCTGATGTCGGTGGCCTTCAGTCTGGTCAAGGAGGAGATGCAGGAGGAAGTCAAGGAGGAGGCGGATAAGCGGACCGAAGAAGCCCTTCTCGACCTGCTCCTTCCCGGTGTAGGACGTCCGGAAGAAGGCTTTTCCGGACAGGAGGAGTCGAAACCCCTCCCCGCGGCGGCTAAGGACAAAGACACCCGGGAAAAGTTCCGCACCATGCTTCGCGAGGGTAAGCTCGACGATAAGAAGGTGGAGATAAACGTCACTAAGAACGTCAGTCCTTCCATCGAGATATTCTCGGGAACGAGTCTCGAAGAGATGGGAATAAACTTCGGTAATCTGCCCAACATGTTCGGAGGCGGGGGCAAGAAGAAGAAAAAGATCGTTACAATCAGTCAGGCCCGGGAGACCATACTCGCTCAGGAGATGGATAAGCTCATCGACACCGACCGGGTTGCCGAGGTCGCCAAGGAGCGGGTCGAGCAGATGGGGATCATCTTTGTCGACGAGATCGACAAGATTGCGGCAAAGGAGACCAAGGGAAGCGCCGACGTCTCCCGAGAGGGGGTGCAGAGGGACATTCTACCCATTGTGGAAGGATCACAGGTCAACACCCGCTACGGGATGATCGATACATCCCACATCCTCTTCATCGCGGCCGGGGCTTTTCATATGAGCAAGCCCTCCGATCTGATCCCGGAGCTCCAAGGACGGTTTCCCCTTCGGGTGGAGCTCGAGGATCTCGATAAGGACGACTTCAAGAAGATCCTCACTCAGCCGGAGAACGCCTTGATTAAGCAGTACGCGGAGCTCCTGAAGACCGAGGGGGTTGTCCTCGACTTCAAGGATGAGGCCATAGACCGGATAAGCGAGATTGCGGCGGATGTCAATTCCCGGACCGAGAATATCGGGGCAAGAAGGCTCCACACTATTATGGAGCTACTCCTGGAGGATGTGTCCTTCAACGCCACCGAGCTTCAGGGGCAGACCATAAGCATTACGCCCGACTACGTGGATGAGCGCCTCTCCGAAGTGGTGGAGGACCAGGATTTGAGCAGGTACATACTGTGAGGCGTCGGGAACTGTTAAGGGAGGAGGCAGGTACGCCGAAAATAGAAGGTGAGACGGAATCGAACAGGAGAAGAACGAGATGTTTCTGAATAACAGCTTCGGCAAGACCGTGGATGTCCTCCACCGCACAATGGACGTCTCTCTGCTTCGGAGGGACATCATCGCCGACAACATTGCCAACGCGGACACTCCGAACTTCAAGCGGAGCACCTTGAATTTCGAGGCCTCCCTGAAGAGGGCCCTCGAAAGCGAGGACTACGAGGTAATTCCCGAGGCAAAATTGACCCATGAGAAACACATCCCCTTTCACCGGCCCATCGACTATCGAACGGTACAGCCGCGGAGGGTCCTTGATTATCTGTCCACCTCGGACAACAACGGGAACAACGTGGATATCGAGCAGGAGATGATGGACGCCCTGCATAATCAGCTGGGTTACGATTTGATGACCCGGGCGGTGACGGGCGAGTTTAACCGGGTGAATCTGGTGTTGAGGTAAGGAGTAGAGTATGGGTTTGTACAGCACCATTAATACGGCCTCTTCGGGGCTGACCGCGCAGCGGACACGCCTCGACGTTATTTCTAACAACATAGCCAATGCCAATACCACCCGAACCGCCGAGGGAGGGGCCTTCCGGAGGAGCAGGGCTATATTCAGACCCCGGGTCTCTCAACCCTATTGGCGCAGCCCCTTTCTACCGGAATATCTGGACAACGGAATCGGGCGAGGGGTGAGGGTCACCGAGGTTGAAAAGGACTACGACTCCGACTTGAGGCTGGTCTATGATCCGACTCATCCCGACGCCATCAAAACGGGGCCTCGACAGGGGTATGTGGAGTTTCCCAACGTCAATATTGTCGAGGAGATGGTGGATATGATTTCCGCCACCCGTTCCTACGAGGCAAACGTGGCGGTGGTAAACGGTTCGAAATCGATGTTTATGCGGGCCTTGGATATCGCCCGTTAAATAGAGGGAGGGGAGAATGAACTATTTGAATGTAGATCAGGTACGAGGTGACTTGATAGAAATGCAGCGAACCCATCCGAGGCATTTGAACGCGGGGGGTGACATCCCGATGGACCGGGAAAAGCCGGGCACGGGGTTCGGACAGGTGCTGACCCAAGCGATAAGCGGGGTCAACGATCTGCAGCAGAACACGAGCGAGCTCGCCGAACGGATGATCGTCGACCCCGACAGTGTCGATGTCCACGATGTGAGCATCGCCATAGCGAAGGCGAACACCTCGCTGCAGATGACAAAAACCATCGTCGACAGCGCCCTGAGGGCGTATCGGGAAATTATAAGCATACGGTAAACGCATAAAAACTGGGAGGGGACATGAACGAATGGCTTAAAAGGATGCTTGAGCGGATCAAGACCGTCTGGGGCAAGTGGTCCGCGATGCAGAAAGTAATATTTTTTGGGATCCTAGGGGGGGCGATACTGGGACTGGTTCTTCTTATCGCCTTTAGCGCTTCTCCGAGCATGGTTCCCCTTATCACTACATCGATCACCGATGAGAATCTCTTGAATAAAATTTCCATGCGTATCGACGAAGAAAACGTACAGCATACCGTCACCGCCGACGGGAGGATCCTAGTCGACGACAAGCGCACCGCTCAGAGAATGATCGCGGTCTTGGCCCGGGAGGATTTGATTCCGCCGGAGGCCTCTCCCTGGGACATCTTCAAGATGGACCGGTGGACACTCACCGATTTCGAACGGAACGTAAACCTGCGCCGGGCCATAACCGAGAGCGTGGAGCAGCACATCGAAGCCCTCCAGGACGTAGACGATGCGGAAATTACCTTGGTGCTTCCCGAGGACGAGCTCTTTATCGAAGACCAGAACCCAGTTACCGCTTCGATCATCATCACTCCTGCTCCCGGTTCGGATATTACAACCAATCGAAAGAAGATCGAGGGAATAGTCAATCTCATTCGACATGCCGTAGAGGGGCTTGACGAGAATAACATCATCGTTACCGACTATGCCGGAAGAATCCTGAATGATTTCGCGGGGCTCGAGGACTTAGACCGCTTAGAGCTCGCCAAAAGGGAAATGCAGACCAAGCTCCGCCTCGAGCAGGTGTACAAGCACGAGATCTTGAGAGAGCTCAAAGGCATTTTCGGTTCGGACCGTGTCAAGGTTATCAACGTGGACATCAGCCTCGACATGGGAAAGAAGAAAGTGGAAACCGAAGAGCACTTTCCTATCACCATGGTCGAGGACAATCCCCAGACCCCCTTCAGTGAGCTGGAGGTTATTCCGTCGATTACCATCTCCGAACAGACCGTGGACGAAAATTTCAAGGGGACCGGCTTCAACCCAGAGGGCCCCCCGGGGCAGGAGGGGCAGACCCCGCCGGCCTACAAGGAGCTCGAAGGCATGGTCGGAGAATACTCCAACGAGCGGAACACCCGGAACGAGGTGGTCAATACCCGTAACAGTTACGAGGAAAAGAGCCCCTGGGCGATCGAACGGGTCAGCATAGCGGTGGCTATTGATGGAACGTGGAATCGGGTGTACGATGATAATGGTACCCTAGTCGTGGATCCCGACGGAAGTATCCAGAGGGAATATTCCCCTGTGGACGAAGAATCCCTGGATAAAGCCGAAACCCTCGTTCAACACGCGGTGGGATACAATCAGAATCGCGGCGACAGTGTTACCGTGCAGCATATCCAATTCGACCGGACACAACAGTTCCTCGAAGAGGACGAAGCCTACCGGCAGCAGCAGCGGCTTCGGCAGATGCTCCTCTTCGGCGCCGTCGGTATCGCCGTTATCATCGTTGCTTTTCTTGTATTCCGGTTTATATCGAGAGAAATCGAACGCCGCAGGAAACTCAGGGAAGAGGAGCTTGCCCGGCAGCATCAGGCTATGCGGGAGGCGGCACTCCGGAGCGCCGAAGAGGAGGGGGTCGAGGTCGAGATGTCCGTGGAAGAACGGGCGCGGCTGGAGATGCAGGAAAACGCAATCAACATGGCCAGGGAGCATCCGGAGGATGTGGCCCAGCTCATCCGTACCTGGCTGATGGAGGAATGATATGGCAAAAAATACAGCAGCCGATACCGGTGCCGCTCAAACCACCGGAGGAAAGAAGGGCGGCGTAAAAAAACAGCTAACCGGTAGACAGAAGGCCGCTATTTTTTTAGTAACCCTCGGGTCGGAGATCTCTTCGGAGATCTTCAAGCACTTAAGGGAGGATGAAATCGAGACCCTCACCTTCGAAATCGCTCGACTCGACAGCGTCGATTCGGAGGAACGGGACATGGTGTTGATGGAGTTCCAGGAGCTGATGATGGCCCAGGACTTTATCACCACCGGGGGAATCGACTACGCCCGGGAGCTCTTGGAAAAATCCTTGGGCTCTCAGAAGGCGGTAGACATTATCAATAGGCTGACCAGCTCGCTGCAGGTACGCCCCTTCGATTTCATCCGGAGGACCGATCCGACGCATCTCTTGAACTTCATCCAGCAGGAGCACCCGCAGACGATAGCCCTCATTTTGGCTTACCTCGAACC
>JBKHAJ010000163.1:0-8053 GCA_046542935.1 Spirochaetia bacterium | reverse complement strand
ACGTACCATCTTGCAACTCACATCGCTCCGGCATAAAACGGTACGCATGCCCAGTATCATTCTTGCATCAGTATCACCCAGACGACGCGACATCCTTGCTCAGATGGGACTGTCTGCCCGCCTGTATCCACAGGACGTGGATGAAACAATTGATCAGAACAGCGACCCTGTGGTCGCGGCCCGCGCACTGGCGGTCAGGAAGCTGGAGTCCGCCCGCTCCCGCCTGGACCGTGATGTGCACTGGGTGCTGGGAGCGGATACGATTGTGCACGTGAACGGGCGAATGCTCGGGAAGCCGGAAGACAGGAAGCAGGCAGGCGAGTTCATACGGGAGCTTTCCGGCAAGGTGCACCGCGTCACCACCGGGCTTGCCCTCCTCGCCTCGCCTGATGCGGCCATAGTTACCGCGCATGATGAGGCCGAGGTACGGTTTGCACCTGTGAGTGATAAGGAAGTCGAGTGGTACCTCTCCAGCGAAGAGTGGCGGGGTGTGGCGGGCGCATACCGGATTCAGGGGAAGGCCGCATGCTTCATTGACAGCCTTTCCGGGTCCTACTCTACGGTGATGGGCTTGCCAATACGGACGCTCTATTCTATGCTCCTGGCCAACGGCTATCCATTCCTCAGTGAGGTCCAGCCGGAATTTCCATTGTGACAGGCAGCGGCGTAAGGCTATGCCGGGCAATGAGATCGAGAGAAGGCAGCGCACGACTCATGTGTATCACCTGTGCCCCGGGCAGTCAGGTGAGATAGATGCAGGCGTGCCGGGAAGGAGCACTCATGGCAGTAGTAACCATGAAGAATTTGCTGGAGTCCGGTGTACATTTCGGACATCAAACCAAGCGTTGGGATCCCCGCATGAAGCGGTTCATCTTTGCGGAACGCAACGGGATCCACATCATCGACCTGCAGAAGACGATCGTCGCGATCAAGGACGCCTACGAGGCAGTCCGCCGCACGGTACTTCAGAATCGTTCAGTCCTTTTCGTTGGCACCAAGAAGCAGGCGCAACAGGCGATTCAGCGAGAAGCCGAACGTTGCGGCATGCACTACGTCAACCACCGCTGGCTCGGCGGTATGCTTACCAACTTTTCTACCATCAAGCGGTCGATTTTGCGGCTCAAAAAGATCGATAAGATGGAGATAGACGGCACATTCGAACGGCTCACCAAGAAAGAGGTCTCCAAGCTCAACAAAGAAAAGGCACGTCTGGAGAAGAACCTGGGCGGGATCAAGGATATGAAGGAGCTTCCCGGTGTCGTTTTCATCATCGACACCCGAAAAGAGGCGATCGCCGTCGCGGAGGCCCGACGGAAGGGTATTCCCATCATCGCCATAGTCGATACGAACTGTAATCCCGAGAAGATCGACTACCCAATTCCCGGAAACGACGATGCGATCCGTGCTATCACCCTGTTTACCCAGATTATCGCGAACGCGGTCGTCGAGGCGGACAACGAAATCGGACTCGAGGTCATCGAGACCCTCCAGGACGAGGACGAAGGGGAAGAGAACGCACCCGAGACTTTCCTTGAGGCGGAGGAAGAAAAATCTCCCGTCCAGGAAGTATTACCCAAGACTGAGGAGGTCGAAACGGTCAGCGTCGCCGAGACCGTCGGGACTTCCGACGAGGAAGAGAAAGAGGAAGAGGAAAAAGAGGAAGAAACCTTCACCGATAAGGATTACTCCGACTACGATCCCGAGAAGGAAAAGATCGCGGAGGCGACGGAAACTATTACCGAGACCACAGATGAAGAGGAAGTCGGCATAGTAGACGAAGACAAGCTATACGAGGAGTAGAGAGTGGCAGTATCAGCAAGCGATGTAAAAGCCCTGCGCGAAAAGACCGGCGCGGGGATGATGGAATGTAAAAAGGCTTTGACGGAAGCCGGCGGAGACGTCCGGAAGGCGGAAAAGATCTTAAAAGAGCTCGGCCTCGCCGCGGCCGCGAAGAGAAGCGGAAGGGCCACCAACGAGGGGAGAATCTTTGCCAGGACAACCGGTACCGCGGCGGGAATCTTAGAGCTCTCCTGCGAAACCGATTTCGTAGCCCGGAACGAGGAGTTCGTCGAGTTCGGGGAGAATCTCCTCCAAGGGATCATCGACAATAACGTACAAGAAGTCAACGACAAGCTTCTGGAAGAGGTCACCGCGATGGTGAGCAAGCTCAAAGAAAACATCACCATCCGCAGATTCTTCAGCACGACCCTGGAACCCAACCAGCGCGCGGTGGATTACATTCACGGTGAGGGCCGGATCGGGGTTTTGGTCGTTTTTAGCGCCGACACCGCCGAACTCTACGACAAGGAAGAGGTCAAGAACTTCATGTTCGATACCGCTCTCCACGTTGCCGCTTTCAACCCGAAGTATCTCTCCCCGGACACGGTGGAGGAGTCCTATTTGAAGGAACAGCAGGAGATATTCCTGGCTCAGGCGAAGAACCTCGGCAAGCCGGAAAAGGTTATAGAAGGGATTGTCAAGGGGAAACTCAACAAACATCTCTCCGAGATCTGTCTGCTCAACCAGGGGTTTGTCAAGGACGACAAGCAGAGCGTATCCAAGGTGATGCAGCAGGTAGGCAGAGACGCCGGCGGCAAGCTCGATATCGTAGATTTCATATACTACGCGGTCGGCGAAGAACTGTAAGTGATTCCCAAAACCGCTCCTCCTCCGGGGATGGGCGGTTTTTTTTTATACATGTTCACGAGAGAAGGAAGGAGGAGCAGATGGAATCTATTAAGGCGGATGCAAAGGACCGGATGGATAAGAGCATCGAATCGCTCAAGAACGACTTCAATACCATCAGAACGGGGAGGGCTTCATCCTCGCTGTTCGACAAGATCAAGGTGGAGTACTACGGAACACCGACCCCCTTGAATCAGGTAGCCACCATCTCCGTTCCCGAGGCACGGCTGGTGGTGATTCAACCCTGGGACCCCACTGTCTTGAACGAGATCGAGAAAGCAATCCAGAAGTCCGAGCTCAGTTTGAATCCAAGCAACGACGGCAAGGTTATCCGAATCAATATTCCCCCGCTGACCGAAGAACGGAGGAAGGAATACGTCAAAATGGCCAAAAACATGGCCGAGCAGGCCCGGGTCGCGGTGAGAAACATCCGACGGGACGCCAACGACAGCATCAAGAAAAAGGAAAAGGACGGCGACATCACCGAAGACCAATCCAAGAAGGGTCACGACGAGATCCAGGAAATGACCGATAAGCACATCGAAAAGATCGATGCCCTCCTGGAGGAAAAAGAAAAGGAAATAATGGAAATCTGATGGACCCGGAAGCATCCGTACCCGCCCACGTAGGGATCATCATGGACGGCAACGGGCGCTGGGCGACCCTCAAAGGGCTGCCCCGTACCGCCGGACACCGGGAAGGCCTTCAGGCGGCCAAACGGAGCGTCCGGGCCGCCTCGGATCTCGGGATCTCTTACCTGACTCTCTACGTTTTTTCCACCGAAAATTGGAGACGGGCCGAATCGGAGGTCTCCTTCCTGATGCGCCTCATCCAGGGGCATCTTCGCAGGGAGTACGACTTCTACCGGGAAAACCGCATCCGAGTCATCCACAGCGGCGATCCGGACAGGCTGCCGGAATACGTCCGGAAGGAGCTCGAAGGGGTCGTTGTGGACACCAAAGACTTCGAGGGACTTACCGTAAATCTAGCCATTAACTACGGAGGCCGGGATGAAATAGTCCGGGCCGTCAACCGGTGGACCGCCTCCGCCGGGCAGGGAAAGCCCGGTCCGGCCGGCCGGATTCCGAGAATAAGCGCCGGGGATATCACCGAGCACCTTGACTGCCGGGAATGCCCTGATGTGGATATGATCATCCGGACCGGCGGGGAGATTCGGTTGAGCAACTTCCTCCTCTGGAGCGGGGCCTACGCGGAGCTCTACTTCTCCGATACCCTGTGGCCGGACTGGCAGGAAGAGGATCTCCGCCGGGCGGTAGAGGATTACCAACGCCGAGAGCGGCGATACGGAGGTACATCGTGAAAAAAGTGTTCTTGCGCATCCTTCTCTTCATCACGGCGGTCCCGGCTATAGCGGCGATAATCCTCTTCCTGCCTTTTTATCGTCATCTCCTCTTCAATCTACTCGTCATCACGGTATCCATCCTGGCCACCCGGGAGGGGGCTAAGCTGTTTCAGGCTAAGGGAGTGAATCTCAATCTACTCCTCCCCTGCGTCTCCTCGGGTGTTCTCGGGATTACCGCCTACATGCAGGTCCTAGGCATATTCGGGGGAGAGTCGACAATTATCGCCTTCGTCCTGATGAGTTTCGCGGCCCTCTTCATAGGGCTCATCCCCCGGGGAAAAGACACCTTCTCTCACGTTTTGGCCGAGCGGAGCGCGGCCCTCTTTCTCCTGGTGTATCCGGGTCTCCTCGTGACCTATCTCATTAGGATCACGACCCTCCCCTATGCCTCTTTCATGCTCCTCTTCCTGATCCTCCTGACTTTTTTGAGCGATTCGTTAGCATGGCTCTTCGGGAACCTTTTCGGGAGAAAATCCAAGGGGCTTATCGCGGTCAGCCCGAACAAGAGCCTCGTAGGGTTCGCCGCCGGCTTCGTAGGGACAATAGGGATAGTCATCACGACTAAGTATCTTTTCCCCCGGCGAATGCCTGGGGGCCTCGTGGACATGATCGTATTAGGGATTATCCTCGGAGCGGCGATAATCCTCGGGGATTTGTTTGAATCCTCCCTCAAGCGCTCAGCCGAGATCAAGGACTCGGGGATGATCATACCCGGACGGGGAGGCCTCCTCGACTCAATCGATTCTCTCCTCTTCTCCGCACCGGTGTTCTATTACTTTATGCTTTTGGTACTCAGCCGTCTTGCTTGAGGCTGCTGAGCATGCTCAAGGCGGCTGCTTCGTCGGTTATCAAGGTATCGATGAGACCGCCGCGGAGAGAACCGAGTATCGCCTCCGCCTTCCGGGAACCGCAGGCGACTCCGACTACTTCCGGAATATCGGTGAGCTCGAAGGACCTGACACCGATAATCCTCCGGTTTTCCTCCACATCGAGAAACCGTCCGTCCCTGTCGTAATGGTAGCAGCAGATATGCCCGACACCGCCGGCCTCTACGATTTTCTGGGCTTCCGAGGCGCTCAAGAATCCCTCTCTTACTAATGAGCTGTCTTCGGGGCAGTCAGAGCTGATACCCACGAAGGCGATATCGATGGAAGCCATCTTTTCGAGCACCGCTTCCAGACGTTGTTCCTGCTCGAGCATCATTTTCAATTCCGGCGTCTTTACCAGAATCGGTGCATGGAGGAGGCTATAGGCGGAGTTGAGCTTATGCGCCAGGTTCCGAACGAGCTCGAAGCCGTCGGACTCGGGGTTCTCGGCCCCCAAGCTTCCCACCATCTGGACCACCTCGGCGTCCACGACCGGTCTGCGGGGAACCTGACGGACGAATTGATAGAGCGAGGTGCCCCAAGAAAGACCTAAGGTAATTCCGTCTCGTAGCCGCTTTAACAGCAGATCGGCCGCGGCCTCTCCCGCCGTCGAGAGAGTCATTTCCTGGTTCATTTGTGATTGGACCACCACCACTTCCTTTAAAGGGCACAAGGTCTTCAGTTGATCGGCAAGGGCTTGGGTCAGGCTCGAGGAGAAATCCTCGATCTGGATCGTTACGATGCCCTCCTCTCTGCACTGCTTGAGAAGATTGGATACCGTCGGCCGGGAAACACCGAGCTCCCGGGCTATCTCCTGTTGGGACAGCCCTTCCATATAGTACTTGCGGGCGATGTCGATTAGGTAATCGCGGTTCTTCTGCATTATTCCCTGAAGGGTATCACAAGTTCCGGGGTCGAGCAATCACGGCCGTCTCGGTTCAGGCCATAAGCCCTAAAGGTTTCTCGAGCCTCCCCACGAGGCCGGCGAAAAATTCCGCCGCTTCGGCTCCGTCCACGACACGGTGATCGAAGGTAAGGCTCAAGCCCAGGTATTGCCGCGGCAGGATGTCCGATTCGTCCCTGACCAGACGCTCCTTGACCGCACACACTCCGAGGATTGCCGCCTCGGGGGGATTGATGATGGGGGTAAAGGATGTAACCCCGAACTTACCGATGTTACTCACCGTAAAGGTTCCACCGGTCATCTCCTCAGGGCTCAGTGTTCCCGCCCGCGCCGACTCGGCCGCCGTCCGGCACATCTCGGACATCCGCCTGAGACTCAATTGTGAGGCACCGTGAATGACCGGAACTGTCAAACCTCTCGATGTGGCAACCGCCATACCCAAATTGATCGACAACTTGTAGATGACGGCGTCTCCGTCGAAGACGGCGTTGAGCCGGGGATACTCGGCAAGAACCATGGCTACCCCTTTCATGACGAAATCGTTTATCGTGTAGGAGGCTTCTTCTTCTTCCCGATTAAGCCTTTTCCGTATTTCCAGAAGCTCGGTAACATCCGCTTCGCCGTTCATAGTCACCGGCGGGATCTCCAAGTGACTCGTAAGCATCCGCTTCCCGGTAATCTGCTGAATCCGGGTAAGAGGCACCCGGGTGTCCCCGCCGCTCGCCTCGGAAACCGCCTTGATGTCCTTCGAAACGATTTTCCCTCCGGGTCCGCTTCCGCGTACTCCGCTTAAATCTATCCCCTGTTTCTCGGCGATCCTCGAGGCGAGGGGAGTCGCCGCCGTCACACCGGAAGCATGGCCGCCGACATCCCGGGCTGTGATCTCGCCGGAACTTCCGGTGGGAATAATTCGGCTCATATCGATCCCGGTATCCCGGGCTATTCGTCTCGCCGCAGGAGTCGCCTTCACCCGGCCGTGAACGCCGGCCGACGCCGGAGCTCCCGCGCCCCGAGCCGCCGGTATTTCGGCGGCGGGACCGGGGCCTTCCGCGGTTTCCTCCCCGCCGGAGAGTTCCGCTCCCTTAGGGATTTCTTCGCCCTCTTCCCCGATCCAGCCGATCACCTCGGTAACCGGGACGGTCTCCCCTTCCTTACGGAGGATCTTAACGAGGGTACCCTCGTAATCGGCCTCCACCTCCATGGTGGATTTATCGGTCTCCACCTCCACGACGGGGTCCCCCTTTTCGATCCGGTCCCCCTCTTTCTTGAGCCACTGTATAATAACGCCCTCTTCCATAGCCATTCCGGTCTTGGGCATAATAATCGATCCGGTCATATCTCTCCTCCCTCGTCCCGCTTACGCGAAAAATTCACGGACCCGTTCCCGTATCCGGTCAACTGTGGGTACCACCTGAGCTTCCAGATTAGGATTGTAGGGGATAGGTACATCCAGTCCTCCCAATCGCTTGATCGGCGCATCCAGGTAGAAGAATGCATCGCTGTCGGCTATGACCGCGGCGACCTCGCCGCCCAAGCCGCCGGTCTGACAGGCTTCGTGGACAATGAGGACCCGTCCGGTCCTTTTCGCCGATTCAATAATCGCCTCCCGGTCGAGAGGATAGAGACTGCGAAGATCGAGGAGTTCGATATCGTACCCCTCCCCGGAAAGCTCCTCCGCGACTTCGAGACACCGCCCTACCATTCGTCCGTAGGTGATAATGACCGCGTCGGTTCCCCCTCGCTTGATATCCGCCTTTCCGATGGGAATGGTATAGTCTTCCTCCGGGACCGGCCCTTTGGTCCGATAGAGGAGCTTCTGCTCGAAGAATACCACCGGATTATCGTCCCAGATGGCTGCTTTGAGCATCCCCTTTGCGTCGTAGGGGGTGGAGGGGGTTACAACTTTGAGTCCGGGGGCGTTGCACACCCACGCCTCCGGGCTCTGGGAGTGCTGCTCCGCCGCGCCGGTTCCGGAGCCTTCGGGGGTACGCAAAACCATGGGGACCGATGCCTGACCTCCAAACTGAAAGCGGTTTTTCGCGGCCTGGTTTATGAGCTGATCCATGGACAGGGTAAGGAAGTCGCTGAACATGATTTCCGCGATGGGACGCAGACCCGTCATCGCCGCGCCCGCGGCGCATCCCACGATGACCGCCTCCGAGATAGGGGTGTCTCTGATCCGCTTCTCTCCGAACTCTTCGATCATCCCCCGGGAAACCCCGAAGGCGCCGCCGT
>JBKHAJ010000162.1:0-8105 GCA_046542935.1 Spirochaetia bacterium | reverse complement strand
CCGGCTTCGACATAGGCCTGAAGTACTTCTTCGAGATACTCTTCGTCGTTTAGGACAAAAACCAGCAACTTCATACTAACTCCGGTACGTCTATTATATAGGATTGAATTCGAAATACAAGACGATAGGGGGTTCTTCATTTCCCCGGCGAGGCCGGTTTCCCAAGGCGTGAAAATTTGACTATACTCAATGAATGGTGCGAAACAAGAAAACGGTTACAGGACAACTGCAGATAAACGCAAAGGGGTTCGGATTCGTCCGAATGGAGGACGCCCCCGACATCTTTATTGGATACGACGGTCTTGCGAACGCGATGGACGGAGATATCGTCGAGGCGGTGATAACGGAGAAAGGCCGGAAGCCCGCTGGAAAGGTCGTGAAGGTAGTCGAGCGCTCGGGACGCAACATCGTGGGGGTTTTTCGGCGGACCGATCGGGGCGGAAAAGTATACCCCGAAGACGACCGCCTGCCGTCGTCCCTCGTCATCCCCGCGGATGAAGTCGGGGCACAGCGGAAAGGGGGTGAACTCAAAGACGGTCAAATAGTCGTGGCGCATCTTACCGAGTGGCATGACCCGTCGAAGAAGCCCGTAGGGACCATCGTCGACATCGTTGGCGACAAGGACGAGCCGGGGATAGACCTGAAGGTGGTGGCTCTCTCACGGGGCCTCCCGCTCGACTTTCCGGAAGAGGTTATTCGGGAAGCGGAGAAGCTCCGCGATCCGGATATAAAAACCGTGGTCAAGGAACGCACCGATCTGAGGGAGATCGACTGCTTTACCATTGACCCGGACACGGCGAAGGATTTCGACGATGCTGTGTCCATCCGGCAGCTCCCGTCCGGACTCTTAGAAGTCGGGGTTCACATCGCGGATGTGAGCTACTATGTCCGGGAGAACAGCATTCTCGACACCGAGGCATGGAAGCGCGGAACTTCGGTCTATTTTGTCCGGCATGTACTCCCTATGCTTCCTGAACGGCTGTCTAACGTCATCTGCAGCTTAGTGCCGGGGAAACCCCGTCTCGCCTTCAGCGTAATCATGCAGGTGAGTTCCACCGGTAAGGTTGTGAGCTACCGGATAGAAGAAAGCGTCATCGAGAGCAAGCACCGGTTCACTTACGAGGAGGCCGAGGCCGTCATCGAAGGCAAAGAGCACAGATACGCCCCGGCCATACATCTCATGCAGATGCTCAGTCAAGTACTGAGGAGACGGCGCGAGGAGGAGGGGAGCATCGATTTCGATATGACCGAGGCGATCATCATCCTCGACGAGGAAGGAATCCCCAGGAGCATCACGCCGAAGGAGAGGCTCGAGTCGCACCGTCTCGTGGAAGAGTTCATGCTCCTTGCGAACAGGGTTGTTGCCGGACACATCGTATCGGAGGAGAAGAAGCGCCGGACCAAGATCCCCTTCGTGTACCGTATCCACGAAAAACCGCCCGAGGCGGACGTGAGGTCCTTTTTATCGGTAGTAGAGAACCTCGGCATTCCGTACAAGATTGGAGACACCGTCGAGTCCGACGATTACCGGAACATATTGAGTATCATCGAGAACCTCGAGTTCAAGGATTTCGTCGAGAAGATCGCGCTGAGGTCCATGACGAAGGCGGTGTACAGCACCGAGAATAAAGGCCACTTCGGTCTCGCCTTCGACGCGTATACCCACTTTACCTCGCCCATCCGCCGGTATCCGGATCTGATCGTACACCGCCTTTTGAAGCGCTATCTTGGATGGCTCCCCGCGGGAGGAGGTACGGAAAGCGGCGAAAAAGGGAAGGTTTCGAGGAAGGGAAATAGAAAACCCCCCGTCTCCGGCAAGCTCTACGGTTTTCTCGAAAAAACATGCGCCCAGAGCAGCGAACGGGAAAAGACAGCCGTCTCGGCCGAACGGGAATACACCAAGATCAAATCCCTCGAATTCCTTTCACAAAAGATCGGCCACACCTACGAGGGGGTCATCTCCGGGGTCACCTCTTTCGGGCTTTTCGTGGAGCTTTCCCACTACCTCATCGAGGGCCTCGTCCCTCTGTCGGAGATGAAGGACGATTATTACACCTACGACGAGGAACACCATCGGTACACCGGAAAGGACTCCGGCACGACCTACCGGCTCGGGGACCCCGCGAAGGTCAAGATCCTGCGCGTCTCCGTAGCCGACCGAAAGGCCGATTTTACTTTCGTGTAGAGAGTGGCCGGTTGATTACGAGTTTTCCCGCTGTTAAAATCGAGCATATATGGAACAGGATTATTATCCGGACAAAAAAGAGCTCAAAGAAGCGTATGAGCTGTCCTTTTCGGCATACGAGGAGGTCCTCGAAAGTCTTGTGCGGAGACTCGACGGGGAGCTGAAAGAGCACGGACTGAGGTTCTCCCTCAAATATCGTGTAAAATCATTCTCCAATTATTACGCAAAACTCTTAAAGAGAATCAACGGGACTGAGGATCGGGATAAACAGCCGCCTATCCAGGATATTCTCGGGGTCAGGATCGTGTGCCCTTTTCTCGAGAACCTGCACAGCGCCGAGGAAATACTCCGTTCCCGCTATACTCTTTTCGAAGTGGAGCGGAAGGGGGCCGACCATTCATTCCGCGAGTTCGGCTATCAGAGTATCCATCTTCTCCTCGAGCTGCCGGGGGACCTGAAGGAGAGATATCCGGACCTCGATATAGATATCTGTGAGGTGCAGATCCGGACGATTCTGCAGGATGCCTGGGCCGAGGTGGAGCACGAGCTGGTGTATAAATCCGGTTTTACCCCCTACGATGAGTCCCTCAGGAGGAAATTAGCGGCCCTAAATGCGAACCTGACCCTCTCCGACGTTATTTTCCAGGAGATCCGTGAATATCAGAGGAACCTGCACGGCGAGTTGAAAAAACGGCGGCGTTCCTTCATCGAGCTGGTGGAGACGGAAACCGAAGGGACGGTATCGAGGTCAGGTGCCGATCCCGCACCCGCCGAGCCCGACGAAATCCCCTCCACGGCAACCGTGGATGAACTGCTGCTGAAGGCCCTGAATGCCCATAACCGGGGTGACTTTCATGGCGCGATCGCGTTGTACGACGATATCCTGAAACGGCAGATCGACACGCGCGTCCGGTCGGTTATTACGATCCACCGGGGTATGGCTTTATTCGCCGCAGCAAAATACTCAGAGGCTTTGGATAACTTTCTTACCGCTTCGAAGCTGGAACCGGATGACAACAAAGTGTACTACTATCTCGGCATCCTCTATCGGGTTATGAATAGATCGACGGAAGCGCTCGCGGCTTTTCATCGCAGTTTAGAGATAAACCCCTACCATTTCGAGAGTCTCTTTAACTTAGCCCGGACATTTTGTAAGATCGGTGATTTCCCAGCCGCCTTAGAGTACTGCGAAAAGACTTTGAAGATCGTCCCGGAGGATGACAAGGTGATCGAGTTCAGAAGCTACGTACTCGAGAAGATGTCTCTATAAAGCCCGGGACCGGCCGCTCATATGACGTCGCTTTCCATTGGAAAGGTAATCGTAAATACCGGGTGGGGTTTCCGCTTCAGTTCGAGTGTTCCCTGGAGCTGGACTACAAGGGCCGAAACCAACTGCAACCCGAGGGTTTTCGCGCCGTCTATATCGATCTCTTCGGGAAACTGACGGCCGGTATTCGAAAGGGTCAGAGTATATTGGTCATTGTCTTCATCTTCCGTAAGGGTGACGATGAAGCGGGCTTCTTCATCCTCCGTAAAACCGTATTTTATTGCATTCGTGGCTATCTCGTTTACTATCAACCCTAAAGGAATAGCTGCTTTGACGGGAATACTCACATCTTCAATAGTATTAACTATATGAACCTTCCTATCCGCGGTGAAAGAAAATACCGACTGTAGAAGCTTTTGGAAGTATTCTTTGACCTCGATGTGTTCTATATCATCGTGCTGATGGAGTTTCTCGTGGACTAAGCTGATTGCATCTATTCTGTGTACTAGGCCGGACAAATCTTCTTCGCTTTCTTCGTCTTTCAGCCTGATAAGAGAAGAGACCATGTTGAGGTTATTTTTTACCCGATGGTTGAGTTCTTTCATAAGGAAGTCTTTTTTCAGTAATGCCGATTTCAGTTCCGCTGCCGCGTGTTTCCAGCGTGTAATGTCGGACACGTATTCGACAACTCCTGTAACTGTTCCGTTCTCATCTTTCATCGGGTACGCGGTAATTTCCGACCAGAAGGTCTCTCCATCTCCTGTCGGCACTTCGACCTCTTTTGTACGCGGTGTTCCGCCGGCCAATGCCAAAACGGACGGACAATTAGTGCACGGTTTCGACCGTTTCTGATAGACCTCGTAACACTTCTTTCCGGCGAAAGAATTGCGATTCCCGTGTTTCTCTTCGATCCAGCGGTTCACACGCAGGATGCTCAAATCCCTGCTGAGTACACTTATACCCGCCTGGACCGCGTCGAAAACGTTGGTTAATAGACGTTCCGATTCTTCGATTCTGCTCCTGAGACTATAGTCTTCCGTCACGTCCCGAAAGACTAGGACCACGCCGTCTATCCCGCCGCTGTCATCCCTTATTGGAGCGGCGCTGTCCGCGATTTGATATTCCGTTCCCTGTTTCGATACGAGTACGGTATGATTGGCAAGGCCGACAATGCTCCCGCTTCGCATGACCTTTTCCACGGGATTGTCCGCGGCTTTCCGGGTATTTGCGTTTATGATCGTAAATACTTTTTCCAGCGGTATTCCTTTAGCATCTTCTTCCTTCCACCCGCAGAGTCTCTCCGCAACCGGATTCATCCAGGTTACCTGCCCCTCCGCATCGGTGGATATTACCCCGTCTCCTATCGATTTGAGGGTGGTGCGCAGGTTCTCCTCTTTTGCCCGTATTTCACGTTCCGCTTGTCTCCGCTCGGTTATGTCCCGTGCCACTCCGTAGATGTATTTTTTGTCGTTCACCTTAAAGAAGATGCCGTTTACCTCTACCGGTATTAATGTACCGTCCTTATGTCTGTGGATAGTTTCGAATAAGAAAGAGGACCCTTTGGGTTTTTCATTCCAGAATCTGTAAAATCCGTCCGCCGGGTAATTGGGATCGATATCCGCGATGCTCATCCGCAGAAGCTCTGCCCGGGAGTACCCGGTCATCTCGCATTCTCTTTCGTTTACATTGAGAAACCTCCCGTATTCGTCCAAGAGCTCCACCCCGTCGATGCTGTTTTCCATAAGATTTCGGTAGAGCGCCTCTCTCTCGAGGAGATCCTCTTCTGTTTGTTTCCGCTCGGTTATGTCCCGTGCCGCCGCGTATATCTTTGTTCCGATCGGGGTAGACCGCCACTCTATCCAGCGGTACGAGCCGTCTTTGCAGCGAAAGCGGTTCTCGAAACTCGTAACCTCCTCTTGGGCATCGAGCTGTGCCACCGCCTGTAAAGTAGCCTCCCTGTCGTTTTCGTGTACAAAATCGATAAACGGCCGGCCTTCGAGTTCGGATACCGAATATCCGAGTACCTTCTCCCATTCCGGATTCAGCCGAATAAACTCCCCTTCGGTGTCGGCAATGCAGAGCATATCGAGACTTGACGTAAAATACCGGTCTAATTCCACGCTTTTCTCGGCGAGTTCTTCGGCGGTCTGCTCATACTTTACCAGTGCCGTGTTGAGATGCTCCTTCTGCCGCTTCAGCTCCATATGGGCGTCGTAGAGACGAAAAGCCATTTTTATCGACGCCAGGAGGACCGTTTCTCCCGAGTTCTTTACAATATACCCGTAGGAGGTAATCCCCTCCGTTTTTTCCACCACTTCCGGTTCAGTATGGGAAGAGAGGAAAACTATCGGAACATCCTTTTCTTCAAGGATGATCTGCGCCGCTTCGGTTCCGTCCATCCTGCCGCGGCCTAAATCGATATCCATCAGAACAAGGTCGATTTCTTCCTTTCGGACCGCATCTACGGCTTTTTGGGCATTATACGCGGTTATCACTTTGTAGCCGGTTTCCGTAAGAATCGCCGCTTCGTTCATGGCAATGAGAGCTTCGTCTTCGACGAGAAGGATTTTTTTAGACATTTAATATACCCTTTTATGCGATGCAGCAGCCTCCGCCCTCTCTGGGGCGGCTTGAGGATTAGTCCACCAAACCGCGCAGCATCGGCCAGTCGAGACTTTCCCATACCGCATCGAGTAACGGTTTATCGGTTTTTTCCCGTTGCGGGCCGTTTTTCCCATGGTACAATACGTCCGATCTTTCATGCCAGGAAACGGTCAAGAGCTTCACCTCTAAGGACGTGCCGGCGAAAAAGTCCTCATCTACGCTCACGAGCTGTCTTGCTCCTTTGGAGTCCGCGGACACAAGCCCGGAAGGACGATCAGGATCGAAAGGCATGGCAACGACATGCCGCTGTGTTCCCAGGGGATTCCAGGGAGGCAGCTCGAACCCGTAGGCGGCGGCTTTGCGTTCGGCGGGCGGGAGGGCTGCGAGTTCGCTTTCGAGGGCCGATAAGGTCCGTCCGGTATCGGCGAGGAAAACAAACTTATCCATCTCGAGACGACGGCCGAGCTCTTCGAGGCTGTCCCAGTCTTTTCTCTCAATCGAGTGCCCGGCTTCCGTCCAGACCTCTTCCCGGGTAAGGAGGGCCTGCAGCAGCTTCCGCTCATACTGTTCCATTTCGGCTCGGGCCTCGGCGGCCGCGGCGAGGGCTTCCCGGAGGTGCTCTTCGGCCCCGTCTAATACTTTGGCCTGCATGTCGGCTTTGACTTTTTCGTGCATCTCCGGCCCCATAGCTTTCGCCATTTCGATGAGATCCCTCGCCTGCTCGAGGGATTTCTCGTGCCGCTCGACCACCGCTTTTTCCTCATAGAGCTCCTTCGTCTGCTGTATTTGCCGGCGGAGCACCGCTATTTGGCGTTCAGTTACTTCGCTTTCCCCGGCCGCTCGAAGACCGTCCTGGAAAGACCGGATCTCCGCTTTCGCTTGTTGTATGAGTGCGAGAATCCAGCGTTCCTGACTTACCGGTTTCCAGAAGGGACGGTTTCCTGATGAAAAAACAGTTGTGACGGATTTCTCGGCGAGACCGAAGGTCGGCCGGACGACCGAGCGCAGGAAAGGTGCAACTTCAGTACCCCACAGGGGAAAGAAGCTCTTCGACGGATATCGTTTCTCGTACCCGGGGGGATGGGCGTCCCGGCTCAGGAGTTCCCGCCCCCCTTTTTCGGGTATCCGCGGCGGAAGCAGGAATATCCCGCCATGGCCGTCGGTCAGGACCGGATCTCCGAGCAGGGGGTAGGGATCGTTGAACCGTACAGTGAGATGACTCGGCTCCGGCGTAAAGGCGGGTTCCCAGATACTCACACTGAGCCGGGCCCGGCCCGGACCTGAAGAACCTCCCGGTAATTCCGCCGGAGGGAGCAGGGCTGCCGTCGGCTGAATGTTTACACGTCCTGTGGGATTGAGGGCACTGTTTTGTTTAAGCATTCTGAGCACGGCATCGAGCTTGTCCGAAAGGATCCGCTCGTCCGCGCCGAGGCCCGTAGAACCCGCTCCCTCACGCTTTACGTCACGCCATCCCGTTCCGCTTTCGGCGCTTACCTGCGCGGTCAGAATCAATGCGAGTAAGATTACAAAGAGATAATGCGATCTTTTCATTCCGCCACCTCCACGCTCCCGGCTTTATAGCCGCCGCTGTTTTTACTATTTTACTATAGGAGAGGTAATGAGGGGAGTCAAGGAACATCCTTTTCGCCGCGTATCCCGGGGAAGAGCCGGTCCTCGACGGAAAGAGGATTCGGCTCAAAAATACCTGGACAGGCCTTATCAATGTAAACCGGCGGCACGATATCATCATCGAGGGATTCTCAGTCCGGGATTCACCGGCCCGGGGCATTATGGTCTCGGACAGCGGCCGGGTAACCGTTAGGAACAACACAACCGAGAATACCGTCTTTTCCGGGATCCAGGCGTGGGGTAACGAAAGCCTTGTCATCGACGGAAACACAATAATAAACGCCTGCACCGGGGACGAGGAGATCGTCGGCGGAACGCAGGAGCACATCTCGGTCTCCCACTCCTCAGATTTCGAGATTACCGGTAACATCGCCGTCTACGGCAACATCCTTCACGACAATGCCGAATGCGGGATTACGG
>JBKHAJ010000161.1:0-8133 GCA_046542935.1 Spirochaetia bacterium | reverse complement strand
CAGAATGGCATGAATACCGATCCACTCGGTAAACGCCGCTCCGAGCAGGCCCAGCGGTGGATCCACGAGGCCTTCTCCGGACAGGAGTACTCGCTCCACCGGAGCGAGGGAGCCATCTTCCTGTGGCTGTGGTTCAAGAACCTCTCGATAGATACCCGGGAGCTCTACGAGGCCCTGAAACGGCGGAAAGTTTTGGTCATCCCCGGGCGACATTTCTTCTACGGCACCGACAAGCTGACCGAGCACTGTGATCAGTGCATCCGGATCAACTATTCACAGGCCGAGGAAGATGTAAAACGGGGGATCGAGATCATCGCCGAGGAGACCGCCCGTTACGCCCGGTAACACCCGGGCGTCCGGAGCTTGTCATTTCGCGGGAAAGCCGTTGTAGACGGTTATCTCCTTCAAGGGCTTTCGCTTTTCGGTGTGGCGATCCGGATCTCCCTGTTCGGCGGGATAGCCGATGGGTAACATAACCGCCGCTTCGGTTCCTTTCGGAAGGTTTAAAACCTCAGCCAGATCCATGCTGTTGAAGTTGCACACCCAGCAGGTACCTAACCCCTCTTCCGCGGCGGCGAGGGTCATGTGGTCCACGGCGATAGCGATGTCGATGTCGGCATGGTCTTTGCCGTCGGCCCGATGCCAGGACCGGGTATGATCGCCGCAGACGACGATTACAACAGGGGCGGACCGGATCCAATCCCGCTTGTAGGTCGCGAAGACTTTCTCGAGCATACCGGGCTCGTCTATTATCACGAACTTCCAGGGCTGAAAGTTGACCGCCGAAGGGGCCGTCCTCCCCGCTTCGAGTACCCTCTCTAACACATCCTTGGGTATCGGTTTATCGGCGTACTTACGCACCGAAAAACGCCGTTTTGCAAGACTTAAGAAATCCATTAACGCCTCCTTTTCTCTCCAAGTCTAACCGAACGCCGGCTTTTCTGCAAAGCGTATAAAGTTCCTGAATAATTATTGACGGAACCGGAAAAAGGAGATATATTCTCTAATAGACCGACGGTCGGTCGGTATGAAGGGGGTACGATGACGGCGAAAGAGATCATGAACCACGACGACAGGAAGCTCCAGATACTATCTACGGCTCAGGAGTTTTTCTTCTCCCGGGGATACGAGCAGACCTCGGTCCAGGCGATTATAGACGCCGTCGGGATAGCCAAGGGGACCTTCTATCACTACTTCGATTCCAAGGACGAGCTCCTGACGGAATGGATAATCTGGCAGGTAGACCGGGTCATGGAAGAGATCGGACGGATCTTAGACAGGGAGGACCTCGACTTTTTCGCGAAGTTTACCCTCATGCACGAGCACACCGGCACGTGGAAAAGGGCCAACGCGGCGATGATGGTTCCGATGCTGAGAATTCTCTACGGGGACGAGAATATAGTCCTGCGCACCCGGATGAACTCCGTCTTCATCGACCGCCTCTCGGTCTACTACACCCGGCTTATCGAAGAGGGGAACAGGGATAACGTCTTTCCTCAACCCTTTCCCTATCCGGAGGTTGCGGCGAAGCTGATTATTTCCCTGGGATTAGGAATCGGCAAAGACATCGCCGATCTGTACCTCTCCTTCGCCGATCATCCCGAGAACAGGACCAAGATCGAGGAGCTCCTATTAGGATACGAGAACTCCATAAACCGCATCTTAGGGCTCCCCGACGGGAGTTTAAAACTATTCGATCTCGGCTTGATAGATGAAATCATAAAGTATGGAGGAACTCATGATAACAGTTGAAGACGTATACAAGACCTACACCAGCGGTGAAACCGAAGTTCGGGCCCTGAGGGGGGTAACCCTAGGGATTGAAGCCGGTGAGTTTTTGAGTATCGCCGGGCCCTCGGGCTCGGGAAAGACAACCCTTCTCAACCTTATCGGGAGCATCGACACCGCCGATTCGGGAATGATCATTATTGACGGAGAAACGGTCGGCGAGAAGGACAAGCGGGAGCGTGCCCTTTTCCGGCGGAACAAGCTGGGTTTTATATTCCAGACGTACAACCTGATCCCGGTTCTCACCGCCTACGAGAACGTGAGCTTCGCCCTGTCGCTGCTGAAGCTCGAGGAGCGGGAGGTACGGGAGAGGACCATGAACATTCTGCATGAGGTCGGACTCCACGGGATGGAGGACCGCCTTCCCGCTCGCCTCTCCGGGGGGCAGCAGCAGCGGGTCGCGGTGGCCCGGGCCCTCGTCAAAGACCCCCAGATCGTTTTAGCCGATGAGCCCACGGCAAATCTCGATTCCGGCACAGGCGAGTCGATCCTCGAGTTGATGCGGAATCTGAATGAGAGGCACGGGACTACCTTTATCTTCTCTACCCACGACAAGATGGTCATGGATTTCGCCCGCCGCCTGGTGAATCTCCACGACGGAAAGATCGTCTCCGACGAGAGGAGGACCGGATGAAGTTCCTTATAACCCTCGCATGGAAGAACCTTTCACGGTATAGGCGAAGGACCCTTATTACCGCCGCGGCCATCGCGGTGGGACTTATGATGTTCATCTTTGTAGACGGGTTTCTCCTCGGAGTCGATACCGAATCGGAGCGGAATTTACAACTCTTCGAGACCGGATCGGCCCAGATCCAGCACGAGGAGTATTTCGCCGAAAGGGAAAGGTTTACCCTCGATTACGTCGTGGAGGATCCGGAAGAGCTCACGGCGGAGCTCGAGGAAATGGGCATACCCGCCGCCCCGCGGATCCACTTTTCCGGGGAGTTCATCGTGAACCGTGACCCCTACGCCGAGGACGGCTCGTTGTACGGTGTAGTAACGGCTATTGATCCCGAAACCGACGACGGGGTCTTCGACCTCGAAGATACGGTGGTGGAAGGACGCTACCTCGAACCGAATGCCGACGAGGTGATGCTGGGCGCCTGGCTCGCCGAGAGCTTAGGAGCCGAGGTGGGCTATCCGATTACCATCGCCACCCGGACTAAGACCGGATACTACCAGACTATCCGCGCGGAGATAGTCGGGATCGTGGATTGCCCGAGCCCTCAAGTCAACCGCTCCACCGCCTTCATCCCCTTAGGTACCGCAGATTACTACCTCGAGATGGACGGAGCCGTCACCAGTGTGGCGTTGAATTTTTCCGATTTCGCCGATGCTAAGGAGCGGGCGGCGGAGGTAGAGGAGAGACTCGGCCCGGCCGGAGGAACCTACGGATCCCTCGATGTCCTCCCCTGGCAGGAGCTCGCCGCGGATTATGTGGCGATTTCCCGGATGAAGCGGTCGGGAAGCGGGATCATCCTCTTCTTGATCGTGATTATCGCAGCGGTGGGGATTACCAACACCATGCTCATGGCGGTCTACGAGCGTATCCGGGAACTGGGAATGATGCGAGCCATGGGGATGGGAGACCGGGAAATCCGGTGGACCTTTCTCTTAGAAGCCGGGGGGATCGGATTCATCGGAAGCGTCCTAGGCACCCTTTTCGGAATAGGTCTTAACGCCTTTATGGTCTACCGGGGACTCGACTTTACCTGGCTCCTCAAAGACATGGACCTGGGATACCGGGTATCGGGGGTGATGCACGGAGCCTGGCACCCTTCGGCTATCGTGGGGGCCTTCTTTTTAGGTGTAGCCTTGAGCGTGCTCATCGCATTCATTCCTACCCGGCGGGCGCTCAAGCTCGAGATTACCGAATGCCTCAGGCACCAATAGGAGGATGTGATGAAACTTTCGAAGATTGCACGGCGGAATATCGGACGGAACCGGAGACGAAGCCTCCTGTCGATAGCGGCGATCGCGGTGGCCGCGATGACCATAACCTTTCTGACCTCGATGATAGAGGGGATGCGGGAGGATCTGTCCCGAAACCTGATCAATTTCTACAGCGGCGAGGTCCGGATCAGGAATACCGAGTACGAGGAGTACGCTCAGCTCAACCCTCTGCACCTATATGTCCCGGAATACGGAACTACCGCGGAGGTGATCCTCGCCACCGAAGGGGTCGAGGCGGTCTCGCCGCGGATCGAGTTCCCCGCCCGCATCTACGCGGATGAAGATAGCTTCAGGGCCTTCGGGGTCGGCTACGATCCGGACTACGAAGCCGATTACCAGGACCTGTCCCGTATCGTCACGGAGGGGCGTCTTCCCAAAGCGGGGGAGAACGAGGCGATCCTGGGGATTCGTCTAGCCGACCGGATCGGCGCGGAGATAGGGGATAAGTTTACCATCCTCTCGACGACCCGGAACCGCGGTACCAACGCCATTACTCTCATTGTGGCGGGTATAGCCGCCTTTCCCGTTGAAACTTTGAACGAGACCCATTTTTTCGCTCCTTTGGACCGGATCGGGTATTTCCTGCGGATGGACGAAGGAGTAACCGAGATTCTCGTCAAGGCGGAGGAACGGGTAGATAATCGGAAGCTCGCGGACAGAATCGGTAAAAATCTCGCTGACGCGGGGCATTCAGGACTCGAGGCGGTCCCCTGGGAGAGGATCGGGACCTCCTACGGGATGGTGCGGATGATGAGCATTTCCTATAATTTCATGGCCATTTTCTTTTTCCTCTTGGGGAGCACCGTCATCATCACCACCACTATGATGGTCGTCTACGAGCGGACGAAGGAGATCGGGACGATAGCGGCCTTAGGGATGACCGGACGGGAGATCGTACGGCTCTTCTTTTTAGAGGCCCTCTTTCTGGCCCTTATCGGATCGGGCTCAGGAGTAGCCGTCGGTACCGGGATATCCGCCGTTTTAGGGAAGACCGGGATGGACTTAGGGACGGCGATGGAGGGGATCGATCTGGAGATTTCCAACGTCCTCTACCCGCGGGTTAACTTCAAGGCGGTGGTCTTCACCTTTGTCTACTCGGTGGGGGTTGCGTCTCTGGTGTCGTTTATCCCCTCGAGGAAGGCGGCGAAGATAGAACCGGTCAAGGCTCTGAGAGTCGTATAGATACCGGCATAAAGGAGGTATAGAATGACCAAATACAAGCTGCAAATTTTCATAGTGATAGTATCCCTGGCGCTGATGGTCGCCGCCCCGGTTTTCGGGCGGGACGCGGAGACCATCATCAGGAGAATGCAGGAGAACGAAGTCCACTCGGCCTCACGGAGCCGGGGGGAAATGATAACCCACGACCGGTTCGGTACGAAGAGCACCAGCTTCGTCTCCTATTCGGCGGGGCATAATAAGAGTCTGATCGAGTTTACCGGCAAGCAGGAGCGGGGACAGAAAATTCTCCGCCTCGAGGACGAGATATATCTTTTCTATCCCGATGCCGAAGAGCTCATCCGCATGCAGGGCTCGGCCCTGAAGGATTCGGTGATGGGCTCCGACGTCTCCTACGAGGACATGACCGGAGGAAAGAGCCTCCTCGAGGATTACTCGGTGACCCTCGAGGGAACAGAGACTATAGACCGGAACGAATGCTACGTTGTCGAGATGACCGCGAAGAGCCGCAGGGTCCCCTATTACCGGCAGAGGCTGTGGGTTGACACCGAGCTTTACATTGCCCGTCAAACCTACAAGTACAGCCGCTCGGGTGACCTCCTCAAGGAAATAACCCTCGAGGACTACACCCGGCGGGAGGAGAAGATCATCCCCACCCGGCTTACCGTCGAGGACAGTCTCAAATCGGACAGCCGGACCGAGTTCATTATCCACGAAATCGAGATCGGGCTCGATCTGGACCCTAACCTCTTTTCCCTGGAGGAGCTGACGTGGTAGCCCGGCGGAACCGAAGGCTCAAGGCGATCATAGTCGTCGCGGCACTCCTCGCCTCCGGTGTTTTCATTCCCGCCGGGGGTTTCGCGGAGGTGAAGACCACCGTGGAGCTGGAAACCCTGGGCGGCTTTTCCATGATCGACGCGAACACCCCGGCGGCGATCGGGAACGCCCGGGCGGAGATCAGTTTCGAGGCATCGGGAAACCGAAACGTCCGGAGCGAGGTGAAGCTTACCGCCACCGTCGGGGAGACGGTCTACTTCGACGTCTCCCGGGCCTACATCAAAACACGGCTTCCCGGCTTTCGCCTGACCTTAGGGAAGAGCACCGTGTCCTGGGGAGAGGGTTTCGCCTTTAATGCCGGGGACGTCATCTTTCCCGACATCGATATAACCGGGAGCTTTACTTCAGTTACCCTGCGGGGCAGATCGACGTGGATCGCCCTGGGGTATATTCCCCTAGGGAGGTTTTCTTTCATCGAGGTCATAGCCGTCCCGCCTCCGGTGGACATCATGCGTCTCGCCGCGGGCGATCCGGACTATACCCTCCCGCCCCTGTGGGAGGGTTCCGCGGGCGGGCGGATCTATCTGACCCCGGGAAATTTGCGGGTCGAGACGGGATACCTCCTTCGGGGGGCTGAGGAGACCCACAATCCCTATGTGAGCCTACAGTGGAACCTTTTCTTCGATATGCACCTCTCGTCGACCGCGGCTATCCCCCATTTTACGCCGACCGGTGAGGATATCCTCGAGTCCTGGGACATAACCGCGGGCCTCAGCCGTATAGAGAGTTTCCGCGGCGGGGGAAGCCTGACCGTCCGCCTGGAGGCCCTTGTTCAGCCGGGACAAAACTGGTCTGAGCAGCCCGGTTCCGACGCAGAGTACGGGCTGCTTCTCTATCCCGAAGTGAGCTGGGGAATAACCGAAACCGTTTCCACCTTCGTGAGGAGTGTCTTTTCGCCCCTGGATTTCTCGGCTTTTACCACCTTAGGCGCTTCCTGGAACGTCTACCAGGGGCTCGACGTGATCGGGTATTTTTCGTTCCAGCTTGGAGAGGCCGGTGACCTCTACGGCTGGTCCAAACCGGGATGGCTTGCCCTCTCCGCGGGGCTCCGGTATATCTATTAGGTGGAGCTGTGAGCGGGGGATAAGATGATGAATCTTTTTGACCGGGACGATTTTCAGCGGGCGGTCCGGGATTACCGGTGGCTCCTCGACAGGGGGTACCCGGAAAAGCCGGTGCGGAAACTCGTAGGCGACCGCTACCGGTTATCGAAGGATCATCGGATGGTCCTCTACCGGGGGGTCTTTTCCTCCGAAACCGCGCGGCTCAATGCGGCGAAGCGGATAGAACGGGAGGAATTATCCGCGGAGCCCGGCGGCCCGGGCGGCTTCCCGTCTCTTACCGTCGACGGGTACAATGTCATCCTCACCGTCATGAACTACCTCCTCGGAAAAACACTCTTTATATCGGACGACGGCTTCGTCAGGGACATCGGAGGAATGCACGGGAGGATCTACGATACCGGATCCTTTCGCCGGGCCGCCGGGCTTGTCCTCGGGTATCTCGCGGGTGAACAGTTGACCTCTGAGATGGTCATCGACAGGCCGGTGTACAACAGCGGCCGGCACCGAAGGATCATCGAGGAAGAGGCGTCTCAAAAGGGAGGGGTTTCCCGCATCGTTGCCGCGGAGTCGGCGGACAGGTACCTGCAGGAGCTCGACCGCGGAACGGCGGCGACCTCCGATTCGGCCGTCCTAGGCCGGGCGGAGGTCGCTGTCTTCGATCTCGCCGCCGCGGTCATCCGGGCCCGGTTCGAGCCCGAGCTGTTCGATCTCAGGACGGTGTAAAGACGGGCTCGAGGTCTTCTCCGCGCTTAGCCACGCAGCTGTAGACGAGGAGTGAAAAGATAAGAGGGTGGAGGTCGGCCCTGCTGCTTCGAAGGATCCGGTCGTAATCGTTTAAGAGTATCAGAATCCGCTCGGAGGAGCGGGTATCGTAACGCCTCACCGCTTCGGTGTAGACCCGCTGCATCTTCTTGGTCCGGATGTTGAGCTTCGAGCAGGCTTCGGGAACGCTGTAGTTTTGATCGAGCAAACGCCCTATCCCTAACAGGTTGGTGAACTGCCACTGCAGCCCCGCGATCAGCTGGACCGGATGGAACTCGCCGGTACCGAAGAGCTTAGTAAGGATTTCCAGTGCGCTTTCCAGATCGGCGGCCGCGATCTTGTCGAAGAGGGTAAAGATATTTTCTTCTTTGCCGTGATAGAGGAACTGCTCGATGTCCTCCTCACCTATCCGGTCCCGCTCGGAGAGGAACTGAGCTATCCGCTGACATTCTCTTTTCAGCTCGAAGGTATTGTTCTCGACGAACTCGAGAATAAGATCAACGGCTTCGGTTTCTACCTTCAAATTCTGATTCCGGAAGTATGAAACGAC
>JBKHAJ010000160.1:0-8184 GCA_046542935.1 Spirochaetia bacterium | reverse complement strand
TACCGGCCCGTCCGGCGTTGCTCCAGGCCGCCGCCACCGCCCGCTTGTCCCGGTCGTATCCGAATATGCGCCCCGGCTTCCTGATGCGGCTTGTAAGTCGGGAGCGGAACCGCTGATACACCTCCCGGTCGTGATGCTTCCAGTTCTCGAAGCCGAAACCGCTTCGCAGGAGACCCGGCGCGGTGTCGGCGGCTAGGAGGGCCGCCTCGATGGGAAAGGTGCCTGAGCCGCACATGGGATCCACCAGGGCGGCATCACGATTTTCGAGAACGAGCTCACGCCATCCCGCTTTGAGAAGTATCCCCGCCGCAAGGGTTTCTTTGAGTCCCGCCGCGCCTCCTTCGGTGCGGTACCCCCGCAGATGAAGGCTCCCCCCCGCGAAATCGAGATTCACCGCTGCCTCGGAACCGTCGATGTGGAGATTAAAACGGATGCCCGGCGCATCAGTGTCCACGTCGGGACGTTTCCCCAGAGCATTGCGGAAGGTATCGGCAATCGCATCTTTCAATGCAAGGACCCCGAACCGGGGGTTGATGTCCCGGTTCCTCGTCACCGTGCAATCGACGGCGAAGCCGACGGAAACGTCGAAATGATCCGTCCAGGGGATTTTTCGGCACTTCTCACCGATTTCTTCCGGGGCTGAAAAATCGAAGCTCCCGATGGTGACAAGGACGCGGTTGACGCTGCGGCTTTCGAGACAGAGTCGATATATCCGGTCTAAGGGAGCGGAGAGGGACACTCCCGCCCGGGTTTCCTTGACCCGATTTTCGGTAATCCTCTCCGCTTCCCGGGCGGTGACGTTCTCCAATCCCTTCGCGGTAGTGAGAAAAACCGGGTATGAACGGGGCGTAGCCATGGCTCTAGGATAGAGAAAAGAGTGTAAGGATTCAATGAATTCACCGGGAATAATATTGAAAACACCTCGCGTTCGGGGTATCATTTAAATTAAGGAAAAAATTAACTTTTAAATAATGTAAGGAGAATTGTATGAGAAAGCTCGGTATACTCATTCTGGCTTCTCTTGCCGTACTGGCAATCGTATCTTGTGCCAGCGCCCCGGAAGAGGGCGTGGCGTCGACCAGACAGGCCGACATGTCCAATATGCCCGACTGGGTCGTGAACATGGAGGTTTCGGAGGACGCCATCTACGGTATCGGATACGCGAAAATGTCGAATCTCAACAGCTCGCGTACCACCGCGATCGCTCGTGCCCGGACCGACGTTTCTTTTCAGATCCAGTCGACGATCCAGGCAATGATGACCGATTATCAGCAGGAGGCCGGGGTGGACGGCGGCAGCCAGGTCATCAATTTCGTGGAGAATGTATCGAAGCAGATTACTAATAATGAGCTAAGCGGTCTTACCCCCGACAAGATGACCGTCATGGAAGACGGCGGTGTCTGGGTCCGGGTGGTCTACCAGAAATCGGAATTTCTCGACGACGCGCAGCAGGCCTTTCAGCGGAACGAGGACGCGGCGTTCGCCGAATTCAAGGCGAGTCAGGCCCTCGACCGGCTCAACTACGAGCTCGAAAACAATCCCCCGGAGTCCGATCCGGTTACCGAATAGACCGGCCCGCCTTCAAACCGCTCCGCTCTCCGCGGAGCGGTTCTTACTTTTCACCCCCCGAAAAACCTGGTAAAGTCTGACCATGAAACTTCTGAGGCTTCTCCCGCGTTCGGGTGGGGTATCGGTCTTTCCCGTTGCGGCGGCTCTCCTGGCGTTAGTCGCTTTTCTGAACGGATGCGCGGGTGCGCCCGGTCCCGTTAACGACCCTGTCGAGGCAGCCGGCACCGAAAACCATCCTCTTACCTCTTCTTTTGCCGCGGGTGGAAGGGGAGAGCTCACTACTCTGCCTGTGGACGGGAGTCCCGTGTTCGTAGGTATTTCCGAAAACCGCTTCTACGATGAGGATGAGCTCGACGACGCATTGGAATACGCAGCACGGCAGGCGGTCAGGTATGAACGGATATTCGGAGAAGCGGGGGTGCTGGATACCCGGAAAGGGGGCTATACATACGTCGAGGTGGACTACGACGAGTCCCGGGTGGGGGAGCTCAAAGACAGGCTCGAGATTATCGACCGGCATACCGATACACGGGGGACGGTGATCCGCGCGGTACTTCCGGGAGCTTCCCTTGATCTCGATATCGAAGCGGGGAAAATGGTTTCTCGGCATGGTTCTTTCTGCCCCTCGTGGAGCGCCGAGATCCCTGATATTCCGGGATATCTGGTAAGCTTAGGGATTGCCGATAAGCGGTTCGCTTTGACCGAATCGGTCCGGACGGCGGATGAGGAGGCCCTCATGGGACTTCTCAGTCAGATATACGTGGAGATCGAGGCGATACTGGCGGAAACCCCGACCGTAATCGGCAGGGTCAGCCGGAGGGTCATAAGTCAGACGGCTTCCGCCGAGATAACCGGACTGTACGTACCCCTGCGCTGGCAGTCGGAGGACGGCAGGTACTTCTACTCCCTCGCCGTATGTCCCGAGTCGAATAGGAGGCGGTAAGGATGATGTCGAACAAGAGGAACTCGGCGGTAATGCGCGTCGTACGGTTCGGGGTGCTCTGTACATTTTGCGCGGGACTCTTCATCTCCTGCGGAACGACCGGTGCGGCGGGGCCGGCCGGCGGCGCCGATACGGAGCCCCTTCCGGTCTGGGTATTGAATCCTCCGGTGGACGAGGAGTACTTCCTGGGAATCGGCGGATCTAATACCGGCAATCGGGAGGCCGATATGGAGCAGGCCCGGCTCAATGCCCTCGCGGATTTGGCCGCGCGGATATCGACGAAAATACGGGGCGAAATGGTCCTCGAGAGCGGGGAAGACGATAGGGGAAACCGGAGGCAGAGCTTTTCCCGGCGTATCGAGGAGAACGTAAGTCAGGAACTCCGCGGGGTGGAGCCGGTGGATGCGTACTACTCCCCGGAGGAGGGATTCTGGTATTACTACCGTTTTCCCAAAGCCGAGCTCGACCGGGCTCGGGACGACCTGAAGCGCAGGGTCCGGGATCTCGTATTCCCGAGGGAGGGGGGTGCAGATGCACCCGAGGTCGCGGCCGGCACCGCCGCCGAACGCCTTGCGGTCCTGGGAAGGGGGTTCGATCTCATCATGGAATCTCCCTTTGTGGGAACCCTCAGGGTCGAGGAGGTCCGGTACACCGGAGCCTTGATCGATTATATCGAGGCCGAGCTTAGGCGTGAGCTCGGCACTCTCGAAATATTGCTCGAGGACGGCGTTATTTCCGGGGAGTTAGGCGATCTCCTCGTTCTCGAAGCCCGCGTCCGGGCGGCCGGAGCGGTGGAGGATGGCCGGAGGAGAGTTCCGGGGAGGATCCCCCTCATCCTCATGACCCGGGAAGGGAAAATCCTCGGCAGGTTCATCACCGAAGCGGACGGAAGATACTCAGGCACGGTGGAAGCCGATTTTCCGAAACCCGGCCGGTATCCCTGCATCGTTTCCCTCGACGTATCCTCTCTTATCGGGGAGGGCCCAGCGGGAGCGGTTCCGGGTGTGGGCCTTCCGAAAAGTGAATGTATCTTGGAGCTCCTATCCAAGAGTCTGGCCGTCGAAATCCGTACCGAAGAGGGGACGGCACCCCAGGCGCTCACCGACGGGATAAAGGCGGTCCTCCAAACACGGCTCGAGTACGATCTGACCGGGGAGTACGATCCCGAGAAACCCACCCTTTTAATCACCGTGTATTACTCCGATTTCCCGGAAAGCGAGTACGGCATGTATTTTTCCACCGTCCGGGGTGTTCTCGATCTCGTCCGATCGGGCAGGAGTCTGTACAGCTTCGAGACCGACCGTTTCAAGGAAGGTGGGCTTACCGTGGAGCAGGCGAGGGACCGGGCCCTGGGGCGGCTCTTCCAATATCTCGAGAATACCGCGGGTCCCTACCGGGAGATAACCTCGATCTTGGAGGAAGAATGATAACCGAACCGGGCTACCTCTGTGTCGAATGCGGACGCAGATACCCCATAACCCCCGATCTGATGCTCTGTCCGGACTGCCGTGAACGGGGCGGCCCCGACGAGCCCCTCCGCGGCGTTCTCGAGGTGGAGCTTCCCAAGCTGCCGGGCGCCGACACGGCAAAAGGGTACTCCTTCTCCTTTCTCGAGGAGAAGCACTATCCGCCGATCCCGGTGGGAAATACTCCCCTGTGGCGCCCGGAACGTATCAGGGAAGAAGAGAGGTTCGAAAACCTCTACATCAAGGACGACTCCGCGAATCCCACCGGATCGCTCAAGGACCGGGCATCCTACATGGTCGCGGCGTTCGCACGAAAACACGGTATCCGGCGGATAACCGTAGCCTCCACCGGAAACGCCGCCTCCTCGATGGCGGGGGTCGGGGCCGCCGCGGGAATAGGGGTCAGGATCTACATCCCCCGATCGGCGCCGGCGGCGAAGCGGATCCAGGCCCTTCAATACGGAGCCGATGTCGTCTTAGTCGACGGGACCTACGACAAGGCGTTCGACTTAGCCCTCGAGTCTTCCGGAGATCCCGAAACGCTGTGCCGTAATACCGCCTACAATCCCCTGACCATCGAGGGAAAGAAGAGCGTGAGTATCGAGATATTCCACGAGCTCGGTACGGTGCCCGACTACGTCTTTGTCCCCACCGGAGACGGGGTCATCCTGTCGGGTGTCTATAAGGGATTCAGGGACTTAGTCGATCAGGGCTTTGCCGCCGCGGTGCCCACAGTGGTTGCCGTTCAGGCTGAGGGCAGCAGCGCGATCACCAGGGCTTTCAGGGCGGGGGATTTTACCCCCCCGGTCCCCTCGGACACCTTAGCCGACAGCATTTCCGTGGACGTCCCCCGAGGGGGATATCCCGCGCTGTTCAACCTCAAAATGTACGGCGGCCGCTCAGTCACCGTGACCGACTACGAGATCCTCGAGGCCCAGCACCGTCTTGCCCGGTACAGCGGCCTCTTCGCCGAGCCCGCCGGAGCGGCTTCCTACGCCGGTTTTCGGAAGATTTCAGGAGAGCTTCCCTCGGACGCGGCGGCTGTGCTCCTCGTAACCGGTAGCGGTCTCAAAGACATCGATGCCGCGGCAAAAATGGTAGGTTAGTGTCCCCACGATCGGGGGCACTGCGTAACACATGTTACAGATCGATTTACTCTTTTTGATTACTATCTTGGTAGACATACTATCAGGAGGAAACGAATGGAACGGGATATTATCACCATAAACGAAGATAAGTGCACCGGATGCGGGCTCTGCGTGACCGGGTGTCCGGAGGGGGCGCTTCAGATGATAGACGGAAAAGCACGGCTGGTCGGAGATCTCTACTGCGACGGTTTAGGCGCCTGTATCGGCGAGTGTCCGGAAGGGGCCATCACCGTGGATCGGAGGGAGGCGGAGCCCTACGACGAGAACAAGGTGATGGCTAACGTGGTAACTCAGGGCGAGGGAGTCAGCCGGGCCCATCTGTCCCATTTGAAGGACCACGGCGAGACGGGCTACTACAACCAGGCTCTGGAGTACCTCGCCGCTCACGGCTATGATGCCGACGAGTACCGGAGCGGTTCCGCCGGGGGCTGCACCGGCGGCTGTCCGGGCAGCCCGCCGAAAATCTTCGAGACAGCCGCCGAAGAGAACGGCGGCAACGGGGGTAACGGAAGCGGCACCGCGGCCGAACAGCCCTCGCAGCTATCACACTGGCCGGTGCAGATGCACCTGCTGAACCCGAGGTCGGCCCAGTACGCGGGATCCGACTTCCTGCTCGCTTCCGACTGCAGCGCATTCAGCGCCGGCAATTTCCACTCCCGCTTCCTGAAGGGGAAAAAGCTCGGAATCGCCTGTCCCAAGCTGGACGCGCGAAGGGAATCGTACGAAGAAAAATTGATCGCCCTTATCGACGAGACCGGGATCAACACCTTGACCGTACTCGTGATGGAGGTCCCCTGCTGCAGCGGGCTGTTGATGATTGCGAAGAACGCCGCCGAAAAGGCCTCCCGCAAGGTTCCGATCAAGAAGATCGTCGTCTCGGTAGAGGGGGATGTCCTCGCCGAGGAGTGGGTATAGAAGAGATTTCGAATACGGGCGGATCCGCCGGACCTGTTTCGCCCGGCTACTCTTCGAGCAGGAGCTCGAGCTCCTGCCGGTCCAATATGTAGACGCTTCGCCCCTCCTGCCGGAGGATACCCTCGTCGGTCATCTCCGAGAAAACCCGTGAAAGGGAGGGGCGGGCTACGCCGAAGAGCTCGGACATAGTCTCTTTCGATATCTTTAACTCAACCATATTCGAACCCTGCCGCTCGGCCTGGTCGAGAAGGTACGAAGCAATTTTTTCCCGGATGGATGAAAATTTGATCAGCCGCATCTTCTCGGCGAGAAAAACGATCTTGTTTCCCGCGTCCCTGAGGAGGCTCAGGAGGAAATACCGGTTTTCTCTGCAGATCGCGAATACCGATTCTTTGGGAAGACTCAGGATGGTCGTTTCGGTTACCGTCTTCAGTGTTACCGGAAGATGATTGTCCTCGGCGAAGAGGATACCCGGGGCGATTTTATCCGGGGCTTTCAGGGTCTCAACCTTGAGGACCCGCCCCTTTAAATCCTCCATTTCCGCGGAGAGGGTTCCTTCGGCGAGTATAAAGAGGTGTTCGTAGAGGTCCCCCCGGAACATGACGATGGCTCCCCGGTGGTATTTCTTGACTGAATACTTGAGTGAATCGAAGAGCCGGAGGCAGGATTCCGCCTCAGTGTCGTTTTTGAACATGCCGCAGGCTTTGAGCAGGTGTTTTATGTCCATGACGTAACATATGTTACAGAAAAAATAAAGTTATTACCATATCCTTAGCTCAAACATAAGCAGGAGGAAGAATACATGAATATGTTTTGCTATCAATGTCAGGAAGCCGCAAAGAATACGGGATGCACGGTTGCCGGAGTGTGCGGTAAAGACGCGGAGACGTCCAACGCCATGGACCTGCTCGTCTATGTCGTCAAGGGCGTCTCCGCTTACGCGGCCCGCCTGGCGAAGGAGGTGGACGACCGGACCGAGGATTACATCATGTCCGCCCTCTTCGTAACGATTACCAACGGTAATTTCGACGAAGAAGCGATCTACGAAAAGGTAAAGGAAGGACTCGAGCTCCGGGAGGCTCTTAAAAAACAGTGGGAAAACGCCGGTTCCCCGGGGATCGAGCTTCCCGAAGCGGCGGTATGGACACCCTCTTCGGAAGGTGATATGAAGAAAAAAGCCGGGGATGTCGGCGTCCTCGCTACCGAAAACGAGGACATCCGAAGCCTTCGGGAGCTCATTATCTACGGTATCAAGGGACTCGCCGCCTACGCTCATCATGCAATGGTTTTGGGCAGGCGGAATAAGGATATTATCGATTTTACGGTCCGCGCCCTCGATGCGACAACCCGAAGCTTGAACGCCGACGAGCTGACGGGACTGGTCTTGGAGACCGGCGACACGGCCGTCAAAACAATGGCGCTTTTGGATGCCGCGAATACCGGGGCGTATGGAGATCCTGAAATTTCTAACGTCAACCTGGGGGTAAGAGATAACCCGGGTATCCTGGTGTCGGGCCATGATCTCAAGGATCTGGAGGAGCTCCTGAAACAGACCGAGGGGAGCGGAGTGGACGTCTACACCCACGGTGAAATGCTTCCCGCCCACTACTATCCCGCCTTCAAGAAGTACGATCACTTCGTCGGAAACTACGGCAACTCCTGGTGGAAGCAGAACAAGGAGTTCGAGAGCTTTAACGGACCGATCGTAATGACCACCAACTGCATTACCCCGGTCAAGGATTCCTATAAAGACCGGATCTTTACTACCGGCGCGGCCGGGTATCCCGGGGTGGCTCACATTCCCGACCGGAATGCCGGAGGGGCTAAGGATTTTTCCGCCGTCATCGACCGGGCCAAGAGCTGCCCCGCCCCGATCGAGATCGAGACCGGGAGTATCCCCGGAGGTTTTGCTCACGCTCAGGTGGAAAAGCTCGCCGGGGCCGTTGTGGAGGCAATCAAATCCGGGGCCATCAAGAAGTTCGTCGTCATGGCGGGATGCGACGGTCGGCAGAACAGCCGAAGCTACTTTACCGAGGTCGCTGAAAAGCTCCCCGAGGATACCGTCATACTCACCGCCGGGTGTGCTAAGTACCGGTACAACAAGCTCGACTTAGGCGACATCGGGGGAATCCCCCGGGTCCTC
>JBKHAJ010000159.1:0-8253 GCA_046542935.1 Spirochaetia bacterium | reverse complement strand
ACAGGAGCAGCAGATATGTTCGGGGTGACCGGAGGAGTCATGGAAGCGGCCCTGAGGACCGCCTACGAGATCGTCACCGGACGGGAGCTTCCCATGGAAAATCTCCACGTGACCCCGGTTGCCGGGCTCAAGGGGATCAAAGAGGCCTCGGTGGTCATCGAAAAGCCCCTTCCCGCTTGGAGCTTCCTAGACGGGGTGGAGGCCAAGGTGGCCGTCGCCCACGGCCTGAGCAATGCCGCCAAGATACTCGACGCTCTCAAGGCGGGGGAGGTGAGCTATCACTTCGTCGAAGTGATGACCTGTCCCGGCGGATGTATAGGCGGAGGCGGGCAGCCCAGGTTTACCACCGACGAGGTCAGGAAGAAGAGAATCGAGGCGATCTACAAAGAGGACGAAGGCAAAAAGATGCGGAAGTCCCACGAGAACCCCGAGGTAACTCAGATCTACGAGGAGTTTCTCAAGGAGCCCCTCGGCCGCAAGTCGCACCACCTGCTCCACACCAAGTACGAGGAACGCTCGAAGGTGTAAGCCCTTCGAGGGGTTGAGCACAACTGCAATTATCGACACACTCCGCCCCGCCCGACCGGCGGGGCTTTTCATCTTTATATCCTTCGTGCTGGCAAAGTTCGCGTCCCTCTATTAGAATTACTGTCATGAACAGCGATAGCGAACGGAAACATCTCGAGTTTATGGAAGCCGCGGTGGAAGAGGCACGGAACGGACTCGAACACCTCCACGGGGGGCCCTTCGGGGCGGTGGTGGTCCGAAACGGGAAGATCATCGGCAGGGGACACAATATGGTGCTCTCCACCAACGATCCCACCGCCCACGCCGAAATGCTGGCCATCCGGGAGGCCTCTCAAAAGGTGAACAGCTTCGACTTGAGCGACTGTGTCATCTATACCTCCTGCGAGCCCTGCCCGATGTGCTTTGCCGCCGTCCACTGGGCGAAGATGCGGAAAATGTACTACGGCTGCACTAAAGAGGACGCCGCGAAGATCGGCTTCGACGACGAATACATCTACAAGGTCTTCCGGGGAACGGCGGAAAAACTCCAGGTGGAGACGGTGCAGCTCCATCGGAACGCCTGCCTGGTCCCCTTTTCCGAGTGGGAGCAGTTAGAGGACAAGATTCGGTATTGATGCCTGTCCCCGCGTTTGAATTTCCGGGTAAACGGCGGTATATTTAGTACTATGAAAAGGACAAAAATTTCTCTGATAGTGATAACGGTTATGCTCATCGCCGGTGGAAACGCCTTTGCGCAGACTCCCGAAGAAGTCTTAGGGGGGGTCAATGTAATCGGAAATGCGTCAAACTCGATTATCGAGATCGATATGAAAATTCATACCGGGCGGGGCTCAAAGGACCGGACCCTCGAAATCTACTACACCGAGGAATCGGACGGTACCGTAAAGTCCCTCGCCCAGGTTATTTCGCCGGCGTTCCTGAGGAATCTCAAGTTCTTGAGCTACATGTATCCCGACGGCCGGGCGGACCAATGGGTCAAGACCTCCCGGGGCGTTCGGCGCCTCTCCGGCGGCTCCGGCGCCGGACAGGAGCTCTTCGACAGTGATTTTACCACCGAGGATCTCTCCGACGTATCGCCCGCGGACTATGACCTCGATTATCTCCCCGCCGAGACGATTCTCGACAGGGAGGTCTTCTCGGTCCAAGCGAAGCCCAAAAACAGGGGCGCGGAGTATAGTGAAAAGATCTACTACGTCGGTAAGGCAAGCGGTCTGCTTCTGGGAATCGACTATCTCAAAGGAAATGATCTGGTCAAACGGTACCGGGTCAACGAGACCCAGGAGTTAGACGGAGACCTCTTCCCCGAGGAATGCACCATGGAGAATCTCGCGCGGGACACATCTACCGTTCTCTACTTCGAATCGATCGACACTCCGAACTCGATTCCGGGAACCGTGTACAACAAGGGCCGCCTTTAAGCTGGTCCGGCCGGGCGTTGGCCCGGCCGAGCCTCGAACGGCATTGGTGTTTGACATACCTTAATTATCTCCATTATACTTGGGCCAAACCGATTCACGGAGCCCTTAAGTATGCGACGAACAATTCTCCTGTGTATAACCGCTTGTGTCTGTTTCGCGGCACCGGTATCCGCCGAAGTCTTCTTCGGAGGGTCGGCCCGCGCGAACGTGGGCATGATATTCGACCTCGACGATATCGATTCCTCGGAAATCGATTTTACCACCGGCCTGTCCCCCCGTTTCGCGGCGAGCTCGGAACTCTTCGACTTCAGCGTATTGGCCGATATCAGATGGAATAACCGGGAGAACAGCTTTACCTTCTCGGTGGACGAATTCAGACTTACCTTGATACCCGCTGATTTCGCGCTGGTCCAGGTGGGACGCTTCTCCTACCTCCCGGGGATGGGGGAGTTCTTCTCTAATACGAACTTTTTCAATCAGGGCAGCTTAGTGGAGCTCATAAGTTCGGTGGGGCTCGTGACAGGGACCAACGCGGATATGATCCAGGCGAACTTCTTTTTTTCCAACTTCTATACCAAGCTGACCGTATCCCCGATCGCCCACGACATGGTATTTCCCGACACGATTTCGCCCCTGTTTCCGGGGCACTACGTCCCCAATCCCCCGGGACAGACCCAGGACAATACCGAGTACACCGGATACACCGTGGACGGGGCGGAGGCTTCCGAAGTCCCCTACGACAAGCGGGTGCGGCCGCCTTTCAACTTCGATCAGGTTTCCCTGTCCGGTGAATTCGGCGGGACCGCCGGGGGTATCGATTTCTCGCTCCTCTACTACTACGGCTGGGACGATGATACCCTTTTTTCCACGAGCACGGTTGAGAAGAGCGACGGAACCTATACCACAACCCTGGTCCCGGAGTACAACAAGATCCATGCGGTGGGCCTCAATATGGCGAGCAGCGTTCAAGCCTTCCGCTTCTGGGGTGACGCCGCTTGGACCTTCAACAAGGCCTTTATCCGGGATGATTATTTCGAAACGACTCTGGTGAATGAAGGTGAAGATACCCTTTATGAAACAACCACAATCCAGGGGAACTTTCTGGAATACACCCTCGGGGCGAGCTACGAGTTCGGGTTCGGCCTTTCGGTCCTCTTCGAGTACATGGACGGGTGGATCATAGGCGGCGATCCGTCCCGGTACGTCCAGCCGACCTTGAGCCGGGTCCTCGCCTTGGCGGTCAATCTTCCCCTCTTCGAGTACCAGCTGATACCTACGATCGCGGCGATGTACAGCATCGATACCAACGCCTTCGGCGGGGGGATCGTCGTTTCCTACGCTCCCACCGATGAGCTGGAGCTGACCCTGACCGCCCCTATATACTTCGATTTCGACGGAACGTCGAGGCCCTTCGGCGGGAACAAGTTATACATTTCCCTAGGTCTCACCTGGCGGTTCTAACATGAGCCTTGCACTGTGGCTCCTCGTTTTCTTAGTGAGTCTTGCTGTCCTGGTGAAGAGCTCCGACTTTTTTATCACCTCCTCCGAATCGATAGGACTCTACTTCGGGCTCCCCGCCTTCATAATCGGGGTTGTCATCGTTGCGGTAGGTACCTCCCTTCCCGAGCTTGCCTCGTCTATCGTGGCCGTAACCGAGGGCTCGTCGGAGATCGTGGTGGGGAACGTCTTAGGTTCGAACGTGACGAACATCTGCCTCGTCTTAGGGATAGCAGCCCTGGTGGGAAAGGATTTCCTGGTCCGCTACGACCTGATGCGGATCGATCTTCCTTTTATGCTCGGCTCCGCCTTCCTGATCTTCTTCATGATTTTGGATGGGAGGTTTTCCCGCCCGGAGGCGCTTATCGTGCTCGCCGGTCTCGGCATCTACGTGATAAATTCCTTGAAGTCCAGGGACCTTACCGCCGAGGCGGAGAAGGTCCGGCCACGGGTATTCCACTGGCTGGGGCTCTTTATAAGCCCGGTTTTCATATATTTGGGCGCTCGGTACACCGTCGAGGCGGTTATCGCCGTCTCCGAAGTTGCGGGAATCGGGAGCGAGGTGATTGCCCTGACCGCGGTGGCCTTGGGTACCTCCCTTCCCGAGTTGGTGGTCTCGGTGAACGCGGCGCGGCGGGGAAAACCGGAGATCGCCGTGGGGAATATCATCGGGTCGAACATCTTCAATTCCTTCGCGGTAATGGGCATCCCCGGTCTGATCGGGACCTTGAGTATTCCCCCTAACATTCTTGCTTTCGCGGCTCCCGTCTCGGTGGGAGTGGGCGTCCTCTTTTTGGTCGTCACCATGGATAGACGGGTCAATCCCTGGATCGGGGGGCTTTTACTCCTTTTCTACGTGTTTTTCATAGGAAAAGTCTTCAATCTTTTCTAGTATCTGTTGATTTTCTCCCGCTACCGATTATACTTAGCTGGTTATGAACTTCGATTGGCTGATTTTCGTGCAGCTGGGGATCATCTCCCTGGCGCTTGTTCTGGGAACCTTTCTCAGGGCAAAGTTCAAATTCTTTCAAAAGTTTTTAATACCTAACTCCATAACCGGGGGCATCCTGCTGCTCCTCTTCTACACCTTCGCGGCGCCCCGGCTGGGAATGGATACGAGCTTTCTGGAGAACCTGGTCTACCATCTCCTGAATATCTCCTTCGTCGCCATAAGCCTCAGGGGGGGGGAGCGGAGATCGGTCAAAAAGGGTGTCGCCTTCTCTACCTCGGTGACGATCCTATCGGTTTATGTCCTTCAGGGAATTATCGGCCTCTCGATAACACTTTTATTGATCAAGACCTTTATGCCGAACCTCTTCCCGACTTTCGGCTTCTTCGTCCCTCTGGGATTCGCCCTGGGTCCGGGGCAGGCCTTTGCCATCGGCTCGGCCCCGGCCTTCGGCTTCGAGGGTGCCGGTTCGGTGGGGCTTACCTTTGCCGCGGTGGGTTTCTTCTGGGCCATCTTCGGAGGGGTGCTGTTGATCAATCTGGCGGTGCGCAAGGGATGGGTCCACCGATTTCGAAACGTCGATCTGCAGAGCATCGAGAACCGGAGCGGGCTGTACAAGAAACACGAGAGTTTTCCCGTCGGAGCACACCTGACCACCCAGAGCGAGGCGATAGAGACTTTCTCATTCAATCTGGCGATAATACTCATAGTATATCTGGTCGCCTATCTCTTCTTGACCCTGCTTACCTTTCTCCTTGGCTTCGCGGGTCCCCTCGGCATGAGTCTTGCCGAAAGTTTCTGGGGTATCTCTTTCATTTTCGCAACCCTGTTCGGAGTCATTGCGAAGCGGTTCCTCCATCTGATCAAGGTGGACCATATCCTGGAGAACGGGACTCTCACCCGTACCGCCGGTTTTTCGGTGGACTTCATGGTCGCCGCATCCATCGGGGCGATCTCGGTGCAGATGGTCGCCCGGTACTGGGCGCCTATTCTCATTATGGGGGTTGTGAGCGGCGGATTGACTATTCTCCTTCTCTTATGGATCGGCTCGCGGTTACTGCTGAACTACAAATTCGAACGGGTCATCCTCATCTACGGAGCCCTTACGGGGACCCTTCCTTCGGGACTCACTCTCCTCAGGGTGGTGGATCCGGAGTTCCAAACCCCTGCCTCGGCGGATTACATCCCCGCCGCGGGGATCATGTTCATTATGGCAATTCCTTATATCTTGATGGTGGACTTTCCCGCTTACGCCTTCAGGGACAACAATCCCTTCTATTATTGGCTGACCGCGGCGATCTTTCTGATCTATGTATTGTTCGTGGCTGTCTCGTTCCTCTTCTTGACGCGGGGAAGGCGGTCCCGGAGGGGGGGCAACCTCTGGAAGGCGTAGAGAGTGCCCCCGATCGTGGGGACAAAAACCGGCAAATCAGGCCGCCGCATACCGGGGATACCCCGGGGGGCCCGAGGGAGCTATTCTTGTGTGACCGGGTTGGTGAGCACCCCGATTGATTCGATTTCCACCTCGATTTCGTCTCCTGCGGCGAGGGGGCCTACCCCCGCGGGGGTACCGGTAGCGATTATGTCTCCCTGATTCAAAGTAAAGTTCATCGACACAAAGGCTATGATTTCGGGAATCGAGAAGATCATGAGCCGGGTATTCGAATCCTGAACCGTTTTACCGTTCTTCCGGCATTGGATGCGGAGGTTCTGCGGGTCAGCCATGTCCTCGGCGAGGGTAACCGCCGGACCGATCGGGGCGAAGGTGTCTAAGGACTTGCCTCGGAACCACCCCGATTTGTCCGAGGTCTGAAGATTACGCTGACTGACGTCGTTAAAACAGGTGTAGCCGTAGACCATTTCGAGGGCATTTTCCTCAGGAACGTTCTTACATTTCCTTCCGATAATGACGGCGAGCTCGGCTTCGTAATCGGTGCGGGGTTCGTCGAAACCGTACCGGTCGAGGAAGGCGGGGATGATTATAGGCTCCCGAGGTCCTATAAGGGCGTTCGGGGTTTTGGGGAAGAGGATCGGTTCCTCCGGTACCTCGGAGGTTCCCGCGGCTTTGGCGGTCACGCTCTCGGATATGTGGTCCCTGTAGTTGAGGCCGAGGCAGATGATCTTCGAGGGATCGAGGGCGATCGTCCCGATCCGGGCATTAATCGGTAAATGAACCATAAAGCCTCCGATAATAATGTAGTATACTGCGGGGGAAACATCAAGAAAGGGGTATGAAAGGTCCGGTGCACGGCGGTCCTGGGGGCCGACGGCGCGAAAGCTCTTTTAACTAACCGAAAAATAGGATAAGATTCCTCAATCATACCTGGAGGATCTACTATGAATATAAAAGCATTAAAAGCAATAGCTACATCGGTACGCGCCTTGTCCATGGACGGGGTGCAGAAGGCTAATTCCGGCCATCCCGGGCTTCCTATGGGATGCGCCGAGATGGGAGCCGTGCTCTTCGCGGAGGTCTTGAAACACTATCCCGAAGAGCCCAGGTGGCTGAACCGGGACAGGTTCGTCTTGAGCGCCGGGCACGGATCGATGTTTCTCTACTCCCTGCTCCACTTGAGCGGCTACGACGTAACACTCGACGACCTCAAAAACTTCCGTCAGTTCGGTTCGAAGACCCCCGGACATCCCGAGTACGGGTACTTGGACGGGGTCGAAACCACCACCGGTCCCTTGGGAGCGGGTTTTTCCAATGCCGTTGGGATGGCCATAGCGGAAGAGATGCTCGCCGCGCGCTTTAACACCGAAAAGCATACAATAATAGATCATTACACCTATACCCTCGCCGGCGACGGCTGCCTTATGGAGGGAGTCACTTCCGAGGCGGCTTCCCTGGCCGGCCACCTGGGGCTGGATAAGTTTATCGTTTTCTACGATTCGAACAAGATTACTATCGAGGGATCAACCGATCTCGCCTTCTCGGAGGATGTAATCGAACGCTTCAAGTCCTATAAGTGGCACACCCAGGCGGTGGATGCCTACGACATGGAGGGACTCAAAGAGGCCGTGGAGAAGGCCAAGGCGGAGAATTCCCGTCCGAGTCTTATCATGATCAACTCCATCATCGGGAAGGGCGCTTTCAGTATGGAGGGCTTCCACGAGACCCACGGGGCCCCCTTGGGGGAGGAGGAGATCAGGAACACCCGGAAGAAGCTCGGCATCCCCGAGAACGAAGATTTTTTTATTCAGGACGGCTCCAAGGAGTACTTTCGGGAGAAGATGAGCGGTTGGAAGAGCGCCTACCGGGACTGGACAGCGGCCTACGAAGCCTGGGGTAAGGACAATCCGGAGCTGAAGAGGGAGCTCGAATCATACCTGGAGGAAAAAAAATCGTACCACGATCTGATCGAGCTTCCCGAGTTCAAAGTGGGTGATAAGATTGCCACCAGGGCGGCGAGCGGCAAAGTGCTCCAGGCCGTTGCCGACGGTGTGGGGAATCTGGTCGGCGGCTCCGCCGATCTGGCCCCGTCGAACAAGACCGCCATGTCCGGAAAGGGGGACTTCAACGCCTTCGAGCGGACAGGAAGGAACCTCCATTTCGGGGTGCGGGAGCACGCCATGGGGGGCGTCACCAACGGTATCGCACTGCACGGGGGGCTCCGGCCCTTCTGCGCAACCTTCCTGGTATTCGCCGACTACATGCGTCCGGCGATCCGCCTTGCTTCACTTATGAAGCTTCCGGTGACCTACGTCTTTACCCACGATTCGATCTACGTGGGCGAGGACGGTCCCACCCACCAGCCGATCGAGCACATGGCCGCGCTTAGGGTCATTCCCGGACTGACCGTTCTGCGTCCCGCGGATGCGGAAGACACCGGACTGGCATGGCTCATGGCGATGGAACGG
>JBKHAJ010000158.1:0-8257 GCA_046542935.1 Spirochaetia bacterium | reverse complement strand
AGAGGCCGGTCGACTCTTTCGCCCGGAATGTCTTTGCATATACCTACTTGAGCCGTAATGTGTCCGAACGTACCCTCCTTCCCGGATTCATAGATCCCGAATACGCCGATAATTCTCCCGCGTTGCAGCAGTTCCTGTCTAAGAATCTCCCCGCGCTGAAGAGCGCGGTGGAAACGGGGGCCGACGAATCGGGGGAACTCGCCTCCCTCTACGATGCCTATAGGAAGTTCCTCGACGCTAACGGGATGTTCGAGCCCCGGTATGAGCCGTTGTCCTTCGTGGAGAGCGGGGTCAGGGCGGTCCTCTTTTTCCCGGAGCTCCTCGAGGATTTCGGCGAGTTCGAAAAGGATCTCGAAGAAAGCGGCGGAGTCGTTTTTGTGACCCCGGGTTTTACGGACCCGGAGGCCGAACTGTCCCGGTGTGAGAGTACGGTCTTCGAGAACTCCCGGATCGAGACGAAATACCTTATCAACCGGGTTATGCGGATCCTTCATAACCGGGAGGCCGAGCCCCACGAGATCTGGATAACCTTGGCCGACGATTCCCTCGAAAGCGGACTCAAGACCCTCGCCCGGCTCTGCGGGATACCTCTGGAGTTCAAAAAGGGGCGTCCCCTGTGCGAATACATGCCGGTCCGACTTTTCGAGCAGATCCGGGAGTGCAACGAGTCGGGCTTCAGCCCGGCGGCCTTGGGAAGGGTCCTCCTGAACCGTTCCCTGCCCTGGCGGGACCCGGGGATCAACCGGGAACTCGTCCGGTTCGGAATAGAGAATTACGGACTCAGGAATTACCGCTCGGCGGGTAAACCGCGGGACAGGTGGGAGGAAGAGATCTCCAAGGCGGGAAATCGAAGGCTTCTCGAATATTACCGGAGCTTGAGGACACACTGTGCCGGGATAACCGGAGCTTCGAGCTTTCGCCGGCTCATCGAAGGGATCGAAAGTTTCTCGGAACTCTTTTTCTCCCGGGGGGCATGGGCCGAGGAGGAGAGGAAGATTTTTCAATTGGCCCTCGAGGTCTTGGAAGAGCTGGACCTAGAGGCTTCCGAAATTGCCGGCTCCTCCGGGATTCGCCCCTTTCAGTTCTTTATGCAGACTATCGAGGATCGCCTCTATGTGCTTCCAACCCCCGGTGAAGGAATACCGGTCTATGACTACCGGGTTTCGGCGGGGGCGGCACCCAAGGTCCACTTTATAGCCGGGGTCAATGTACGATCGACGCAGGTACTGGTCCGGAAGTACCCTTTTCATTCTCAGCACAAGATGGACCTCTTCGGCCTGGAGGATCTCGATCTGACGGACCGGTTCGCGGACGCTTACCTTCGGTCGGGAGAAAGGGTCGTCCTGACGGCCTCCATGGTCACCCCGGCCGGAGCGGAACTGGTTCCGGAACGGTTGTTCACCTCCGACGGTGAGGCACCGGTTCCCGCCGGCCGGGCGGCCGTACCGGGGTGGAGCGATTTCTTCGAGGACGAGTACGAATTGTGGAACGGCGAGACGGGATCACTTTCCCTGGTCCTCCCTATACAAGCGAAAGGTTTCACCCGGGCCGAGCAAACCGTCCTTCGCGCAGCCGGGAACGATTTTACCGATACCCCCGTATCCGGGGATCTTCTCGGGAGGATCATTCCCCGGCTGCTGTCCCAAGGCCGTTTCGTGGTTTCGTCCACATCGGCGGAAGAGTTCTTGGACTGCCCCTACCGCTTTTTACTCCGGTACGGATTGGGCCTCGAGGAACCGGAGACGGCCGAGCTCGCCGCGGATCCGCGGACGGCGGGAACCCTGTTTCACAGGGTGCTCCAGCGGCTCTTCGAGCGGATCAAGGCGGAGGGGGGCCGCTTCGACCCGGCCGGAATCACGGCGTATCGGAATATTCTCGAGGAGGTAATTCCCGAGGTCTTCGCCTCTTATGCACGGAAGCGGCCCCAATTCCTCGAGCCGGCGTGGACCGAGACCATGGACCGTTCCTACGCCTACATCACCGCCTTGCTGGAACTCGAGGCAAAACACTTCGCCGGCTACCGGATAGTGGCGCTGGAGTATCGGGCGGAGGAACCGCTGAGCGCCGCCTGCGCGGGACATCCGGTGATCCTCGAGGGGAGAATCGACCGGATTTCCGCTTCGAACCGGGGACACCTGATACTCGACTACAAGAGCAGGTGCACCATTGGGGTCGGTGACGTCCGCGGTGTCTCCGGGGCGCGGTCACTTCAGCTTCCCCTTTACGTCAAGCTTGCCGAGGCGGGGGGCTTCGAGGTAATCGAGGCCTATTACGCCGGACTCAAAGACGGAAAGTACGTTCCCATCCTCACCGAAAAGGATGGGAAGTACATTACCCGCGAGGAGATGGAGGGGATTATCGGGGAGATCATGGAGTGGATCGAGGGGATGCTGAAGCGGATCGAATCGGGGGATTTTACCCTCCACCGCGACGAGGCGGGTGTCCGCTGCGGGGGATGCGATTTCAGAACGGTCTGCAGGGAGAGGTACACTATCCGCTCGAGGAGAGGGAATGAGGATAAGTGACGAGCAGCGGCGGGCCGTAGAGTGTACCGGTAATGCGATCGTCGCCGCCGGCGCCGGCTCGGGAAAGACCACCGTCTTGGCGCGCCGCTTCGTGGAGCTGATCCGTACGGGACGCGCCGAGGTCGACGGGATCCTTACCCTTACCTTCACCCGGAAGGCCGCCGCGGAGATGCACCGGAGGATTTATTCACTCCTCTCGGCAGAGCGGAACGAACCCGCCGTCGCAGCGGCCCTGGCACGTTTCAAGGACGCCCAGATCTCGACCATCGACAGCTTCTGTACCCAGATAGTCCGCGGCGGGACCCACCTCTTCGGAATTCAGCCCAATTACACCTTGGACCCCCCGGTTCTTCAGAAGCTCGCGGAGCGGATGGGCCTCGCCTTTCTCCTCGAGCATCAGGGTAACCACGCCCTGCGGCGTTTCATAGGGACCAACGGGTTCGAAACCGTGTGGAAGAGCATGCTTCCGGGGCTCGCCGAGGGGTATTTCTCCCTGGCCGGGATCAAAGACCTTCCGAAAACGGCCGAGAGACAGCGGGAGATCCTCGAGAAGCTTCTCGAAGAGGCCGTGGAGAAACTGGATGAACTATTAACGCGAATAGCGGGGCTCGATGCGGAGAATCTCAAAACGGTTACCGATCTTCAAAACAAGATCGCTCTCCTTCCCGATCTTTCGGCGCTCCTCATTGAAGGACAAAACGACGCCGGGAAGTTAGAAGAGCTCGCACTGCATGCGGCGGAGCTCAAATATACGAAGCCGAGCACCCGGACCGCCAAGTCAGCGGGTGTCATGCTTCGGGAGTCAAAGGAGGAGTACGAGCTCTATCGGACGAGGATCGCGGAGATCCCCCCGCTTCTCAGCGACTGGCCGCATACCGAGGAGCTCTTTCGCCTGTTTCATCGTTTTCAGCTCGACTATCTCGAAGAAAAGCGTCGATTAGGGATCGTCAACTTCACCGATGTCCAGGAGATGGCTTTAGAGGTGCTCAAGCGCAATCCCGAGGTGAGGTCTTACTACAAAACGCAGTTCAGGTACATTATGATCGACGAGTTCCAGGACAACAACCTATTGCAAAAGCGGCTGCTCTACTACCTTGCCGAACGGGAAGACTCCGCGGCGGACGATCCGGGGACCGGCGACCTTGCCCGGGACAAACTCTTTTTTGTGGGGGACGAGAAGCAGTCCATCTACCTCTTCCGGGGCGCCGACGTAAGCGTCTTCAAGGGGCTCAAAGACGAGCTCGCGGGGGCCGGCGGGAAATTCCTCGAGCTCGCCACCAATTACCGGAGCGACCCGGGGCTCATCACCTTTTTTAACCGCCTCTTCGAGAGGATCATGCGGAACGAGGGGGAACCCTTCGAGGCAGATTTCACCCGCCTCGATCCCCGGCCCCCCGCTTCCTCCGGAGGTGGAAGCGGTCCGGAGATCAGTATCCTGGTCAAGGAAAAGACCGGGGAGAATGGATCGGAAGTGCCCCTCCTCGGCAATGACGATGCTGAAGCCTATCACATAGCGAAGCTCATACATGATGCCGTCGAGTCGAAGAAGCTGGTCATCCCCGAAAAGGAAGGGCCCCGCGCCGCGGAGTATTCGGACTTCGCCGTACTTCTCAGGTCCTCCTCGAACCAGGTCAAATATGAACGGATGCTCCGCAGGAGGGGAATTCCTTATCACACCGAGAACGTGCGGACCCTCTTCCTCGAGGCACCCGTGAACGATCTCTATACCGTCCTGCGCCTCGCGGTCTATCCGGAAGACCGCTTTGCTTACACCGGACTCCTCCGCTCCCCCTTCGTGAACCTCTCCGATCCGGGGATCGCCGAAATCCTCCTGTCGGAGGACCCTCCCTTCGAGACCGATCCCGCGCTCCTTCCCGAGGAGGACCGGGAAAAATACATCGCCGGAGGCGAGATGTATCGATGGGTCCGGGACCGGGCGGACCGGGACCCGCTTTCGGCGGTCATCGCGGAACTCTGGTACCGCTTCGGCTACCGTTACCTCCTGTTGAGCCGTTCTTCATATCACGGGTACTTGGAGTACTTCGACTACCTGTACCGTCTCGCCGAATCGGCGGACGACCGGGGCGACCCTCTTTCGGTGTTCCTAACCTTGCTCGAGGAAAACCTGGGGAAGTTTCGGAAGCTCGAAGAGCTCGACATTCTTACCGAAGGAAGCGGGGGTGTCAGGATCATGACCGTCCATAAATCCAAGGGGCTCGAGTTTCCTATCGTCATCGTCGCCAACTCCGGAAACCGGGGGGCTGCCGGTGAATCCCTTCCCTATCACATATCGCCGGAATACGGGCTGACCCTCAAGACGGGAGAGGAATCGTCGAAGCGGAATTATTTTTATTCGCTCTCGACTGAGGAGAGTAAAAAAAAGGATCTCGCCGAGCTCAAGCGTCTCCTTTACGTCGCCTGTACCCGGGCGGAGGCGCACCTCTACATTACCGGGTGCAGAGACTTTTCGAGGAACGTGAAAGAGGATAAGAGCTTTTTGGACCTGATCTATTCCGCTTTCGACGAGGAAGAACTTTCCGATCTGGTAACTCCCCTCGACGATGTAACCGAGGAGGAGGCCTGGAGGTCCACCGTCAAACCTCGGAGTCTTTCGGTACCTAAGGCAAAACGGGTCTATGCCGCCGCCGGAGAGGTCACCTTCCCCACCCGTAAAACGGTGTTCAATGCGTCGGAGGCGGCCGGAGAAGCTCGTGCCCGGCCCGTATACGAGGCCGCCCGGCCCGCAGTGCGGGCACCGTCCCTGCAGGCCGACCCCTACCTGGATACGGACAAGCGGATCAGGAGCTTCGGCGATCTGGTCCACTTCGTCCTGGAGCAGCGTATACGGGGCTCGTATTCCCGAAGTATCATACCGACCGGGCTGCTGTCCAGGTTCGCCGACCCATCCCGGGAGACGGTCGCCGCCGATGCGGAAGCCCTGGCCGAGGTATTCCTGGTGTCGGATTTAGGCACCCTCGCCGGGGAAGCGGAGCGGATCGAGCCGGAGTTCGACTTTCTGGTATCCCACGGCACGCCGGAGGGTCAAGTTCTTATAAACGGCAGAGCGGACCTCTTTTTCGAAACGGGGGAAACCGCCTTTATCGTCGACTATAAGAGCGATAAGCTCATGAAGCCCGAAGAGTATGCCGACCAGCTCGAGCTCTACGCCTATGCCCTCAAGGGTTTTACCGGTAAACCGATCCGCTGCTTTCTCTTTTATCTCCGCTTCGCGGAAGCGGTGGAGATTTCCCTTACCGGTAGATTTCTTTTTCCTGAGACCGGGTAAGGGACCTTTCCCGCCGCTTCTCGGCCAGGGTCCGGAGGGTGGAGCAGAGGAGGTCATCCTGCATACATTCCTCGATGGAAAGAGGCATGCGGTAGCTCCAATTTTCCTCCCGGACCGTTCCGGGGATATTTATACGCTGCTCTTCGAAGGGGCGGTGTTTCTTCCCTTCGAGGACGAGGAGCTCCTGGATCTGCAGGACGCAGAGGTAGGAGTGGGCGGACAAGAGCCCCTCCAGAATATGCCGGGCGGTGTCCCCGGTGTAATCCCGGGAATGCAGGGGGGCAACACCCAAGGCCCGGCACAGGTCCTTTCGTTCTTCTTCCGAAGACTCCTCCCGCCACCACAGGCCGAAGACCTGACTGTCATGGACGGAGAGGGTGGCGACGCTCAAAAAGGGGTAGAGAGAGACCGGCAAAAAGGGCTCTCCCGGTTTTCCGTAATCCTTGGTCCAGAAGAGGATCTTGAGGCTCAGGATCCCGAGTTTTCCCAAGACCTTCGGGACCGCCTGAGGAACAACTCCCAGATCTTCGGCGCATACGAGCATGTCGGTGGTCTCACGAATCATCGAGAGGAGCTCGTCCGCGTGGCGCTCCCAGATCTTTTCAGATTCCCGCTCTTTCTTGTCGATGAGATCGTGAATCTTGTTTTTCTCGCCGTCGGAGAGTGTGCGGTAGGCGCGGCTGTGAGTAAAATGCCAAGCCGGGGAGTAGACGTCTTTCTCGATCTCGATGAGAGTCCGGTTTTTTTTCCAGTCCTTCATAGCCTTCTTGGTCGAATCCGATACATCCAAGGAGGCGATATCCGCGCTTCCGCGGATATCAGGATCGAACATAAAGAGCTCTTCCTCGCCGATTCTTTTCAGGTACGGGAGGGGTTCGTCGGCTTTATCTTCCAAACGGTGGGTAATCTCGTCGGTATAGACGTGAGCCCGGGACAGCCAGGTGATCCGCTCTTTGTCGAAACCGAGTTCTTCGAGCTCCTCCCGGGATATCCGGGCCGCGGGGAGAAAGTATCCCATATCACCCGCCTCCTCGTAGGCGGGGATAGCCCAGATCCGGAAAAAACCCAGGACGTGGTCTATACGGAAGGCGTTGTAGAAACGCTCGGCGTGGAAGAGACGGGATTTCCACCAGGAGAAATCATCTCTTCTCAGGGCGGACCAATCGTAGACGGGGAAGCCCCAGTTCTGACCTTCGTAGGAATACACGTCCGGCGGCGCTCCCGCCCTCAAGGAGAGATCGAAGTAACCCCGGTGGGCCCATACGTCGGCGCTGTCCTCCTGCATCAGAATGGGTATGTCCCCCTTCAGGGCCACCCCGATACTGGCCAAGGTTTCCGAGACCCGTTTCAGCTGCCGTTCCAGATGGAACTGGACCCAGGCGTAGAACCGGGTCTCGATCAACTCTTCGTTCCAATAGGCTTCGATCTCCGAAAGCCTCGGATCGGAGAGACGGTCCCATTCCTTCCAGTGACGTCCTTCGTTTTCCTTTCTCAGACTCGAGAACACCGCGTACGTCCGGACCCATCGGTTGTCCTCGAGCCAATTCAGAAAGTGGGGATCGGTAATCAGATACTCACTCTTGTCCGTGTAGATCTTTCGGAGGATCGAGAGCTTGAATTCCCGGACCCTCCGGTAATCCACCCGTTCGGCCCCTTGTCGGTCCCGGGAAAAGCCTTTGATTTCTCCGGAATAATCCTCGGCTCCGGGGACCTCGGAGAGTCGGAGGTAAACCGGATTCAAGGCGAAAGCGCTGAGCGCGGAGTAAGGGGACTCCTGAAAGCCCGTATCGTTCACCGGGAGGATCTGGATGACATCTAATGAGCATTTCTTGCACCAACCTCCGAAGGGGATGAGATCTAAGAACTCGCCTATACCGAGACTCGCCTCGGAGTGGACGGCGGAGACGGGAACGGCCGTCCCGGTGGGGGGATAGGAAAAGCGGGGGAACCTCATTCTACGCCCACTTGACCATGCCGGGCAGGAAGGGATGGACCAATTCGGGGTGGCTCGGAAGGACCCTTACCGCGAATCCCTGACGCCCGGTTTGTCTGCATTCGACCTCCACCTCGTAACGGGTAATGTTTCCCTCCTTCCCTACGGCCCTCATTTCGGCCTGAACAGGCGATTCGAACACTTCCCGGGTCGAGAGAGTTCCATAGTAGAGTTCCACCCGAACCATCTCCGGATCGATCGAACCGAGCTCGGCTCCTGCGGTTACTTTGAGCTTGTCTCCCACATTCAGTACGGGGGCACTGGGAGAGCTTATCTCGGTAACGGCTATTCCTTCCCAGCTCTTCTTTAGCTTATCGAGATACGCGGAGATCTCCTTTGCCCGGGCATAGTCGTCACCGATCAGAGAAGAGTAATTTTTCATGGCGGGGATGTAAAAATTGTTGGAGTACTCCAGGAGCATCCTCTGGGAGCAGAAGTTTTTTCCCACGTACC
>JBKHAJ010000157.1:0-8312 GCA_046542935.1 Spirochaetia bacterium | reverse complement strand
CCGAGATACACGGCGATGTGCGGCCCGAGTCCGGAATAATTGTCCCAGTCGGCCCCGCCGGCGATGGAGAGGAGGAATCCCGACCGGAAGACCCATTGGAATCCCAGTTTGAAGACCGCCCGTAGAGGGGGGAGAGGTAGTTGTACACTGACAGAATTCCTCCTAAGGGGATGAGCCCGATAAAGAGCCCGTTAAACCCCTGCCGAAGGGATACACATTCACCCCTAATCCGACCGCACCTCCGAAGAGCCCCGGGCCGAAGAGGATTTCCGGCATCACCACGAGGGATATATAGGGTATTGACACGTGTATAATGATTAATTAGAATACGTGTAAAGAGGGTAGTAAATGACGACAAAATTAACGCTTACGGTAAGCGACAAAGCGATTAAATCCGCAAAAAGATACGCGAAAGAACACGGTACAAGTCTTTCGAAACTTGTAGAAAACTACTTTAACCGTATTTCCGCTGATAATATAGATGGATCGAACCTAAAAAAAATCCCTCCGATAACGAAAGAATTAACCGGTATTATCTCGGGGGCTCCTTCAAAATCGGATAAAGAGCTGTTAACGGACGCACTGGAAAATAGATTCTTATGAACAATGCAGTCTTTATCGATTCCGATATTATCCTCGATGTTTTGTTAGAGAGGGAGCCGCATTTTAAGGATTCCCAGACCATATTAGGACTGGCTGAGTCAAATGATGTGCGGGGATTTACCTCATCATTGATTATAGCAAACTGCTTCTACATTATCGAAAACCGGAAAAACCAAGCAGCAGCCCGAAAAAGTATCGCAAAATTACGCTCAATTCTTCAGGTACTTCCATTCTCAGATAAGGAAATCGGAGAATCATTGAATTCAAACTTCAAAGATTTTGAAGACGGTATCCAACATTACATAGCCCTAAACAACAATATTGATGCGATTATTACACGTAATACGCGGGATTTTAAAAATGCCGGTCTTCTTGTAATGAGTCCGGCGGAATTACTTTCCTCAGCCGGAATTGGTTCATAGCCGAGTATACGCTTAAAGTCCCCACAATCGGGGGCAGTCTCAAAGTTACAGCGGAAGACCGTAGGTCTCCTCGGGGATCATGATCTCGGCAAGGGACCAGCCCGCGGCCACGGCGTTCGAGAGGCTTCCCACATGCTCGTAGTCCACCGGCACGAAGTACCCCTCAGGAAGGTCTATCCCCGGGTAAACCGCCGAACCGTCGTTCGTCCAGTACACCGGATACCCCGGCTTCTCCCGAGTATAGACCAGACACACCGCGTGCCCGGTTATCCGGCTGCTTCCCCGGATAACTCCGATGAAGGGTCGCCCGCCCCAGAAGCGGACCAGCCCCGCGGTAAACAAGGCGAAATCCTCGCAGTCCCCCTCCCCCGCGGTCAGGAATTCGTCCGGCCTCAAGGCCCGGGAATTCTCGGCGTAGGCGAAGGTCCCGGCAACGAGCTCCTGGAAAACTTCGAGCTCCCTCCAGGAGAGCCCTCCGTCACAATCGGTATCCGCTGCGGCATAGGCGGTCAGAAGGTCGACGTCGTCTATACCGGTGGCTTGGATAAAATGCTCCGCCCTCTCGAAGAGGAGGGCCTCGTACTCCGAGGTGAGAACCCATTCTCCTTCCGCATCCGCCTCCCGCGCCGCGGATTCGGCGGAGGCTGCTTCGGCCGCCCGGGACGGTTCGGGCCCCTCCTCCGGCGGGGCGATGTAAGCGGCTTCAGTATAGGCGGGGTCCGCCTCTAAAAAGAGATTCGGGACCTCGTCGTGAAAGCGTACGATACCCCAGGCAATCAATCCCGCGGCGAGGAGGGCCGGCCATTTTCTCTTTTTCTTTTTTCTTCGAGGCGGTCCGGGAGGGACTTCTCCCGGAACAGCGGGATCGAAATATTCCCGGGGTCCGTCTCGGCTGTAATTGACCGAGGGCTTAAGACAAGCAGGCTCGAGGAGGCTCCACGAGATTATCCGGTCAGCCCGGAAGGTCCTCTCCTCCCCCCTGAGCTCGCAGAAGACTCGGATGTACACCGGGCCGCCGCGGCCTCCGAAGCGTGAGATGACCCGGATACTCCTCCCGGACACCTCACCCTTGCCGTTCCGGTAGACTATTCTAAGCAAAGTTCCGGTGGAGAAGGAGGGTAAGGCTCCTGTGCGGCTGCAGGTATCCATGACACCTGCAATGCAGGTAATGTGCCAGCCCCGTGTAAGCCCCTGCCTGGAGCGGATCCGGGGCCTGCCGGGGGTCTCTCCTAATCTCACGGCCCGGATAAAAAGAAACTCCGGTTACACCGGGATAACTCCGGTTACGGGCGAAGGTATCGAATCGGCCGTTTCGGTTGACGAAAACACCGTATACGCGGCCTGAATAGTGATAGGCACGCCTTTTGCATATACCTAAAATGACTGGAAGTCGTTTCGTGTCGGATGTATACTTGGGAGCGGAGGATAATCGGATGAACATGCTGTTTACCTTTGTCGGAAACCGTGACCCCTTCGTCGAGGGGGGCGAGGAATACGGTCCCGTCCTAGCCCACCTCGCGTCGGCCCCCTACGGCAGGGTCTACCTCATCTATACCGGTCCCGAATACCTGGAACGAGCCCGGAGCGTCGAGGAGATCGCGAAAGGCGAGACGGAAAACCGTAACTTCAAGTTCATCGACTTGGCCCTCGACTCCCCCGTCGATTACGAGGAGATATATGGGAAACTCCGGAGGGCCGTAAAAAAGATCGGCGAGTCCTCCGATGTGGCCTGCGCGGAGAGGACGGTCCTCCTCGATCCCGGCACCCCGCAGATGCAGACGAGCTGGTTCCTCCTGGTCAAATCGGGGGAGTTTACCGCCCGGATGGTGCAGGGGGTCCCGCCCCGGTTCGCCGGCGGGGCCTACAAGGTCCGAACCGTCGATTTGAACAGCTCAATCCTCCCGACGATAAGCACCGCCGCCCCCGCCTCCCGGGGGGGGCCTAACATCCTGTTTCAGAGCGAAAAACCCTCATCGGCCGAAAGGGAGGAAGGCCCGTACATCTCCTTCTCCCAAACCCGGATGATCGGATCCTCCCCGGCCTTTACGAAAGCCCTCGAGCAGGCCGAGCGGGCCGCCCCCTACGACACCGTCACCGTCCTTCTCAGAGGGGCCACCGGGACGGGAAAGGGGCTCTTCGCCCGGTACATCCACGAACAGAGCCCTCGGGGCGACAAGCCCTTTACCCAGCTCAACTGCTCCGCCATGAGCACCACCCTCATCGAGAGCGAGCTCTTCGGCCACCGCAAGGGGTCCTTTACCGGCGCCGACACCGACAGGCTCGGCAAGTTCCGTTCCGCCGACGGGGGTACCATTTTCCTCGACGAGATCGGCGATCTCCCTCCGGAGATACAGCCGAAGCTCTTAAAGGTGATCGAAGAGAAGAGGCTCTCCCCGGTGGGGGAAGACCTGGAATACACGGTGGATGTCCGCATCATCGCCGCGACGAACAAGGACCTCGATGCGGAGGTCGAAGCGGGGAGTTTCCGGCAAGACCTCTACGAGCGGCTCAAGCAGATCGTCATCTTCCTTCCTCCCCTGTCCGAACGGCCGGAGGATATCCCGAAACTCGTCAATCATTTCCTCGACAAGTGGAACCGTACCTACAAGGAGGCAAAAAAGCTTTCCGCGGCCTGCTGGGAGCGTCTCCTCGATTACCATTGGCCCGGAAATATCCGGGAGGTGGAGAACGTCATCATCAACCTCTGCGCATCCTGCAAGGACGGGGAGATAGGGCCCGAGTTCCTGAACCCGGCCCTGCGCGCCGGGGCCGGCGGCGGTGACGGAGGTTTTTCGGTAGGAGAGATAACCCTCCCCGAAAACGGTATCGATGTGAAGGCCTTCCTCCATCAGGCGGAACGGCAGTTCTTCGAAAAGGCCTTAGAGACCGCCGGGGGCAACAAGGAAACGGCGGCCCGGCTCTTGGGGTTAAACGGCCCCGCCTTCCGGAAGGCCTGCCGAGAACGGTTCGGGATCGAGTAAGGAGGTACAATGTCCATTCCCCTGGCGATCTTTCTACTGCTTCTCATCGACGCGGCGGCGGTAACCCTCTGGGTGCTGGTCCTTGCCCGGCTCGACCGGTACAGGCGCATCAAAGAGACCCGGAAAAAAGTGATCAAGTTCTTCTTCCTCGGATGCCTCTCGGTCCCTCTGGCCTTGGGGCTATACGAGGTCTTCATGCCGATAAGCGGTATCTTCTGGTACGATCCCGACGGCATATACTATTTCTTCGATGAGTTCTTCGTAACGGGACCCGTGGAAGAGCTCTCGAAGTTCCTGGTGTTCTACCTCTTCGCAGTACGCCTGAAGGCGATCAAGGAACCGAAGGACGGCCTCCTTCTGGCAGGGTCCGTCGCCCTCGGCTTCGCCGCGGTGGAGAACTTCAAATACGGCTGGTACTATGGATTCGATGTTATTCTCATCAGGTCCTTTACTACAATTCTCGGGCACATCCTCTACTCTTCCCTCTGGGGGGCCGCCGCGGGGATCGTCCTCTTCGAAACGGATAAGCGGGATCGGCACAGGTACCGGCCCCTTATGTTCGCGGCCCTCGTACCGGCATCCTTTGCACATGGCTTGAATAACTACATCGTCTATACGTCCGATAAAAGTGCCGTCATGCTCGACGTAATCCTTTTCGCGGGATTCATCCTGATGTACCGGTATATAGGTAGGCATACCCCCTACGCAGACCCGAAAACGGCTGTTCTCAAAAGGGCGGTGGAGAACCATCCCCGGGACTACGAACTCGTAAGCAGGCTTGGAAAGGCCGAGATCCTCAGGCGTAATTACGATGCCGCCGCCGGGCACTTCCTTACCTGTTACCGGCAGCGTCCGGAGAGCCAGGCCTCGGGTTTCTACTACGGTATATCCCTCCTGTGCACGAACCGGCACGACGAGGGAATAAAAGTCCTTAAGAAGGGTTTTCCTCTTTTAACCGGGGAATATCCCACGCCGGAGACGCAGGCGGAGCTGCCCCCGCAAATTGCGGCCCGCAAAAAGAAACTCGCCTCTCTAGTCCGAAATAGACTCGACGAGCTCCCCCTCCCCGGGGATGTCCGTTCGGACATTTCGGCGGCCCTCGGCCTCGACAAAACTACCGAGGAAGGTTCCCGACCGGCGGGTACCGCTAACGAGGCGCCCGGTGCCGCGCAAGGCTCATCGGCGACTAGTACGCCCTCCGGCACATCCCCCGGGCTGGTCTACCGTGAAGGCCGGACCCGGAAAACCTCGGCGGAGCGGAAGAGGGTCATATCGGAAAGGCTCGTAACCGTAAAGCGCTCCCGGTACGTCGACCGGAGAGGCGTACCCTACCGCCGTGTTCTCGACGAGAAGACCCGGGAGCTCAGGGGGCTGATGGGGAGTTCGTGAGAAAATCTCGGGAGATGTAGAAATCTGAGGCTCAGAAATTTTCTTATTCTATAGTCTTTGTCTGTTCCTACGATTTTCCTGCACCCAGCCGATCGAGGTTCATTCCGTAATCCTTGTGTTTTCTCTATCACCTTTCCGCAACAGCTCGAGTGCCTCGGTATCTTCAGCTCGTTCCCTATCGTAGCCGCCTGGTTGAGGACTCCCTGTACGGTATTCGGATAATCCCCGAAGCGGTCGAATCGACGGGAAATCAGAGATCGGAATTCGACGGAAGACTTAAAATCCCCGGCTCAATTCCTGATAATTATTTTCGCGATCTGAGAACTGTTCATCGACAGGTCCAGCGCGGCGGCGAGATCGGCCAGGGAATACTCCCGGCTGATGAGGCTCTTCAGGGTGTCCCGGACCTCCCTCTTACCGGTAAGGGTCACCGCGTCCTTGTAGTTTATCTGGCTGTGGATCCGGACCCCCCGTAAGGTTATCTCCCGCTTGAAGACGGCGCCGGTGTCCACGGGGTATGCATCGGTGGGGATTCCCACGATGACTCCGGAACCGCCGGTCTTGACGGCGTCGAGCATGAGATCGGTGCCGCTCCGGGTCCCCGATACTTCGAAGACCTTGTCGTAGCCTAAGCCTCCGGTGCGGTCACGGACCTCTTCGAGGACATCGGTCTCAGTGGGATCTAAGACGGTAAAGCCGCTGTCGATCAATAGCTTCTTCCTAAAGGGGTTCAGCTCGGTCACCAGGATGTCCGAGGCGCCGTTCAGCTCGGCTATCTTCGCAATCAGCAGGCCGATCGGCCCGCCGCCTATGACTAAGGCGGAATTCCCCACAGTAAATCCGCTCGACCGGACATCGTGCAGGGCCACCGCGAAGGGCTCGATGAGGGCGGCGATGTCGAAGTCGAGGTCCTCGGGAATCCGGTAGACCCGTTTGATAGGCGCCTTGACGTATTCGGCGAAGCTCCCGTCGACGTGGATTCCGAAGATCTTCAAGTCCGGACATACGTTCTCCCGCCCGGTAATGCAGAGCTCGCACACACCGCAGCTGTAGAAAGGCTGTACCGCCACCCGCTCACCTGTCTCGAGGCCGGCGGGGTTCTTGGATCCCGTTTCGGCGACGGTGCCCGAGAACTCGTGCCCCATGATCACCGGGGGGCGTGCCGCGGGATGGTGCCCCTGGAAGACGTGGAGGTCGGTCCCGCACACCCCGGAACACTCTACTTTAATAAGCGCCTCGTCGTCGGAAATTTCCGGGACCGGAACATCCTTGTATTCTATAGTGCCGAAACCGGTGGTGACCGCGGCCTTCATGGTATCCATGGCTTTCATCCGAGGGATCCTACGAACTCTTTGATCCGCGGCGCCGTCTGCTCGGCGGTAAATCCGTACCGCTCGATGAGCCAGGGGAGCCTTCCTACCTCGCCGAACTCCTCGTCGATTCCGATCCGAAGGAGCCTGCCGGTACCTGTTTCGGCTAAGATCTCGGCAACCGCCGAACCTAAGCCTCCCCGGATCTGATGGTTCTCCATGGTGACCAGGGCGCCGGTCTTCCCGGCCTGTTCGAGGACTAAGTCACGGTCGATGGGCTTGACGGTGTGCATGTCGATAACCGTCGCCTCGATCCCCTCTTTGGCGAGGAGCTCCGCGGCCTCGAGGGCCCGGGGGACGAGGATGAAGCCCAGGGCGATGAGTGTTACGTCCTTTCCTTCCCTAAGGATCTTCCCCTTCCCGAGCTCGAAGCTCTCGGAGGCGTCGTAGACGACCCCCGGGTCCTTCCTGTGGAGGCGCATGTAGGTGCATCCCTCGTGCCGGGCGGCGGCCTTGACCAAGGCCTTTAGGCTCACCGTATCGCAGGGCTCGAAAACGGTAAGCCCCGGAACGGTCCGCATCATGGCGATATCCTCGAAGGCCATGTGGGTCCCGCCGTTGAACTTGGCGCTTATTCCGGGGTCGCTTCCGGTGAGTTTTACATTCAAACGGGCGTAGTTCGCGGAGATATAGAACTGATCGAAGACCCGCCGCGAGGCAAAAACCGCGAAGGTGTCGGCGAAGGGGATCTTTCCCCGGGAGCTCAGTCCCGCGGCGACTCCCACCATGTTCGCCTCGGCGACACCGACGTTCACCGCCCGGCCGGGATAGGTTTGGTCGAACTTCTTCGTCCCGTCGGCGCCGGAGAGATCGGCGTGGACCGCCACTAGGTCCATTCCCTCTTCCACTAATTCCATGAGGGCCTCGCCGTAGGCGTCCCGCATCGTCATATCACCCATGGAAGGCCTCCTCTTTTTCCAGGATCTCGATCGCCTTTCGGGCCGTTATATCGTCGCAGGCCATGTTGTGGTTGGCCAGGTTGTCCTCGGCGAAAAAGGCGCCCTTCCCCTTCTTGGTATCGAGGACGATCATCGAAGGGCGTTCGTTCTCCCTTTTCGCGCGCTTTACCGCGGTATCCATCTCGTCGAAATCGTGGCCGCTGCACCGCAGGGCGAACCATCCGAAGGAAGTGTATTTCGCGGTAATGTCGTCGATGCTCATGACGTCGTAGATGTATCCGTCTACGGTCATCTTGTTGTAGTCGACGAAGGCTATCAGATTATTGAGCCTGAAGTGGGCGGCGCTCATCGCGGCCTCCCACACCTGCCCCTCGTGGTTCTCCCCGTCCCCTAAAACGGCATAGACCTTCCGGTCGATCCCGTCCATCCGGTTCGCGAGGGCAATTCCCACCGCCGCTGAAAGCCCCTGTCCGAGGGACCCGGTGGTCATGTCGATCCCCGGGGTCCTGAACATATCGCAGTGGCTCGGGAGATTCGTCCCCCCCTCGTTCAGGGTCTCGAGCCAGTCCATGGGGAAGAACCCCTTCATGGCGAGGATCGTGTAGAGGGACGGCCCCGAATGCCCCTTCGAAAGGACTAAGGTGTCCC
>JBKHAJ010000156.1:0-8324 GCA_046542935.1 Spirochaetia bacterium | reverse complement strand
GCTGATCCGGGAACTCAACGATCTTTTAGCCGATCATTCCGGCCACTACACGACCCTCAACACCTTCGAGGACCAGTCGGAGTGGATCAACAAAAACCTTTCCCGGGATTCCTCCTACGTCTTCTCCAGCCTCCCCTACTCGATCCAGCGGCAGCTCCTTATGGACCGGGATCCCCACGGCAACGTCCAGGTATCGAGGATAGAGACGGAAAAGCTCTTGATCGAGATCGTCACCGACAAGCTCGCCGAAATGAAGAGCGGAGGCCGGTTCCACGGAAAGTTCTCCACCCAGAGCCATTTCTTCGGCTACGAGGGGAGGTGCGCTTTCCCCTCCAACTTCGACGCCGATTACTGCTACTCCCTAGGATACAACGCGTTTCTGCTGATCGCACGGGGATTCACCGGATACATGTCGTCGATCCGTAACCTCTCCGAGCCCGCCGACGAATGGGTGGCCGGAGGGATTCCCATTACCATGATGATGAATCTCGAGCAGCGTCACGGCGCGATGAAACCGGTTATCAAGAAGGCCTTAGTCGAGCTCGACGGGAAGCCCTTCAAGAGCTTCGCCGCTCACCGTGACGGCTGGGCGGTAAAGACCTCCTACCTCTATCCGGGCGCCGTCCAGTACTACGGTCCCGACGAGGTATGCAACCAGCCCACCATCACCCTGACTTTAGAGCAGTCCTAACGCCCCGGACGGATGCTTCCCGGCGGAAGCTGAAGGGCGTTCAGCCGGGCCCATTCGTGGCCCGTCTCCACCGCGCGGGAGATTAGCCCTTCCTCTTCCCCGGGGACGCCGCCGCGGGCGATAACCGAAGCGATTCCCGCGGTCATTGCGTCGCCGCACCCCACCGTATTGAGGGGTTCGATACTCTCAGGCTCCATCGTCTTTATCGACCCGTTCTCGACGTACAGGGTGGGCCGTTTCCCCCTGCTGATGATGCTCGTTGTGCCGTACTCCCTATAGAGCTCGAGCATCTTGTCCCGGACCGGGTCCATATCCTCCTCTGCTTCTTCTCCCTCGGTACTCGCGAAATCGTCGAAGAAGGTGGTCCCGAACTCTACGAAATTGGGTTTGATACCATCGGGGCGGTGGGGTAAAGACCCGAGGAGGTCCCCCTTCCGCATATCGAGGACCACCCGCAAGCCTTCCTCCTTTGCCCGGGCGACCATCCACGGGTAGATATCGTCGGAGAAACCTTTCGGCTTGGAGCCGGCGATCACCACCGTTCCTTGAGACCCGATTCCTAAGAGAAGACCTTCGTAGGTGTCCTTCAGGCGCCGTGCTTCTTCTTCGGTTACCGGCCTCGCCTCTTCCACCAGCTCGGTGGTGGTCCCCCGTTCCCTGTCGAGGAGGGTGTAGCAGTACCTGACTTCCCCTTCCGTCTCGACCCATTCCACGGGGATCTCGTCTCGCTCCACGAGGCTCTTGAGGATGGGCCCGGTGGACCCGCCGACGGTGCTCAACACCACAGGCGATAGTCCGTTCTGCACGAGTATACGGCCGCAGTTGAATCCCTTTCCCGCGGGATCACTCCTTTGGTCGGCACAGCGGACGACCTCCCCCTCGTAAAATGAGTCGAGAAGAAGGGTCTTCTGGATGACCGGACTGGTGCACACCACCAGAATCGCAGGAGACGGGGAATGTGATTTCATACCCTAGACCCTGGCGGTGAGTATTTCGACGAGGTCCCCGGTATCGAGGTCCACCGGAGTGTTCTTTCGGCCGGTCTTGTCACAGATGATCGGAATGTCGGCGTCGGTAATCCCGTATGTTCCGAGCCGGTCCAGGGAAAACTCTTCGGTCCAACGGGCTAAGGTGTCGATCAGGGCTTTACAGTTATCCTCCACCGTTCCGTAATCCCTTAAGGACAGGTACTTTCCCGCCTCCGCGTACTTGATGAGGGCGGTGTTGCTCTCCTCCTCGAGTTCGAAGAGCTTATCGATGATGACCTCGGTTGCCGCCGAAAGGAGGGTTCCACAGACCGTCCCGTGGGGAATGGGATACATACCGCCGACGGAGCTCGCAAAGCCGTGGACGATCCCCAATCCGGCGTTGGCGAGGCCCAATCCCGACATGGTGGCGGCGTAGGACATGTCCTTGCGGGCCTCGATATCGGAATCACCCTGCTTGACCGCCCGTTCGAACGAGCGCCCCGCGGTCATGAGCCCGGTCATGACCAGAGCGTCGCTCATAGGGCTCGCCTCAGTCGAAACGAAGGCCTCTAAAAGCTGAGTTATCGCGTCCATTCCCGATGCCGCGGTTACGTCCATGGGACACGACCGGGTAAGCTCGGGATCGACGACCGCCGCGTCGGGGACATAGTTGTCATGACGGAGTGACTTTTTGAATCCCCCCTCCCCGATCTTGCTTATCACCGCGTTCTTGGTGGTCTCGGTACCGGTCCCGGCGGTCGTAGGCGCCGCGTACAGGGGTATTTTCTCTCCCGTGGGGGATTTATCCCCCACCCCTTCGAGGTAATCCCGGATGGAACCTTCGGAGCATATCATCGCCGAAACCGCCTTACCGGTATCGATAACGCTTCCTCCGCCTACCGCGGCAATAGCGTCGGGCCGCTTCTTTCTCATCTCGGCGGCGATCGCGTCCACGGTCTCCACCGAGGGCTCCCCGGTAACGATACGATCGTCCAGGCTTACCCCCGCGGCCCGGAGCCTGCCGGTCAGGGTCGCCCATCCGTCGGTATCCCTGAAGGACGATCTGCCGGTAAGGAGGAGGATCCGAGAATGTCCGGCCTCGATGAGTCTTATCGCAAGATTATCTATTTCCCCCGTCCCAAAATAGATGTGCGGCGTAGAGGCAAATTTGAATGTATCCATGTCCTAAGTATAGGGAAATCGAAAATCCGGGTCAAATACGGTTATTCGAGCCGGTCAATAATAGCTTCCGCGATCTGCTCCGCGCCGCTTTTCCGCGGAAGAGAGGTAAGCCTCTCTCTAACTTCGGCCAGGAGGGTTTCATCTGTAAGGCACCGCCGCAGTAAACGAGCATACATCTCAGGAGACGGAGTATACCACCCATACCCTCTATCCACCACAAATTCCATGTTAAATCTCTCGCTGGGTGCACCTATCTGTGTGATAACAAAAGGCTTGCCCATCATCAATGTCTCCATTGTGTAATTGGCGCCGCACTTCCCCACTACGAGATCAGAAGCAGCCATAATACTTGGCATATCGTCCCGGTAGCCGAGTATCGAAACACGGGAATCGTCGAGTTTGCCGTCAAGTGTCTTGCGAAGCTCTTCGTTTCTTCCGGTGAGAACGAGCAGGCGTAGGGGACTATCCGAATAGTCCGCCGCGGAAATCGTGGCCGTTACGTAATCTTCCAAGGATCCGAGCCCCTCTCCTCCGGCCGAGAGTAAAACCGTAAATTCGTCTTGCCTTATTCCGAGCTTCTCCCTGGAGGATGCCCGCAACTTATCACTATCGAGAAACTCAGGACGTACTAAAAGGTTAACCTTTTTCACCATTTCGGGAGGAACCCCGAGATCAACGAAGGCTTTCTTCGCTGCATCGGACATGACGAAGGTGATATCGCATCCACAGTCTTGAACATGAAATGCCCCTCCAAGATCGTTCCGCACGAGGAAAAGCGGCACGTCGATGTCATATTCTACTCTAGCGGCCTGAAATAAATGACCACACCCCCAATGGGTGGTCATTATAAGGTCGGGGCGTATTTTATCAATGAGTATGCGTGTACCGGGAAGCTCCTTACGTATGACTCGTCTATTTATCGCAATCGGTATCGAAGGCAAAATCGAATCGAAGAGTGAAAACATGAACTCCGAGAATTTCGGCCTTCGCAAAACGGTGTGCCAGGAACGGCGGTACAAGCGGTCAAGGGGTTTGCTATCGAGATGATCGGCGGGTTCCAATAACTCAATCTTCCAGTCCGGTTGTTTTTGTCTGAGGTAGTGTGCGATTGCTTTTGCGGAAACGAGATGACCCGAACCTGCAAGAAAATAGGGCACAAGGATACGCCTTACGGCCGAGTTATTTCCCAAGATTTAAATTCCTCCGACCGCAAGCCGAAAAAATACTATTTAAAATCATATTCGGCGACGATACCATCCCTTACCCCTTCTATACAGATGCATTAAAGAGTCAAGTTGGATAATAGGGAAAAAAAAACTAGGGGTCAAGTCAAATTTATCGAAAATGATAATTTTAAGCGCGAACAAAATCTAACCCTGCACTAGAACATACTCCTTTATGCATGCATCCGCTGCCCAAGGAGATTCTGTAGAGTCCTCGCAAACGGCAGAGGAATAAATCTAGGGATTTTGGAATGTTTCGTGCGCAGAGTAAGAAAAATCCACCGATGTTCCATAAAATTAAGCACTGCACCTACATCCCACAGGGGAGGAAGAAGGAGGACTACATCTCTGCCGACCCGATGTAATTCCTCATAAAACTTATGAGGATCATCAACATGCTCCAAGGTATGCGAGCAAAGTACTGAGTCGAATTTTTTATCTTGAAAGGGAAGATTGTATATATCCTCGATGTGCACGAAGTTTGGGATCTCGATGTGGTAAAAAATATCCGCGTTTACTCCTCCACCGTCGGTTTTCCCGGAACAGATGTTCAGTCCCCATTTCCTTGAACGGACCACCTTATTTTTCAAATAGGAGTAGCTCAGCCAATGAACGCACAGTTGCAGAAGCACTAATCCCGTAATCCCCAAGAAAACATAGAGTACAATTTTCATCCGGAAACTATACCTAATATCTACTACTTCGATCAATAGTTGACTCGACTTGGAGGCTTAGGTACATTACATCAGAGGTAAAATCGATGAAAAAACGAATTATCGGTCTGTCTACTATGTTTCTTACAATATTCCTGGTGAGCAGCCCAGTGTTTGGTGAGACGTATCAATATTACGAGACGGTTGAGGGCGAGGAGAGTTACGAAAGCAGGTGGATTATCGAAGAAGTTGCCGGAATGGTCAAACTCTCCATCGAAACAGATGAGGAGGAGAATCAATATAATTGTGTAATGACCCCCGAAGGAGCCGTACTCGAGTTCAGTATGTACAAACCGGTTCGAAAGACGGATTTTTTTGCCCAGAGAGAAGGAGAAACCGTTAAGTTCTACGGAGCTGTAAACGGGAGAGACAAAACCAAAGATTTTTCGGTGAAAGAAGTCCCGTGGGGTCAGCCTATCCCTATACTTCTGAAGGAGCAGTTTAATCAGACAGAGGACGGGCTCGACTTCTGGATTTTAGATATCAATAAAATACGTCCCATCTATCTTCAGGCTAAGCAACTAGAAGTTGAAGAGATAGAAGTGCTGGACAAGAAATACTCGGCATATAAGATAGAAGTACGGTTACAAGGTTTTTTATCAGCTTTTTGGGTAAGCCACTATTGGCTTGATACGGAAACAAAGGATTGCCTCAAATTCGAGGGAGATTTCGGGCCGGGTACTTCGAAATCCACTATGGAATTGATGCAAAAGTATGAATAATCTCATGCATCCTTTACAAAATAATCCGTCGGGTAAACATCGAATTATGATTATTATTGACTGCGGGAGATGAAAGGATATGGGAGACCCGTCGTATCAGCGTCCCTCCTGGGATGCTTACTTTATGGAGGTCGCGGATGCCATCGCAAAAAGGGCGACCTGCGATCGAGGCCGGAGCGGTTGTGTCATAGCCCGGGATAAGATGATCCTCGCCACCGGGTACGTGGGCGCTCCTACCGGTCTTCCCCACTGCGACGACGTGGGGCATCAACTCAAAAAGGTTGTCCATGAGGACGGCACTGTCACCCAGCACTGCGTTCGCACTGTCCACGCAGAGCAAAATGCAATCTGTCAAGCGGCCCGACACGGAATAAGCATCGAAGGAGCCACTCTCTACTGCCGAATGACCCCGTGCAGGACCTGCGCGATGTTGATCATCAACTGCGGCATACACCGTGTCGTCTGTGAGCGAAAGTACCATGCCGGGACGGAATCGGAGGAAATGTTTCGAACCGCGGGAATAATTCTCGAGTATAACCACGACGAAATCCAAAAATACGAAAACCAATAGGAGTGACACATACTCATGAATAAAGCCATAGTCCGGGTGAGGGAGGTCCTGGATACTCATCGCAACGCTATTGTCATATTCTTCACCAGTATATTCATTATTCTATTTATGTTCTTCGGAAAGACCCAGGAGAATTTGGAATTAGTCCGACATCTTCCCTTTCTACGCCGTCTGCCGGGGGATTATCCCCAGTACGTTCTGTACTTTACGCTCTCGTTCTTTTTCCTTGGATTCTTTCCCTTTTTGACGGCGGTCCTTTCGGGTAAACGCTTTTATGTTATCGGGCTGAGACGTCCGCGCCCGCTTTTCGAGCACAAAGCAACCTACATTGTAGTTGTCGCCGTCATAATCGTGTTCGGAGTTTCCAACGCCTATAATGAGGAGATTTACGAATACTATCCCCTTTCGGAAAGCCTCATTCACACCATAGAGGACCGCGGATTTCACTACTTCATTCTGCACACTATCATCTACTTCTTTCTGTTTTACCTTCCCTGGGAATTCACCTACCGGGGTCTCCTGGTCTTTCCATTCATCTACCAGTTTTGTTCTGAGAAGGAATTAGCCGCTGAGAAGTGGCAGCTGAATCCCAAAATTATCACCATAGCATTGATACAGACGTTACCCTCTTCACTCCTCCACTTCGGCCATCCGGTCATAGAGAGCCTTGGAGCGATCGTCTTCGGCTTTTTCATGGCCTATGTGGTTGTCAAGACGCGTTCAATATTCTGGTCATTGATAATGCACGCCGGAATAGGGGTATCTCTCGATCTCATAATAATCCTTCGTCAGCTCCACTATATTCCCTAGGAGGGAATCATGTTCCCGAGAAATAAACCTCCGACATCGGTTCTCGTCACAGGAGCCTCCGGATTCATAGGCAAGCATATTGTCCGAAAACTGACGGAACATGGGTTACACGTTACGGCTGTGCACAGGAGATCTAATCCTCCGGATTTCTTCTATCAAGGTAATTGTGATTTACTCGATTTTGTCCGGATGGATATAACCGAACCTAAGGCTGATCTATTCGAACTCTGCAGGGGACATGAGTTTGTGGTGCATACGGCAGCAAAGACAGGCGATTGGGGAAATGATGCAAGCTTCCGAGCAATAAATGTGGATGCCACGGCAAACCTGCTAAGTGCCGCACGAGAAGCCGGTATAAAGAAATTTATTTACGTGAGCAGTATAGCTGTTCATGGTTTCGGTAACCATAGAGCTACATCCGAGGAAGGACCTTACTATCCTCTCATTACTCCATATCAAAGAACCAAACTCGAAGCTGAGAGAATTGTTCTCGGAGCTAACACATCCGATTTCTCGACAACCGCGATCCGCCCGGGAAATGTGTACGGTCCCGGAGATACGACAACTTTTTTTCCCATCTTTGATGCTCTTCGACGGGGTGTAATGGGATATTTAGGTAATGGAAAATCGCTTACATGTCCCGTTTTCGTTGCGGATCTCGTCGACGCCGTTCTTCTTTCACTCCAAAGTGATGAGAGTAGTGGGGAGGTTTTCAACATTGTAAGCGATGATGTAATCACCTGGACGGAGCTGCTCGAGGAGGCATCCCGGCTGCTCGAAGTTAAACCGCCTTCCATACACCTACCACCGAAAGCTGCTAAAATCGGAGCTTCACTATTTTCAAATATTTATCGATTATTCTGCATATCCAACGCTCCCCCGCTTACTCAGTATAGGGTGGAGCAGCTTACTCACGACTATAATTTTTCTTCAGAGCATGCAAAATCCCTGCTCGGGTACAATCCGAAGATCGATTACAAGACCGGGTTACAAATTACCGTTCGCGATTATATGAGCCGATAGTCTCATTTCTCAATCTATTCAATACGTTGAGTATTACTTCATCCATATTGAAATATTTATATTCAGCAAGCCTTCCTAAAAAGAATACCTTACGGGACTTTTCCACGATTGCGACCTCTTTCATATACTTTTCTCGCCGCGTGAAATTCTCTCGGGTGGGAACGATATAATAGGGATCTCCGTCAGTCTCGGGATATTCGAAACATAGAGTGGTCTTATTCGATTTATTGTCGAGAAAATGCTTGAATTCGGTAATTCGAGTCCACTCATAATCATTGGGATAGTTGACGACCGCGGTGCTCTGGTACCTCTCGGAATCCATATCTAACATTTCGAGCCTAAGCGACCGATACTCGAGCTTCCCGAATCGGTAATCAAAGTACCGGTCGAGTTCTCCGGTATACACCATAAACTCACAATC
>JBKHAJ010000155.1:0-8327 GCA_046542935.1 Spirochaetia bacterium | reverse complement strand
CCCCCTTCGCTACGTCCGGCGAAGCCGCGGCGGAGCTCCAACACGTCTTCGGTATCGACCCGCAAACCGGGGCGATCCAGAAAAAGGGTTCCGGCCGGAAGATCCTCTACGTGACCATGCGGGGAGCGATGTACGTGACCGATACTATGCTCAGCCGAGTTTCCCAGACCGTGGGCTGTGACCTCGAATGGTTGTACAACTGCACTCAGAAGCTCAAGCGGCGGATGGAAAAACGTAATATCCGTCTCGAGTCTCTCAAACAGAGAAGAAATGGGCTGTATCTTAAAATTCTCGATCTCCACAGGTCCATCGAGCTCGCGGTGGATCCGGATTTACGGGCGGATCTTTGCGGCCGGCTCTTCTCCCTCCAACGACACCTGCGCAATGCTCTGACCGAAATCTCCCACAGCACCACCGAGCCCAGCCACAAAGACATCGCCGAAGTCCTGGGCATACCCAAGGGGTCGGTTGATTCGGGTATGCACGGCTTAAAGCACCGAGTCAAAGGATATATAGACGGCGGTAAACGCTGCGCCTGAGAAAGCCGCTTCCGAGTCCTTTCCGCTTGTCAGGTTTCCGCTTTTCGAGTACCGTATCGACATGCGGCTGTTCCTCGCTTCTAACAATTCCCATAAGCGGCAGGAATTCCAGAAGATACTATCGCCCCACACCGTACTCCTGCCCCGGGACGAGGGGATCGAATTCGATTTCGACGAGACCGGCACTACCTATTTCGAAAACGCCCTGGGGAAGGCCCGGGCTCTCTTCGAACAAATCCGGCGGCCGGTCATAGGGGACGACTCCGGCCTCTCGGTCCCCGCCATAGACGGTGCTCCCGGTATTTACAGCGCCCGCTACGGAGAATCCGAAGCGGGGCGTGCATTGACATCTGAAGAGCAGATTGAATTTCTCTTGAAGAATCTTTCCGGTAAAGACGACCGGCGGGGATTCTTCGTCTGCGCCCTGGTCCTGTACGTAGACGACTACCGGTTTTCCGCCGTGCAGGAGACCCTCACCGGGTCCATAGCATCCGAACCGCGGGGGACCGGGGGGTTCGGATACGATCCGATATTTCTCCTCCCCGGCGGCGAAAAGACCGTAGCGGAGCTCGAAGAGGATGAAAAGAACCGCCTTTCCCACCGGGGGAAGGCCGGGGCGGCACTTAGGCCCCATATAGATCGGCTCGAAGAGCTACGAGAGGAGGAATACCCATGAAGGAACCAACCCGTGAGGACGCCTTGGCGGTTTTCAAGGAGTATAACCGCAGCGGCAGCCTATTGAAACACGCCCTTGCGGTGGAGGGAGTCATGCGCCGCATGGCACGGAAATACGGCGAAGACGAGGAGAAATGGGGGATAGTCGGGATCATTCACGACCTGGATTACGAGCAGTATCCCGAGGAGCACTGCACCCGCACCGCCGAAATTCTTAAAGGTTTGAACTGGCCCGAAGAATACATCCGCGCGGCGGTGAGCCACGGCTGGGGAATATGCTCCGACGTCAAACCGGAAAGCACCATGGAGAAGGTACTCTACGCGGTCGACGAATTGACCGGATTAGTCGCAACCACCGCTCTTGTCCGCCCCTCGAAGAGCGTTCATGACGTCAAAGTCAAATCGGTCAAGAAAAAATGGAAGGAAAAGGGGTTTGCCGCCGGGGTGGACAGGAGCATTATCGAGAAGGGAGCGGAGCTTCTCGGTGTGGAATTGAGCGACCTCATAGACGACACCATCTCGGGGATGCGGGATGTGGCGCCGGATATCGGTCTCGAAGGCGCCTCTCAAAGCTGATGCAACCCGATTTGAATCTTGAGCACCGAAGGGCTACACTAGGAACATGGATGATATAGAGAAACGGGTCGCCGGGGACTGGTTCGATCTTCGGGAAAATGCCGAAAATCCCTGGGATCTGGAGGACTATCTCGGTCTCGAACTCAAAGACTACCTCGATCTCATGCAGGAGCTGCGTCTCAGCGTGGAGGAGGGGGTCATCGAGTACAAGCGGAAGGTACTGTTCCCCCTGTTCGGATTTCTCGATTCCATGCAGTACGATTCCCGGGGATTCGAGGAGCTCTCCTATCAGGCTCATGCTCTCATACCCCTCATCTACTGCCTCCTAACACAGCGACTCATCGCCCGCGGCAGCCTGCGCCTGCGTAAAGACGAGATATCGATTCAGGCCGAGCAGGAACTCGGGATCAAAGAGATCATCCAGGACGTCAACCAACGGATCAAAGAAGAGCCGAAAACCGGCCAGAATCCCTATATCAAGAATATCCTCATGCAGGTAAGCCGGTACAAGAAAGAGCTGGAGGACATGAAGGCCCTCTCGCCGAAAATCCCCGCGGAGAAGGCTAAGGCTATATCGGAAAACTTCAAGAAAACTTTTAACCTAATACACAAGAGCATCGCCGAGAATTACGCCGCCTTTCTCAAAGAAGAGATGCAGGCCCTCTACGAATCGGTCAAATCCAATCCGCTTACCAAATACGACGTCAAATCCATCTCAAAGCTCTATACCCGGCAGGCCCAGGAGGTGTCCCGTATCCGCTCGACCCTCATGTTTGCCGCCGAGGAGGGGTACCGCACCCGGGCATACCTCGTCGATATAGTAAAAAAGAAGGATTCCATCCTCCAAACCTTCCGAGAAGAGAAACCGGTCTATAAAAACCTAACGGGATCTGAGGAAGAGGCCCTTGCACTGATCAAGGGTTTTACCGGTGAAATCATTTACAACCTGCGCAAGCAAATCCGCAGACTCTCCCGATCGGAAGCCGCGTCTCCATAAACGGCCCCTTACAGTAGGTCGCCCCTGTTTTTCTCCGCGAGCATGTTAACGATGTCCTTGACCTTCTGGGTCTCCCCCTTGCGGCAGACAAGAACCCGTCCGTTCTTGACCACCACGATCAGGTCGTCCACCCCGCACAGCGCCACGGGGGTGTCGGAATATACGTAGGCACCCCCGCTGTCCACCCGGAAGACCTCTCCGGTCCCCTCGGCTCCGAGGGACGCGACCTCGTCCCAGCTCCCGATGTCGTTCCAGTCGAAAGCGGCTTTGATCACCCCGACTTTATCGCTTCGCTCCATAACGGCGTAATCCACACTTATCTTGGGCGCTTTCTCGTAGCTTTTCCGTACCTGTCCGCCCCGGCATGCGATGACCGTGTTTCCCCTTGGCTCCTCTGAAAATTCCTCCAGTCCCGAGAAGGCCCGCATTACATCCGGCTCGTGCTTTTCGATCTCGTCGAGGAAGAGTCCCGCGGAAAAGAGAAACATCCCCGAGTTCCAGTAGTAGTTGCCTTTGTCTAAAAACTTCTCCGCCGTCTCCCGGTCGGGCTTTTCACGAAAGCTCGCGACCCTGGCTCCGGGTGCTTTCGTTTCTCCCTCCTCGATGTAACCGTAGCCGGTGGAGGCGAATGTCGGCGGGATTCCGAAGGTAACCAGCATCCCCTTCCCCGCGAGCTCGGCCGCTTTTTTCACATCCGAGGCGAATTGGGCCTGCGGTGATATAAGATGATCCGCGGCAAGGACCAGAACGGAATCATCCCGGGAGTACTTCGAAGCGATGTATTGCGTCCCGAGGGCGATGGCGGGTCCTGTGTTCCGCGCGAAAGGTTCGGGAATAACCGTGATCTTACCGTCCTTCAGAGAGGCACATTCCTCGAGGATCCCGTCGAGCTGGTCTTCGAGGGTTATGATAACGATCTCCCCCGATATATCGAGGGCCCGGGCCCGTTCAACGGTCAGAATAAGAAGTGATTTATTCCCGGACAGTTTCAAAAACTGCTTCGGATTGTCTTGGGTTGACGCCGGCCATAGTCTCGTTCCCGATCCGCCGGCTAATATAAATACATGATCGACCATTTCTATTTCTCCTCTTCTTCATTGTGATTAATATTGATTTTTCATTCAATAGGCCCTAAACTAAAGCATTTCTATCCCCACGATCGGGAGCACTATCTAATTATCGGGAGCGTTATTATGGCAAAAGGGTTCACCCTGGCGATTTACCCCTGGGTATACAAGGCAAAATTTGACGGAAGCGGCGGGTGGAAGGAGGAGTACCAGGAAAAACCCCACCTTTCAGCTGCGGAAGAAGAGGCACTCCCCCCGAAGGAGCTCGAGGAGCTCCTTCAGAAGCGCAACTCCTTTCCCGATCTCCCCCTTGTCAACTATACGAGCCAGTACGGAATGGGGTGTTTCGAGGGTCTCAAGGCCTTTCCCCAGCCGGACGGCAGCCTCAGAATCTTCCGTCCCGACCGGAATGCCGCGCGCATGGCCCGCTCGATGGCCGGTCTCAAAATGCCGGTCTATCCCGAAGACTCTTTTTGCGCCGCGGTCAAAGAGGTGGTCAGAAGAAACCGGGACCTGGGCTTCGCCCCTTCGTATGATCCGTCATGGGAGCGGGACGATTTTGCCTCCGGGCACAGCGTATATATCCGGCCCTTCTCTTTATCGGAACCGGCTATCGGCTTGGGATTGAGCATTGCTCCCTGGGTAATAATAGTCACCACTCCGGTGGGATCCTACTTCAAGCCGGGAAGCTCGAAGGCGGTGGTAACCGATAAGGTCCGGGCATTCCCCGGGGGGACCGGATGGATCAAGTGCGACGCGAACTACGTCGTCCCTACCCTTGCCAAAAAAGAGGCGGAAGCCGCAGGGTATATGGAAGCGGTCTTTCTCGACGCCGTCGAGCATACATACGTGGAAGAAGGTTCATCCTGCAACATCTTTTTCTGCCTGGAGAACGGAAACCTGGTTACTCCGAGTTTGGAGGACACCGTGCTTCCCGGCATCAACCGGGAGAGCGTCATTACCCTGGCGGGAGATTTAAATATTCCCGTGGAAGAACGCCGCATTTCGATCGCCGAGGTTATGGATTCGTGCCGGGAAGTCTTCGTTACCGGGACCGCCGCGGGAGTTTCCCATCTCGGCTCGCTGACCTGGAAGGAGCGGACGAAGGTTTTTTCCAATGGCGAGCCCGGGGAAGTGACTGTGTCTTTGAGAAAGAAGCTCAAGGGCATCCAGTACGGAGCGGAGGAAGATATTCACGACTGGATGGTCCCCCTGGACTGAAGTGCCGGCGGTGTAAAAGGGGCCCTCTAGAAGAGGAGCTCTTCCATGTCCCTCGGCAGCCGAGTGTAGATCTGGAGCTCGTTCTCCGATAAGGGATAGAGGATGGCCCGGGTGTTTAGATATGCCAGATCGAGAGCGGAGCTCCGCTCGAGGGTTTCCGGATCCCGGGTAAGGATGTCCGAGTACTCGGTGGACCGGGTGAGGTACGCCAAGGAACGGGAGTACTTTATCTGGTCGGGGCTCCGTACCGAGAGCCGGTTAAGAGTGACTCCTAAGTTGTTGTAGACCTTCATAAAGTACTCCACCAGACTCCTGTGATCGTCCCGTTCATCGATCATGAGGAAGGGGATGTTCGCCTCCCGCCTTTCCAGTACATCTAAGAGGTGATTATAGTAACCCTGAGCGGCAAAGTACTGTTCCTGTTGATACAGGGTATTGGCCGTAGCGAACAGCAGGTTCCTGTTCGTGGAGAATCCCTCCGCCGCCTGATAGAACTCCATTATCGCACTCTCGTAGTTTCCGTCGGTATAGTTAATATACCCCTTCTTATAGCGTATACTCGGAGTGGAATACAGATTATTCTGCGCTTCGGTGTAGAGATCCAAGGCGGTGTCGAGATTACCGCTGATATAATAATAGACGTCTCCCAGGTTTGCGTAGAGCTTGCCGTAGGTCGACGCGGGCCTCAAGAGGCGCCGGTCGAGGGCGTCCTCGTAGAGACGAATCCCCTTTTGAAACTGCTGTTCCGCTGTCAGGAACTCTTGATCACGATAGTACGATTCCCCCGAACGATTATAGGCATCCACGAACATCCCGATCCGTTCCTGTCCCAACGGCTCGGCCTCCTCGAAGTAGTGGATAGCGTTTGCAAGGGCCTTCTCCTCTTCGGAATAGTCCTCCAGTTCCCGGAAGTACCGGGCCAAATGATAGTGGATCTCCGGGATCGTTTCATCCACTTCCTGGGCCGCGAATAGGATGTCCTTGACGTCGTCAAGCTGATTATTCGATATGAGATATCCGGCGAGTTCGGCATAGATCCGGGGATTCACATCGGTATCCGGGTTGGTCAGGAAGAACTCCTTGAGCCGCAGCACCTCATCATAGTTTTCGGTCCGGATAAAGTACCTGAGCATCCTGAAAGAGATCTCATCGAGAGCGCCGTACTCCTCCATAAGCTTTGCATACGCTAGCCGGGCTTCCTCGTATTTCGTAGGATCGTGAAGGGCCCACCGCATGTAGTTATCGCCGCTCAACAGAAGGGCATCGTAATCGTAGAGCTCTTCATCGAGAATCCGGTCGAGGTGATCTTCCGCCCCCTGGTAATCTCCGAGAATCTCCGATTCGAGCCTCCCGTGATCGAGCAGGGCCTCCCGATCATCCGGGAAATAGTCGAGGAGCTGGTCGTACTTCTCTCCGGCTAAGTAATACTGTTTCTTGTCTATAAAGCCGTCGGCATATCTAAAGAACCACGGCCTTTTCACCTGGGTGTTCACCGCTTCGTCGAAGTAAGTGTTCGCCGCTTGGTATCGGTCTTCCTGAAGCGCCTCGTAACCCTGCCTATACAAGGATCCCGCACGCAGAGGGGTGTAGAGGAACCGATATCCCAGGAAGCCCAGGAATCCCATCACCACCAGGGCGGCGAGTCCGATTTTAAGATAGGGAAGTACCCGATTCCGGAAGATATAGGCGAAAGATTCCCGCTCTTCTTCGAATTCCGCCCCCGTTCTTCGCTCGAATTGAGCGGGTATCTTTATCTTTTTGCCGGTTATCCTTCCGACTATGCCGGCAATCGTCTTAGGCGATTCTCCGTCGATGAGCGCGTCGGTCAGGGTCGTGAGATCGTCTCCCGCAAGCCCCTTCTCACCGATCAGCTCTTCCACAGCCACCTTCAGGTTCCGCGGGAGCAGACTCAAGGTGTGACGAAGCTTTTTAAACTGGTCGTCGGAGAGGCGGTACTCCTCCTCGACCTCTTCGAGCTCTCCGGCTACGGCTACCGCAGGATTGAGCTCTTCTTCGGAAAGCTCCTCCTCTCCAAAGCCGAACTCCTCGCCTAGGGTATCGAGGTTGAACTGATCGAGCTCTTCCTCTCCCTCACCGGCCTCGAGATCCGCCGGCATCTCGAACTCCTCCGCGTCGGGGACGGCGTCGAAGTCGATATCGGGGATACCCATTTCCCCGAATTCCTCCGGGACCTCTTCGGGACCTTCTTCATCCGCCTCCGCAACGGGTGGCTCTTCGAACTCGATCACCTCTTCCCCGAATTCGATCTCCTCTTCTTCGGGCCATTCCTCGGCACCCTCAGGGGCTTCCGCGGCCTCAGCCGGCTCTTCTTCGTTTAAGAGCTCTCCCGCACCGAAGTCCTCCTCGAATTCGCTCAGATCAAATTCTTCGATTTCCTCTTCCGCCGCCGGCGTCTCGACTTCATCTTCCTCCTCGGCTTGCTCCGGGGCCTCGAACTCCTCGTCGAAACCCTCGTCGAAACCCTCGGCGAACTCGGGCGTCTCGAAATCTTCTTCCGGTTCCTCCGCGGGTTCTGCGGCCGCTTCCTCCCCGAGCTCGGCGAAATCGGCGTCGATGTCGATATCCACCTCCTCGTCGGAGATATCCCCTATCTCGAGGTCGAAATCTTCCCCCGCTTCTTCGGTCTCGCCGCCGGTTGAAGGTTCCGAGGGGACCTCCGGGGAGGTCTCCTCGATTAGAGCATCTAGATCGAATTCATCGAAAGGCCCCTCTTCAGCGGCTTCTTCAGGGGTTTCCTCTTCGGCCTCTTCCTCCTCTGCCTCGAAACTGTCGAGAAGTGCGCTGAGGTCGGCCCCTTCCTCCTCCTCCTCACCTTCAGCGGATGCCCCGAGGAGCTCGGAGAGGTCCTCCGGCAGCCCCTGAGCGGGCCTTTCCACATCCTCGAAGGTTTCTCCCCGCTCTTCGAGGATTTCGGGCTCGTTTCCCAGAGAATTGACGGTTCGTTTGAATCTGTCTAGACTGTCGAGACTGGGCATACAGTTTCCTTTTCAGATCATCGGTAATTCCGGACAAATTGTTAGTCTAATGTAAAGCTTTTGGCCCGGTTACCGATCATAAGATTGTAGCAGAAGAATGAAAATCCTGAAACTCTTCGTGGTCATCCTCATTCCACTTCTCTCCCTTCCCGCAGGAGCCGTGGAAAATCCCGATTTACAGGTCCATCTCGCAGTAACCGGTATGGAACAATCCGAACAGCCCCATTTTATCGATGGGAACCTGATCTTGAGCTAC
>JBKHAJ010000154.1:0-8337 GCA_046542935.1 Spirochaetia bacterium | reverse complement strand
AAATTTGTATTGTTTGCAGCGATACGGATCTTTATACGCCCGATACAACTTTTTCGAATGCAGGGAGACCACACCTGCTTTCGACGCGCTTCCGGAAATCAGAATGGACTCCTCGAAACATATCATCGAAGACCATCCATTCACTATTCCCGTGTCTGTCCTCTCCCCCGAAACCTAACCCTCCCCGAAACGAGGCCTAGGAGAAGCAAGGCTATACCGATAATCTTCTCCGCCGCAAGCCCCCTTCCCGCGGTCAAATCGAGGGCGACGCCTAAGCCGATCTGACCTAAGTAGAGGCCTAACACCACCTTGACCGCGGAGGTGCGGGCGAAGAGGAAACTCGAAATACCTATTACCCCGGTCCCCAGGAGTCCCCCGCCGAAAATCAGATACGGAGGGACCGATTCCCAGGGGACCGGGGCGAAGACGGCGGCCACCCCCCCGGTCGAGAGTACGAGGATGAAAAGAGCGGCGGTGGCCGAGCCGTAATTCAACAGGGGCATCCGCGGAGTATCTAAGAGGACGCTCAGCTTGGCGTTCATCACCGACTGGACCATCAGGATGATCCCCGGAGTCAGCGCCAGAAAAGTCCACAGGGGCGGGATTCCGCTCCGCATGGCAATGAGCACGGTTCCCGGCACGATTAAAAGAGGGGAGACGACACGCTGCAGGGCGGGAGATTTCCGGTCCCGGAAGAAGGCGGTCAGCTCCAAAAGAGACGCGGAGAGGGTCTGCCCGGTGAGGGTCCCCGCCAAGGTCAGAAGCACCCCGCCCCGGGCGAACACCTCGTTGTTGAGAAAGACCACCCCGATTCCCAAAACGCCGGCTGCGAACCCCCAGTAGGGAAATCTGCGGAAAGTAAGGACCGGAAGATCCGCGGGGCGGTTTGACTCCGTACGCGTGCCCCGGCCGCTTCGGCGGTGGAGCACCTTGGCAAGAAGATACACAGCCGAAGCGGCGAGCCCCGCCGCGTGGATCAGCACGAGGGCGGGAAGCTCCCCCGCAGCGCCCCGTAGGAGACCGTTGACCTGGACCATCAGAGCGATGAGTAATCCGGTAATGAGGGAGATGAACACATACATGGTTACACGATACGCCGTTTTGTATAAGATGGAGATGACATATGTCACTTAAAGAATTCAGAAGGCTGTTCCCTCAGTTCACCTACCTCGCCGGGGATAATTCATACCCCCTCTCCCTGAGAAATTGGGATCCCGGAGAGTACGTATGCAGGAGCGGCGAGATAATCGGCCGTCTTTTCTTCCTCTTAACAGGGAGAACGCGGATCTTCACCACCCTCTACAACGGGCGGGAGTTTCTCTACCGGATCTATCACCCGGGCTCTATCATCGGAGATATCGAGTATTTCCTCGACATTCCCGCGGTCTGCTCGGTCCAGTGCATCGGCCCGGTTACGGCCGCTTCGGTTCCGAGTACCGTGATTCGGAGTGACGAGAACGGACACGCATTTGCCGCGGTCACCGCCTTAGGAGCGGGGCTTGCGGCAAAACTCAAAGCCAATTCCTTAAGCGAGGCGGTCAATTCTACCTATCCGGCGGGTAACCGCCTCGCCGCCTATTTTCTGAGCATCCCCGCAGGGCAGCCGCACCCGGGAACCCTCACGGAGCTCGCGGGCTGGCTGGGCACGAGCTACCGGCACCTCTTGAGACTTATATCGCGGCTCGCCGAAGCCGGAGCGGTAACAAAATCGGGAAAAAGATATCTTCCGGGGAATCGCAGCCTTCTCGAGAAGCACGCGGGAGAAACGCTTTGGGAATCGGGAGCATTTGACACCGAATAATGATATCGCCATATAATGAAGGAATGCATCAGGGCGTTTACAAAGCCAATTTTCTCGACATCCCCAGGAGACGGAAGATACTCCTGGTTCTCGTTGCGTCTATTCTTGTTTGCACCGCTTTTTTCGCCGCTCCCGAGTGGTGGCACCGGGGCCTTCTTGTTATCATGTTTTTACCGATTGCAATCTCCTCCCTGTTCTGGGGTCCCGCCGGCGGATCGCTGTCCACGATTTTTATACTTCCTCTGATCTTCTTCGGACTTCCCGCGGCGGCCGATCACCCGGAGCTCGCACTGCTATCTCTCGAAAACCCGGGTTTTCATCTCCTCCTGACTTTTACCGTTGCCGGGATTACCACCGGCGTGTTTACGGCCCTGCGGACGCTCTTCCGTAATATCACCCGGAAAGAACGGTTCTACCGCACCATAACCGATCATACCTACGACTCGGAGTACTGGATCGATCCCGAAGGAGAACTCCTGTATCAATCACCTTCGATAGAACGGATCACCGGTTATCCGCCGGACTTCTTCTTCGAGAAAAAGAACAGGTTCTTAGAGATTATTCATCCGGACGACCGGGAATCTTTTAACAGGGATTTCGTCGAATCGATCTCGGAAATCGATCTGCCGACGGCCTACCCCTTTCGGATCATCCGGAGGAACGGGGAGGTCCGGTGGCTCGAAACCATCTCTAAGAAGATATTCGACGGTGAAGGTAGGTACCTCGGAAAGAGGGGGGTAACCCGGGACATTACCCGGCGCAAAGCGGTACAAGAGGCCCTCGAGGAGAGCGAGCGGAACTTAAGGGCAATCGTGGACAACGCGAAAAGCGTCATCGTCAAGTACGATATGTCCGGGCGGATCACCTTTTTCAACAGATTCGCCGAAAAACTTTTCGGATATTCCGAGGAAGAGGTAGTCGGACGTAAGGGAATCGAAACCATCAATAAGCCCATAGATCCCGCTAAACGTCCGAAGCTCGAGGCGATGCTCGAGGAGATTTTGGAAAACACCAAGGAATACGCCTACAACGAGAACGAAAACTTCAGGCGTGACGGTACGGCGTTGTGGGTGGCATGGACCAACGCCCCCCTGTACGATGCGGGGGGGAGAAAAACCGGAATCCTGTGCATCGGGAACGATAAGACGCAGCAGAAGCGGGCGGAGGATCTCCTCAAGCAGAGCCTTAAAGAAAAGGAGGTCCTTCTCCAGGAAATCCATCACCGGGTCAAGAATAACCTGCAGGTAATCTCGAGCCTCCTCAATCTTCAAGGTGAGTACTCAAGGGCATCCGATTTCGACGAGGTCATAAGAAACTGCCAAAACCGTATTACCTCCATCGCCCTCGTCCACGAACAGATCTATATGAGTCAGAACTTGGCCGGCGTGGAGATGCGGCCGTACCTCCGGTCGCTCCTCTCCATCCTCTTCGATTCCTACGATATCGATCCGCGGAGGATATCCTTTACGGTGGAGGTCGAAGAGATAGGCCTTCCTATAGATACCGCGGTCCCCTTGGGTCTCATCCTGTCGGAGCTCGTTTCGAACAGTCTGAAACACGCCTTCCCCGACGGAAGGGAGGGTACGGTCTTTATTGAGCTTCGGCGGACACCTGATGTCATTTACGTCGAGGTCGCCGACAACGGAATCGGTATCCCCGACAGGGAGACCGACAATCAAAGCGGAACACTCGGTCTTACCCTCGTCGAGGCACTGTGCCAACAGATCTCCTGCACCCTCGCAGTGAGATCGGACCGGGGGACCCGGTGGGCCCTCGAGCTGCCACACGCCCCATCAGTAAAAACCGGAACGGTTGAGTAAAACAGTCGGGAAAGTTCACGCCCGAATATGCATAGACTTTTTCTAAGGGTATAATCACCTTGATCCGGGTCCATCCTCCGGCTACACTGGCGCCATGAATAGAGAACAGCCCGCCCCCTATCGTACCGACGGATCAAACGGCTTCGCCTACCGGACGATGAGTGAAAGACTCCCAGGAATCATTACCGAAACCATCGAGAGAAATCCACATCTCTTTCCCCGCTCCCGGAAGGGGCTCCTGCACATCGAGAAATCGATCCGAAACAACGACCCCCTCCCCGGCCTTGCTCCGCCGGCACCGGAATGGGAAAAATGGGAGGAGTACGCCCGCCTTCACCGGGGTGAAAGCTGGCTCGACTCCGAATGGTTCTACGCGGAGCATCTGGTGTACCGGATGATCATCGAAGGTGTCGGATATTGGGAAACCGGATACGATCCCTTTCTGTCCATCAAGGAGGAGGAGCTCGTCTCAGGGGCCCCGGAGGGCATAATCGAGCGCTTTCTGTCCGCATTTCCCGGGGCGGAGGTACCCGAAAAGGCGGTCAGCGCCGCCCTTCACGCCTCGCTTTGGGGAAACCGGATCGACTTGAGCTACCGGGCGTCCGCGGACCTCGGAAGCGACGCCGGCGACCGGGACCTCCTCATTGACGACGACACCGAAGCGGCGTGCAAAACCGTCCTCGCGGGGTGCGGAAAGGAAAGGCCAATCCACATCGTGACCGACAACGCCGGGTCCGAGCTCACCGCGGATTTGCTCTTATCGTGGATACTCGCCGGGAAGCTCGACATCCCGGTACGGCTGCATGTCAAATTCCACCCCACCTACGTGAGCGACGCCACCGCGGCGGACGTTATTCGCACCATGGACTACTTTTCTCAATCCGCCGCAGGCCCCCTCCGCCGATTCGGCACGGATATAAAGAAGCTGTTCGAAACCGGAAAAATCCGCATCATCCCCGATCTCTTCTGGAACAGCCCGGGTTTTCTAGATGCCCTCCCCGAACGCCTCGTAAAGAGCTTCTCCCGCGGGTTCCTGGTAATCCTCAAGGGCGATGTAAATTACCGGAGGGCCGTACGAGACGCCCCCTGGCCCCCGGAGACATCCTTGGAAAAAGTTCTTCCCGTTATCGGGTCACCCTTTTTATTCCTCCGCACCCTCAAGAGCGATACCCTCCTTCGCGTTGATCCCGCCCTCATCCGGCGGCTCGACTCTGAGGACCCCGCCTGGAGAAATAATGGAAAAAGAGGGGTTATCCAGCTCTCGAGAGCGTAAACTCTTTTAACATTTTTCTTGTTGGAAATTTCCTTTAAATAGGATTAAAATAGATTGCATGAACACGGGAAAGAAAGTCCTATTCGGTACATAATCGGCGCCCTACTATCCTTTACCGTCATGCGACGGCTCCTGTTTCAGCCTTAGCTTACGACCTCGAGCTTGGTTTCCACGGCGACTCCGGCCTTTTCGTAGAGCTGACCCACCGGACAGGCCTTCAGGGTCTTATCGAGGCAACGCTGGAGTTTGTCTTCGTCCTCGCCGGACTCGACCTTTACCACGGCCTTCACCGAAGTAATGGTGGGCTCGGAATCGGGCTTTTCCGCATCCAGCTCGACGGTTATCTTGTGATACGAAACATTCGAGTTCTTAGCGACGATCGCCCAAATGGTCGTAACGCACCCTGCCAAGGCCATAACGGTGAGCTCCAAAGCAGTCGGACCTAAGTCGTCTCCCTCCTTTGCCTCGGGCAGATCGAGTACCATTCCGTGACGCCGACCGTCGTCGACTATCGATTGAAAACATCCTTCAACGAGTTTTGCCGTAGACTTCACTGCACATCCTCCTGATTGTGATAATTGTTATCATTATACTATCCGGATTATCAAGAAGTTTCTACCCGTAAGGCCGCCGCGCCTCCTTGTCTTACCGGTGTATTTTCGTTTTAATACAGCCTATGTCAAAATGGTTTTACGGCGGACTTCCGCGGAGCGTGTACGTTCTCTTCGTCGCCCGGATCATCAACCGCCTAGGCGATTTCGTCCGCTTCTTCTTGACCCTCTACATGACCCGGGTCTTAGGAATGACCGAGACCTCTACAGGTCTCGTGGTTACCCTCGCATCCGCCGCGGTCATGGCCGGGACCCTGGGGGGAGGGAAGTTCGCCGACCTTTTCGGTCGAAAGCGGATCATGCTTATCTCCCAAATCTTGAGCGCCGCGGTTATAGGGTTCTGCGGATTTATCCCCGCCCACGCCGCCCTGCCGGCGCTCTTGATAGTCTCTCAGTTCTTTTTAGGGGCCCTTCGCCCCGCGAGCGGGGCCCTGGTCATGGATTTGACCCCCCCGGAGAAGCGGCAGCGGGCATTCTCGCTCCTTTACTTGGGCATAAACATCGGGGTGGCTTTGGGACCGATGATCGCCGGGTTCCTCTTCGAAAACTACCGCCGATGGATATTCTTCGGCGACGCGATTACCACTATGGCGGGGGTCTTCCTGGTGTGGCGCTTCGTTCCGGAGACGAGTCATGCGACGGCTTACCGCTCCGAAGATCATCGGGAACGTTCTTTCGACGGCTCGACATTCAGGGCCTTTTTGAACCGTCCGGTCCTCACCGTATTCACCGGCATCCTGGTGGTAACCTCGATGGTCTACTCCCAGTTCCACTTCGGTCTTCCCCTCCTCGTAAACGAGGTCTACCCGGACAATAGTGCATGGTTCTTCGGCGTTATCTCTTCGATAAATGCGGTCACGGTCATCGTCTTTACCCCCCTCATCCTCAAACTCTTCGAGCGGAGGGCCCCCTTGAGGAACATGACCGCGGGATGCGCGGCCTACGCGGTCGGATTCGGGATGCTCGCCCTGACGGTGACCGATTACTGGTTTTTTCTCCTCTCCACGGTATTATGGACCTGGGGAGAAATCCTCTTCGCCACAAACATGAATGTCTTTATCTCAGCGCACACCCCCTTTAACCACCGGGGCAGGTTCAATGCCGTAACCCATCTGGCGATGTCGGCCGGCCAGACCGTCGCCCCGGCCGTCGCCGGGGTTATCATTACCGGTATCGGGGTCCGGGGAATTTGGCTTCCCATCCTCTTCCTCTCCGCAGCATCCGGTGCGGGAATGGCTATTCTCCATCGGATAGACGTTAATCGAGGACGATCGAAACCGTAACGCCGTTTATTCTTCATAAGCCGCCTCCACAACCCGGTAAGCCCCGTTGTAGATACCCTGTCGGTGATTGCGCAGGATGTTCTCGCACATCAACTTCAGAAGATCTCCATAATCTATCGCCGCCTTGAGTGTCTTAAGTATTAGGGAGGTGGTCTCGAGCTCCACGGTACCGTCTCCGAGCTCCGCCGACCGGATGGCGTTCCACGCCTCGTGGGCCCCTAAGCGCTTGATGTTGAGCTTCGGCACCGGATAAAAGGCAAGCTCCCCCGGCTTGGTAATCAGGAAATCGACGTGTCTGAGGAGGAGATTCGTGGTATAGACCGCGGGGAACACCTCGGGGTAGAAGAAGAAGTGGACGCCTTCAGGCTCCCCATTTTCTAATCCCGCGACGAAGCGCCGGGTCCCCTCCCAGTCGGAATGGAGCTCGGTAATCTCGTAAAGATCGGGGAACCGTTTCATGCAGCTCTTGAGCATCTGCGGGTGATCACCGAAGTTTACAAACAGGACTATCTCACGGGAACGGAGACGTGGAAGAAGGCGCTCAATTATGTCGATGAGGGTCTTGTCCTGGGCTCCCGCCCCGCCCACCGAGAAGAGAAACCTCCTGGGTTTGTTCTCCTCGAGCCGGCGTATCCGGGCCGCGCAGTCCTCCTCCACGTTGGAAACGATCTCGTGATCGACGTAATGTCCGACCTGGAGAAAGAGATCCGGATTCAGGACCTTGTTCCTCCGGTTCTTGAGACCGAGCCCCTTGGCAAGACGGTAGCCCAAATAGGTGGAGGGACCCTGTACGGTCTGTGACGCCCCTTCGGCTAGAAAAACCGACATCGGCCAGTTGTCGTTGATAGCGTTGACAACCCTACGACAGCCTGCAAAGACCGCCGCCTGGGATGCCCAGGAATGGGACCCGATGAAGGGAATATCCCGGGGAATATCACCGAAAAGATCGGTGAGGACCGCCGAGAGCCTCTGGATGACCAGCTGCTTCTCCAAGGGTTTGAATATCCTTCCGGTGGCCTTTTCCCACACGAAACGGTCGAATACATAGGATCGGTGGGCCAAGCGGGACCCCCAGGAATACCAGGTCTCCATGTCCCGGATCATGCGAACCCCGGGAGTATCGAATCCGAGGAGATCGAACCAGTACGGTGTATGCCCAAGGGCCGCCGCCGCCGAGGCGAAAGAGACCGCCATCCGGTAGTGACCGTACCCCATTCGGATGGTCCCGATAATAGGCCCCCTCCGGGGATCCACCGGTTTGCCCCGCCCGGGCATAAGCTCCTTTACCGGAAAGAAGGGGGAAAGATAGGAGTGGTTCTCGCTCTTGAGAGGCACCTCGTTCTCGGGATCGAAATCGATTCGCTCCATGAGCTTTTGAATTTTTTTTTCGAGTCGGATGAATCGTCGTTTCGGTATATCGACGCCGAACAGCTGTCTATTGGAATGAAATCCTTGGAAATAGCTCATTAATTTGACCCGTACCTCATGTGTTTATACCAATTTACGGGTAGAGTCAAAGGGGATATCCTTCGACTGACTAATCGTCCAA
>JBKHAJ010000153.1:0-8338 GCA_046542935.1 Spirochaetia bacterium | reverse complement strand
GGCTATCGGAGTGGTTGATGAGGCCCTGAGAACGGTCAACAAGCAGAGAGCAGACCTCGGTGCATACCAGAACAGAATGGAACATGCCATTCGCGGTATCGACATCGGAGCTGAGAACCTTCAGGCTTCCGAGTCCCGGATCAGGGATGCCGACATGGCGAAGGAAATGGTAGACCACGTACGGAACCAGATCCTCGCCCAGTCCGGCAACGCTATGCTCGCTCAGGCGAACCAGAAGAACCAGGCGGTCTTGCAACTCCTCGGATAAAGGGGTAAACTTTACTCTGAATTCGTTTGATCTTTGAAAAAAATGCTCTCCTGTACTGTCCCGGCGGGGAGAGGCTTTGGGCCTAAAGCCCGGATCTCTCTCCCCGCCCGCAGGGGAACGCACGGAGCGGAAGAGGCGCGATATTCTTCCGGTTCCCCTTACGGGCATGCTATGAAGAAAGGCAAGGGATGCCTTTTATATACTTCACAAGGAGGGCTATATGGTAATAAATCATAACATAAGCGCAATGTTCGCGAACCGGCAGCTCGGTCAGACCGGAGGGAAACTCCAAGGGTCAATCGAAAAGCTGAGCTCCGGATACCGAATCAACCGGGCGGGGGACGACCCGGCGGGCCTCGCGGTTTCCGAAAAGATGCGGTCCCAGATCCGTGGTCTCAATCAGGCCGAGCGGAACATCCAGAACGGAGTTTCCTTTATTCAGGCTTCCGAAGGATACCTTCAGGAAACTCAGGACATACTCCACCGGATCAGGGAACTGGCCGTACAGTCGGCCAACGGTGTCTATACCGCGGAAGACCGGATGCAAATCCAGGTCGAGGTCTCGCAGCTCGTTGACGAGGTAAACCGAATCGCTTCTCACGCGCAGTTCAACGGCATGAATATGCTGACCGGACGTTTTGCCCGGGATGCAGAGGATAATGGAGCTAATATTATGCAGTTCCAGGTCGGCGCCAACATGGATCAGTCCGAAAGAGTGTATATCGGCACAATGACCGCAGCCGCTCTTGGGCTGCAGGGTGCACAGGGCGAGGACGAACAAGTTTCGATCTCCACCGTGGAAACTGCAAATCAGGCCATCGGTAGCGTCGACGCTGCCCTAAGGACCGTGTCCAAACAGCGGGCGGACTTAGGCGCTTATCAGAACAGGTTCGAAATGGCTTCCGAGGGCGTCGCTATAGCGGCGGAAAACATGCAGGCCGCCGAATCGCGGATTCGAGACGCCGATATGGCCAGTCAGATGGTCGACTTCGTCAAGAACCAGATTCTCCTGCAGTCCGGCACAGCAATGCTCGCCCAGGCGAATACCACGCCGCAGTCGGTACTTCAATTGTTATAGAATTTTGAACAAAGAAATACTCCGTTATATGTTTGTGCGAAGAGATTTCTGGACGTCATCTTTTCGCAAGTATCCAGAGTCCGGGGGACCGCGCCTCCCCCGATCTCATTTTTATTAGTAAGGATGTGAATATGGAACTGGAAATTCACGGATCGAATACTTATTCTCCAGTTCAGGACAAACAGCAGCGCCGGGAGGCAGGGACGCCTCAGCCTGCTCACGGGAAAACTGAGCGATCCTCAAAACCTGCAGTCATACAGGCGACATACTCCAAAGAGGAAATAGAACAGTATTTGAACGATCTCTTTCATTCACACCTGCTTTTCAACCGAAGACTCAAGTTCTCGGTCAACCGGGAACTCAACAAGGTAATCGTTAAGGTCATCGACGGTTCTACCGATGAAGTAATTAAAGAAATCCCCCCTGAAGAAATTCAGAGGCTCCAGGCGCGTATCCGCGATGCAATAGGGCTTCTCTTCGACGAAAAAATCTGAGTTTCTGTCAGAGTGGGAGGGGTGCCGGAAACATAATGTCAGATATATCTATCCCTGGAGTTACCAGCAGGGTCAACTCCGATAAAATAATTGAAGAAATAATGAAACTCGAGCGTGTTCCCCTCGACAGGATGGAGAACACCCGGGAAACTTTAGACAACACCAAGTCTTATTGGCAGGAGATAAACCGAAAGCTCACCGATTTTCGGGATACCTCCAGAACTCTCTACGGTGTGGATAACCCCTTCAACGAGCGTATCGTGGACTCATCGAATAACGCTTCGGTTACCGCGACGGCAACCAGAAACGCCTCCGAGGGAACCAGCTCGGTTAAGGTGATAAGCACCGCCGCAGCCGATCGTTTCATGAGCCGGTCGCTGGATAGGGACTTGACCGTTCCTAAGGGAAGTTACGGATTTGCCTCGGGTGATAAGGAAATAACCTTTGACTTCGGCGGCGGAACGCTCACCGAATTCGCCGAAACGGTAAACAAACGAGGCCGAGGAGCGGTAGGGGCAAAGGTCGTCCAAGACACCGCTGACACCCGGGTCCTTCTGATCGAGTCTCTTCAAACGGGCGCGGAAAACCGCCTCCGGTTTACCGAAGACAGCGAACAGCTCGGCTTGAACACAGGCATACTCATGCGCGAGCCGGCCTCAGATTATTCGTTTTCCTTGTCCCGTGATGCGGTCCGCCCCTGGACGGAGTCCCTTCCGGAAAACCTCTTTACCGATGACGGGCTCTACTTCGCCTCCGATTCCGAGGCCTTCGTACCGGTGAGGCCCAGGGTTACGGATACGGAGAATCTGAGATTATCCGTCCGCTACAGGGTCGAGACATTGGACCCGTCCGAAAAAGCCGACGAAGTTCCGCCGGGGCCCTCCGTTCCCGAACCCGGGACCGCCGATTTCGGTGACATTACTATTCAAAACAATCCGTCCCGGACGATACTTCCCGAAGCGGCTCCACCGGAAGAACCGGTGGTCCGGAACGAATTGACCGTCTTCTACGCGGGGACCGGAGACTCGCAAGTCCCCCTCCCCGATATTCAGGGGGGAGAAGGGGCACAGGAGCTCGAGCTTCCCATCGGCGACTACGGCGAATCGTTTACGGGGCTGTATATACGCAACGAAAACACCCACAGACGGATTACCGTTGATGAGATAACCATCACCGATCCAACGCGGCGGGGGGAGTACGTCCCCGCGAATCCGATCACCGAGGCCTCCGACGCGATCCTCGAGCTCGACGGAGTCACCGTCAGGCGTTCGTCCAATACCATCGACGATCTCATCGAAGGGGTCACATTGAATCTCCGGGAACCGAGCCCCCGCCCGGTCGAGCTCGACGTCCGGCCCGATACCGAGGCGGTCAAGAACTCGATTGTCAGTTTCGTGGGACACTACAACCAGCTTCTTGTCGACATACAGGTCTTGACCCGAGACGAGCAGTCTATCGTCGATAACCTCAGTTATTTATCCGAGGAAGAGCGTGAGGCCTACCTCGAGAAGCTCGGGACCCTTCAGGGAGATATTACCCTCAATCAGCTCAAGAACCGGCTCCAAAGGATCATGATGGACCCCCAGCCTGCCGCCGAGGGGGGGGATATAGTCCTCCTATCGGAGATGGGGATATCCACAGACGCCTCGGGTCCGGGCGGAGGAATCAATCCGAACCAGCTGAGGGGATATCTGGAAATCAACGAGAAGACCCTCGATTCGGTACTCGAATCCAGGATCGATGAAGTGAAAAAATTTTTCGGTCGGGATGCCAACGGCGACCTCGTGACCGACACCGGCCTCGCGTACACGGTGGAGCAGAACGTTACCCCCTATACGAGGAGCGGCGGCATAATTGTCACGAGACTTAGAAATATCGATCAGCAGATCGAGCGTACCGACGACACCATAGAGACCGTACAAGAGCGGCTCGAGAGGAAGGAAGCGGAACTCGAACAACAGTACAGCCGGATGGAGGGTGCCCTGGACGAACTCCAGCGTAATAGCGATGCCTTGGACAATCTCAATAGCCAGCAGGGGCGGTAATCATGAAATTATACTTAAATGATAAACCGGTGGATTTCGAACTGGAACAGGAAAAGACCCTTGGAGAAGTCTACGCGGCGGTGACCGAATGGCTCTACAACAGGGGTTTCATCATTACCGGAGCAGCCCTAAACGACGAAGGTGAGGACGGCGAGGGAAAGGAACCGCTCAAAGGGAAGGAGCTCTCGAATATCCCCGTGGAAGAAATTGACTCTTTGAACCTCCAAGTGCGCCCGTCCATTGAAGCCGATCATGAACGGCTCCACACGGTCAGGCAGTACCTGACAACCCTCCACAAAGCCGTGGAGAACGGAAACACCGCCTTGATAGAGGACCTCTTGAAGGATTATCCGGTAATCGAGAAAGAGCTCGACTCCATGCTCAAACCAAGGAGCGAAGAGCTCCGTAACAGCGATGTCGTTCTCCTCTCCGGGATCCTCAAGAATCGTTCCCTGACCGATTCCGCGGAAGGAGGTCCCTTCCGCAAGCAGGCATGTATCCTCTTAGAGGGTTTTGTCTCCATTCTCGACGAGCGGATCGCCGAAATAACCGGCCCGTACGCGGAGCTCGAGCGGATACGAGAACGTATAGGCCCGATAATCGAGAAACTCGAAGAGGTTCCCGTCCAACTCCAAACCGGAAAGGACAGAGACGCCATGCAGAGTATAGTTGAGTTCACCGAGCTTAGTCAAAAGATTGCCCGCATCTTTCCCGCCCTTCAATCGAGGCAGGAAACGGACTCCTCTCCCCTCACTATCGACGGGACGAGTATCAAAGAGTTCTACGGAGGACTCAACGAGATTTTAAATGAAATCACCAATGCCTTTGCGTCAAAAGACATCGTTTTGATTGGAGATCTTCTGGAATACGAAACTGCACCGAGATTGCGGCAGCTCGAGGATTTTATCCGAAATTTAGACCGAGGATAGCGGAATGACCAGCCTCCTGCTTCAGATACAGTACGAGGGGTTCGGAAACGCAGTGGCCGGCGACACCCGGTCCACCTACTTGGTGCTCGGGGGAATCGTCGCCGTCATTGCCCTGGCGGCCCTGTTGAGCCGGGTTCTCAAAAAGGACCGGAAGAATACATCCGGCCGTACGGAATCCTTCAGCAAGAGGAACTTCAAAAAGAGGGCGCGTCAGATAGGCCTCGCCGACACTCATATCTCGATCCTGTTGAACCTTATTCGAAGGTTCAATCCCCCCAGTCCTATGGCTCTACTTCACAACAACCGACAGCTCGACGATCTCTTAGCTCAGCAGCTTGCGGAGCTCGAGGCCGGCAATTCCCACGACGATTCGACGGAGGCCAAAAAGCTCGCCGTTTACCACATTAAGCAGATAATTGAACGGAATGCCAAGCGTTCGAGGAGTCTCGCATCCACCAAGACCCTCAAGGTCGGACAGCGGTTGACTCTGTTTCCGGAGAGCGGGGGCAAGTTTACGACCCAAGTCGCGGGGAACCTGCAGGATTCCCTCATGATTCACTCCCCGATTTCCCGCGATGGAACGGCAATCGGGTTCAAGCGTTGGACCCGGATGCAGGTCAGGTACTGGCGTGACTCCGGCGAGATGTTCTCCTTCCACACGAAAGTTATCGGTAACAAGATGGTCCGAGGCGTTCCTCATCTCCTCATCCAGCAGTCCAAGAATGTTCAGGTCTCTCAGCAACGTAAATTCCGCCGGAAGGAGCTCGGAAGGCCCGCCAACTACTGGCGTATAGGGGTGGTCACCGTCGGACAGGGTCGAAAAGCCCAAAAAAGGGCGATAGTCGACGATAGACACAGGGGTTTGGGAACCATTGCGGACGTTTCCTCCGGGGGGTGCGGGATTCGTACCACCGTACCCTTGAAACAGGGAGAGCTCATCAAGGTACAATTCGAGACCGACCGGCGCACTCCGGTTATAGCCTTCGGCAAGGTAGTCGGTGTCAGCAAACCCGGCTTAGCGGGAAGGGTAATGCATATTCAGTTTACCCGGGTGAGCCGAAGAAATCTGAACCAAATCAACGCATTCGTATACGAGAACCTTGCCGTAGAAGCAAATTGACTCTTGTCCAATTCGTCCATTTTCGTTATATTTGTTGACAAGGTAAGCGAACATGACACTCCTCGAATTAAAAAATTTAAATAGAAAAGCGATCCCCCTGCGTTACGTAAGTGTGTATTCGGGGGCGGCGGTTTTCGAGAGTCCCGACTTCCAGGGTTCGGGCAGGGTCGAGCGGCCGGTGGAATTCCGGATCGAGCACTCGGCCCTCGGCAAACGGGATATACGGGTCAAGCTCTTAGGCGGTCTCGATTATCCTCTCCTGCCGGTGCTGCGCAATCTCAAGGAACACATCTCGGACCTCGATAAGCGGGGAATGCTTCCGGAGCAATGACAAAAACCACAACTCCCGAAGAGACCATCCGGATCGGAGAGGAGCTTGGGAAAGAGCTTACCCCTAATACGGTCATTGCGCTTCATGGGGATCTCGGGGCGGGTAAGACTACCCTGGTCAAGGGGATAGCCCGGGGGCTGAACGTCGAAGAGGAGATTACAAGCCCTACTTTCGTTATCATCTCCGAGTACCCGGGCAGGCTTCCCCTATTTCACATGGATCTTTATAGGATTTCAGGGATTGATGAGTTTTTGGACCTCGGGGCCGAGGAGCTCTTCTACAGCGGAGGGATTACGGTGATCGAATGGAGCGATCGGATTCGAAGCATTCTACCCTCGGACTGTATCCGTATTACAATCACCTTCGACTCCGATCCCGCGAAGAGGATCATATCGGGGGAGGGAATGGAGCTGTGAGCCTCGTTACTCTCGGTATCCTCGCATCGGGGACCCAGTTGACTACGGTCTTGAGAAAAAACGAAGAGGTCTACGAAAACACCCGCCTCCTAGGTCTCAGGCACAACTCACTCCTCTTAGGACTTATTGATTCCCTCCTGACCGAAAGCGGCACCGCATCTCGTGAAATAGATTTGGTAGCCTGCACCCGGGGGCCGGGATCGTTTACCGCCTTGAGAATCGTCATGGCAACCGCTAAGGGTTTTTGCGCACCCCAGGGTATACCGATCAAGACTCTTCCCACCCTCGACTTATGGGGAAGTTTTTACGCCCATTTCGCGGGAGTTACTATACCGATTATCGACGCCCGCAAAAACCGGTACTATACCCGTTTCTATGAGAGAGGCCGGGCAGTCTCCGAACATCTCGATCTCAGCTATGAGGAAATTATACGGCGTGCGGGGAGGTTCGAAGAAATTCTCTTCTGCGGACCGGATCAGGACGCCTTTTCCACATCGGGGATACCCGGAGGGGTGATGAGCGGAAATACCATTCTCCCGGGGACATGGCTCTTGAAACACGCCCGGTACGCCTTCGAGCAGGAAGGGCCTGATCCGAAGAACATAGGCCCCCTCTATTGCCGGAAGAGCGATGCGGAACTGGAAAGGACGTAAGGGCTTGGATTTTTACAACGACGAAAACGAAGAGGTCGAAGAGCTCGAGCCGATGGGTGCCGAAGAACCCGATTACGAAGAGCCCGAGCCGGAGATCATCACTAACTCCTGTTTCCAAAACCTTAAATCATCCTATCGGAACAGTACTCTCCCTTTCTCTATACTGGACCGAAAAATGCGGATTCTCTGGGCCAACCGATGCTTTCACACCAAGCTGAATTATACCGGAATCGAGCACGGCGAATACCTTCTCAAGATCTTTGCAAAGAGATCCGACGAGGAGCTTACACACTCGATCCTCAAAGGACTCACTAATCCGGACGCCGGTTTTTCCTGGAGGGGGCGTCTCGAAACCGGCGACCGGGAGCATTTGACGGTGATAGCCAACGCTCTCATATTTCCCCTGATCGAGGAAGAAAACGAGTCCCCCTCGGGATACGGCGCGGTTTTCGACGACATCACCGAAGAAAACAAGAGCATAATTCGGAACACCTTCTCGAGCCTCCTCGAAGCGTCCAAGCTCAAGGATAACGACACCGGCCGGCACATCGAGCGGGTCAACGAATACTCCCGCCTCCTTGCGGAGGCGGTATTTTCGTCTGAAAGGTATCCGGAAGTGGACCGGGAATTTATCGAGAACCTCGGATTCCTCGCCGCGATGCACGATGTCGGAAAGATAGGGACCCCCGACGATATCCTCAACAAGCAAGGCCCCCTGGACGAGAAGGAATGGAAGATTATGCAGGAGCACACCATTAACGGGGCCTACATACTAAGCACCTATCCCAATCCGATTGCCAAGGAGATAGCCCTGTTCCATCACGAGCGGTGGAACGGCAACGGATATCCCTATCAGGTCGCCGGGGATATGATCCCCCTGTCGGCCCGGATTGTGTCCGTCGCCGATGTCTACGACGCCCTGAGAATGAAGCGGAGCTACAAGGACCCGTATTCCCACGATGAGGCCGCGGCGGTAGTAGAACAGGGAGCCGGAACTCAGTTCG
>JBKHAJ010000152.1:0-8444 GCA_046542935.1 Spirochaetia bacterium | reverse complement strand
GATCTGACGGTTCGGGCAGGGGAAGTCCACGCGGTGGTCGGAGAGAACGGCGCCGGCAAATCCACGATGATGAAAATTTTGGGGGGTGTCGTCCTTCGGGACGAGGGAACGGTAGGCTTTCACGGGGGGGAGGTGGAGTTCACCACCCCCCTCGAGTCTATCGATGCGGGAATCGCCGTCATCCATCAAGAGCTTTCGGTTCTTCCTACCTTGAACGTCATCGAGAATGTCTTTATGGGGCGGATGCCCTCCCGGTTCGGACGGGTTCGATGGAAGACTATGGAGCGGCTGACCCGGGAGGTAACCGCACGGGTGGGGCTCAAAGTCGATCCCTATGCTCTGATGAACGACCTTACCATTTCCCAGCAGCAGCTCATCGAGATCGCCAAGGCCCTCTCCATTGACGCAAAGGTGATCATCATGGACGAGCCGAACTCTTCACTGGCCGAGAAGGAAACCAAGCGTATGTTTTCGGTTATCAGGGAGCTCAAGAAGGACGGGATCGCGGTCATCTACGTTTCCCACAAGATCGAGGAGGTGATCGAAATATCGGACAAGATATCGGTGCTCCGGGACGGGCAGTACGTAGGGACTATCGGTAAGGAGGAGGCCACGGAAGAGAAGATTATCCGGATGATGGTCGGAAGGGAGCTGATCCGAGAGAGGGTGGAAAGCTCCGCTTCTGAAGAGCTGTGTCTCGAGGTGCGGAATCTTACCTCCGATAAGTTTCAGGATGTGAGTTTCGACCTCAAACGGGGAGAGATCCTCTGTTTCGCGGGCTTAGTCGGCGCAGGCCGGAGCGAGGTGATGCGGGCGGTTTTCGGCGTCGATCGCTACGATTCGGGGGAGATCATCTTCGAGGGAATACCGGTGGTTTTCAGCTCTCCTCAGGAGGCCATAACCCGGGGCTTCGCCATGGTGCCGGAGGACCGGAAAAAGTTATCTCTTTTCATGGGACTTCCCATCATCTTCAATATGGGGATCGCCGAACTGCCGAAGCTCAAAAAATACGGCCGGATCGATTATCGCAGGCTCAAAGAGGTTGCGAGATATTACAAAAAGAGGTTAAATATAAAGATGGGGTCGCTCGAGGACCCGGTCAACAGCTTGAGCGGAGGAAACCAGCAGAAGACGGTCCTCGCCCGGTGGCTGTCGACCAACCCAAAAGTACTTATTCTCGATGAACCGACCCACGGTATCGATGTCGGAGCAAAGGCGGAGATCTACCAGTTGATCCGGAGTCTCGCGAAGGACGGAATCAGCATAATCCTGATCTCGTCGGAGCTGCCGGAGGTCATCTCCATGGCGGACCGTGTCGTCGTGATGCACGAGGGGAGAGTTACCGGGATTATCGAGCGGGACCGTATTACCGAGGAGAACATCATGGCCTGCGCAACGGGTTTCACGGACAGTTCCCTCGCATCTTAGCAGGAGGCCTCACATGGAAGGTAAAAAAACGGAAAGTAAAGAACGGATCGAGAACATTCTCGCTCATAAGGAGGACAAGGTCCCCCTGGACTTCGGTTCCAATGCGGTAACGGGGATGCATGTGAGTGTCGTCGCGGCTCTGAGGGATTATTACGGTCTCGAAAAGCGTCCGGTCAAGGTAAACGAGCCATTTCAGATGCTCGGCGAGGTAGACGAGGAGCTGAAATCGGCAATGAAGGTGGACGTAGACGGGCTGTATCCGCGGTCCACTATCTTCGGATTCGTCAATCAGGGATGGAAAGAATGGCGGACCCCCTGGGGGCAGGATGTTTTAGTGCCCGAAAATTTCCGGGTAAAAGAGGAGCCGAACGGAGATCAGCTCATCTTTCCCCAAGGCGACACCTCGGTACCGCCGAGCGGGAGGATGCCCGGCAACGGATTCTTCTTCGACAGTATCATAAGGCAGAAACCGATAGTCGAGGAGGAACTCACGGCCGATGACAACCTCGAGGAGTTTCCCCCCATCTCCTCGGAGGATCTCGAGTACTATAAAAAAGAAGCGGAAGACCTCAAAAATTCTCCCCGCGGCGTCATGGCCAACTTCGGAGGCACCGGATTAGGCGACATCGCCTTAGTCCCCGGCCCCTTCATGAAGCATCCCAAGGGGATTCGGGACGTCACCGAATGGTACGTCTCCACGGTGGCCCGGCGGGAACTGCTCGAGGAAATTTTCGATAGGCAGACCGATACCGCCGTGGAGAATCTCGCCCGCATATACGAGGTCGTCGGCAACGTTCCCCACGCTATATTCCTCTGCGGGACCGATTTCGGGACCCAGAGTTCGACCTTCTGTTCCATCGATACCTTCCGCGGACTCTACAAGCCTTATTACAAAAAGATGACCGATTGGATCCATAAGAACACCGGCTGGAGGGTGTTCAAGCACAGCTGTGGGGCGGTCAAGGATTTCGTCGAGGAATTTATCGACGCCGGCTTCGATATCCTCAATCCGGTTCAGCTTTCCGCCGCGGGGATGGATGCGAAGGATCTCAAAACCCGGTTCGGCGATAGAATCGTCTTCTGGGGCGGCGGAGTGGATACCCAAAAGACCCTCCCCTTCGGTAAGCCCCCGGAGGTGAGGGAAGAGGTCCTTAAAAGGTGCGAGATCTTCGCTCCCGGCGGCGGGTTCGTATTCAACGCTATTCACAACGTCCAGGCCAAGACCCCGATCGAGAACGTGGTGGCGATGATCGACGCGGTCCACGAATTCAACGGCGAAGCTTAAAACGCATTGATTTCTCTACAATTACCAATTACTCTGCTATAATTGACCGCCGTAAGGAGGACACCTCATGGGTAAAGGGCGTTCCATTCGCTTAAAAATCATTCTAGGATTTACCGCGATTCTCATTATCGTCTGTGTTATCGGCGCGGGAAGTTTCGTCGCTCTGCGCAGCTGTGAGCGGGGCTTCTCCGAATACCTCACGGTTACCGAGGACGCCCTTGGCGTCGGGAGTTTCTTGTCGACCCATCTAAACGCGAAGATTGCCCTTTCAAACTATCAAGGCACCCGGGATGATGATTCATGGGAGGCTTACGAGCAGTACCACCGTCGGGCGGGGGAGATCCTCGGATCGGTGCGGGAGGATGCCGAGCGGACGGGTTTCAAAGAGGCTTTCGATAGAATAATGGAGATGGGAGCCGCCTACGGAGGACGGGCCGAGGAGCTCCGTACCCGTACGGAAGAGATCGAGGAGGTCCGCCGGAGCGGGTTTTTCGATTCCCTGGTATCCCCCCGGCTCCTTCTAGGGGTTATCGAGGATTCCGGCCGGGTATCGGCACCGGTAATCGAGACGGTCTTAAGGGCCTATAGGGACTTCCTCGACGCCCTTACCCTGGTCAAGCGGTTCTATTCGGAGCCCCAGACCTACTATCTGAATACGGCCACGCTCAGGATGAATACGGCCCGGAATGCCGTCGCCGAATTGGAGACCCTCTTAGTGAGGACCGGACGGATGGGAACCGGTCAGGCTGCTCAGATTACTTCCCGGATAGACCGTGAGATAGCGGAGATGCAGACGGTAACAAACAGAATGCTTACCCTTCAGGATGCGCGGGAGAAACTCCTCATTGATCTGGACACCATCGACAGGAGTCTGATCGAAGAGGTGGAAAATCTCAATAACATGACCCTTAAGCGTTTGAACTCGATCGGAGCAAGCCAGGAAAGGATTCTCGGGATGACGGTGCTCCTTCTAGGAATTGCGGTGCTGGTTCTTCTCGTTTTCGGGATAGGCCTCGCCGTGGCGATTACCCGGGCGGTTACCCGGCCGGTGCTCCGGCTGACATCCGCCCTCGAAGACATGACCGGCGGAGAAGGGGACCTTTCCAGGCGTATTCCGGTTGACTCGAGAGACGAAATGGCCGAACTCGGCAGGCTGTTCAATATCTTCTTAGCCAGGCTTCATAACATCGTGCACGGACTCAAGAACATCGCCCGGGAGACGAGAAATGTCGGAGATTCCCTCGCCGGTAATACCGAGGAGATGACCGCCACGGTGACCGAAATTTCAGCTACGATGAAGGCGGTCACCGGAAACGGTGAGAAGCTCGACGAAAACGTAAAGGAATCCCGGGAAGCTGTAGGTGACATACGAGATTCCATTGCACGGATCGTGGAGCTGATCGAGGACCAGAGCTCAGCGGTGACCGAATCATCCGCTGTGATAGAGGAGCTCATAGCCTCGATCCGGAACATCACCAACATCGCCGAAGCCAAGGCGTCCACAACCGATACACTCCTCAGCACCGCCCGTAAGGGGGATGAGAACATGGAGGAGACCTTGAAGGTCATCAAGGAGATAGCCAATTCCGCCGATGTCATCCAGGAGCTCATTCAGGTGATCAACGGGATTGCCGATCAGACCAACCTGCTCGCCATGAATGCCGCCATCGAGGCGGCCCACGCCGGCGAGGCGGGGAAGGGTTTCGCGGTGGTCGCCGACGAGATTCGCAAGCTTGCCGAGAACACCGGAGAGAACGCCCGAAGCATTTCCGCGTCCCTAGGGCAGATTATTTCGAGGATCGAGCACGCCGATGAACTTACCGACGAGACGGGAAAATCGATGGGCGAGATGACCGAAGGGATCCAGGGAATCGCCGATAGTATGCGGGAGATGACCGCGGGTCTCGAGGAGATATCCAAGGGGACCGACGAGATTACCACCGCCTTGGACAGTCTCGTCAAGATAACCGACGAGGTCAGAGATTCATCCAGGCAGGTTCAGTCCAAGTCCACCACCATCGAAGAATCCACCGACGGAGTGTCGGAGCTCTCCAGCCAGAACATGGGGGCTCTGAGCGAGACCGCGGTGGGAATCGAAGAAATCTCTCACGCCGTCCGCGATCTATCCGATATGGGTTTAAGAAACTCAGAATATACCGAGATTATGGATAGGGAGCTCGGCCGCTTCAAGACCCTGGATAAGGGAGAGCTCAAGGCTTCCGACGGCCGGCCTCTTATCGTGTGGAACCCGAAAATCGGTAAGATCCCGCCGCGTCCCGATGATCCCGAGAAGTATCGTGAAACCGACGAAAGACATTGGCACGATATGGAATACGCCGGATGGAAAACCGACAAGGTTAATCTTCCGGAGAGTCCCACCGACGGTGCCGCGGGAAAGCGGATAAAAGCACTTCTTCCCCTCGATCATCCCTACTTCAACGCCATGGAGCGGGGTATGAGGAAGGTGGCCGAGTATTTCGAGATGGATTTTTCCGTCGAATACGCCGAGTTCGACAGTTCGGTTCAGGAGGAACAGGTAATTCGCACAATCAAAGCCAAACCGGATGCGATCATTATCGATCCCTTTTCAATAGACCGGAGCGCCGATCTTCTCGGACGGATAAACCGGGCGGGAATCCCCGTGGTGGCAAGTAATATAAAACCCTCCGGCGAGGGATTCAAATACATATTGAGCTTTACCGGTCCCGATGACTGGGGTCAGATGAGGGTCCTCGCCGCTAAAATGGCCGAGCTCATGGACTACCGTGGAGGATACGTCATCGGACAGATGCAGCCTGGTTCGATGACCTACTATTCAAGGACCTACGGGCTGATTACGGAGCTCAAAAAAATTGCCCCGAAGATGGAATGCCTGGCCATGGAGAATACCGAGGAGGACCGGGATATCGCGCGGGAGCTTGCCCGGGGTTGGATCGAGAAATTCGGGGATAATTTGAAGGGGATGTTCTGCATGATCGACGACGCCCCCCTGTCGGGATTCTGCGATGCCGTCGACAGCGCGATCCGCTCGGACATCGTCGTAACCGCGGCCGGAAACAGCAGAGTCGGGATGGAGCTTATGCAGCGGGGAAAGGTCCATGCCGTGACCTATCAATCCGCCGAGGGGGACGGGGCCTTGGCCGTCGACGTTCTGGTGGACTGGTTCAACGGACTCGATATTCCGCCGGTCAAATACCTCCCCATCCGGATTATTACTCCCGACGTCGTCGACGAGTACCTGCCGGCCCAGTGGTAAGTATATGGATACGGATGCTGCATCACGGATCAATTCGGATTCGATTTTCTTCCTGAAGAGTCTGGGTTTTCCCGAGCTTCGGGTTCATCACAGCTTCAATCATTTCGACTTTAGCCGGCCGTCGAGGCGAATACTCGTCATAGGCCCCATGGGATCGGGGAAGACCGAGTACAGTTCCCGGGTGTGGAGAGACAGCGTGGTGGCGAGAAAGAAGTCTCGGAAGGCCGGACGGAGCACCACTACCGGAACCGCCGACCGGCGGAACGTCTTCTTCGTCCGGTCCATGCTCGATGCCGGGCGGTTTCCCGAGTACCCCGAGGACGCCCTCGCCTATCGGGGAGGGTTCGACCGGTGCGGAAAGAGGATCGCCCACGTGAGCGATTCCTTCGAGCTCGAAGAGCTCATCCGGCGTCATCCCGAGATAGGAACCTGGATCATCGACGAGGCCTCTTTCTACGACGAGCGGCTGGTCTACGTCATACTCGAAGAGTCGAAGCGCCGGGGACTGGTCTTCATCTTCCCCACCCTGATCCTCAACTTTCGCAAGGATATCTTCAATCCCACGGCCCGGTTCATGCTCGAGACCGCCACCGACGTCTTCCCCCTGACCGCCTACTGTGAGCACCACGACTGTCTGGCCGACAGCTATTATACATACCGGTACTACATCATCGACGGCAAAGAGTGCCCCGCCCTGTATTTCGATCCTTTGATCATCATAGGCGGGGATTCCGAGAAGGAAGATCCCCGGGAACCGAATTATTGTACCCGATGCGACCGTCATCACTATCTGCCGGGGAAGGACTACACTTTTTTACACCTAAAGCCCCGCGGCGTGGAGGCATCGGCCGGAAATATCGGTCCTTTGAAAGAGGAGCTCGGCGCAATCAAGAACAGTATGAAGAGCTCGAAGCTCTACCGCTCCTTCGCCGAAGCAAACGGAAGTGATCCTATCAACATGAATGCTTTGGAAGTCCCCTGTATCGCTGAAAAGGCACTCATCTACCTCTTTGCCGAGCAGAATCTCCTGACCCGGGACCAATTGTTAATGTTGAGCGATGAACTCGAGCTGGATTGGGAGTATATGTCCCGGACCCTGGCCGACAACAGACGGCCGGTCCGGCTTACCGAGGGATAGGCGGCTACCGTTCCCGTGCCCACAGCTCAACGAGATTAAGGGCCGTTCGGGCCGCCTTCTCCATCAGCGAAAGGACGATCCACTCCCTCTTTCCGTGGTAGTTCGCCCCTCCCGTAAAGACGTTCGGGGTGGGAATGCCCATCTCGCTCAACCTGGCGCCGTCGGTTCCACCGCGGATTATCTTTTCTATCGGCTCTGTTCCCGACCGGCGGACCGCCTCCCGAAGAAGATCCATCCCCCTCGGCTCCTTGTCCATGTAGGTCCGCATATTGTCGTACTGCTTCTTGATAACTACCTCGGCCGTGCCGCCGGGGAACATACCCTCGATTGCCTGAGCGATACTCTTCAGGGTTTCGATCCGCCGTTCGATCTGTGAATACTCGAAATCCCTGATTAAGATCTCGAGCACCGCATCGGCGACACCCCCCTTGATTTCCAGGGGCAGGTAGAAGCCGTATCTCCCGTCGGTGGCCTCGGGGCTCTCGTTCCGAGGAAGCATGGTTACGAAGTTCGAGGCCATGGTGGCGGCGTTGACAAGCTTGCCTCGTGCCGTTCCCGGGTGAATTGATATTCCGGTAAAACGAACCACCGCCTGATAGCCGTAAAAACACTCCGATTCGATGTTCCCGTTCCCGTCTCCGTCGAAGGTATAGCAGTATATCGACCTGCACTTCTCCACCGGAAAGAGATCGAGTCCCTTTCCCGTCTCCTCGTCGGGGGTAAAGATGATCTCAATTTCTCCGTGGGAGAACTCGGGATGATCCATAATCCACGCGGCCGCGGTCATGATTTCCGCGATACCCGCCTTGTCGTCGGCCCCGAGGAGGGTGGTACCGTCGGAGGTGATGATCGTTTCTCCGATGTATTTTAGGAGGTCGGGAAAATCTTTCGGATCGATGACCGTTCCTCCCTCGAGAACGATCGGAGATCCGTCGTAGTCTTCATGGAGGATCGGCTCGACCCCCTTTCCCGGTGCATCGGAGGAAGTGTCGACGTGCGCCATGAAGCCTATAGTCGGGGCTCCCGCGGCGTCCTGGGTAGGAGGAATTCGGGCAATAAGGTATCCGTAATCGTCCAGGTTGATGTCCCGGATACCGAGTGCTTCGAGCTCCCCGGCCAAGAGTTTGAGGAGGTCCCATTGGCACTCGGTGGAAGGCGTTTCGTTCACATGCCGGTCGGAGGTAGTCTCGATCTTTACATATCGGAGAAACCTGTCGAGGAGGTTTTCCCGGGTCCATTGGCTTTCGATGTTCATGGAAATATAATGCTTGAAACCTGCAGGAAAGTCAAAGGTAGTGCCCCCGATCGTGGGGACACGTACCCCAAATGGGTTATAT
>JBKHAJ010000151.1:0-8469 GCA_046542935.1 Spirochaetia bacterium | reverse complement strand
CCGGGGCCAACTGCGGGGGAGGCGCCCCGATTATTTGCTTAAGAAGGAGCACACCATGAGTTTGAAAAAGTAGCAGCGTCCGTTCCCGTAACGGTCCTGATTATTGCAACGGTCCTAACTCTTTTCGGCTGTGGAAAGGATGAAAAATCGGTAACCGAGGAGACGGCCGATTCTCTTCATTTTGTTTCTCGCCGCTTCGATGCTGCGGATTACCGGGCGAAAGGGATAACCAAGACATGAAACCTGATCGCGGGGACCGCCTCCAACATGACTTTAGAAGATAATATGCTGATCTGTCTGAAAAAGGGGTTCAAGGACTTGAAAATCGGTCTGAACAACAAGACCCGGGAGTTCTTCCGGGGAGGTCATTCTCGACATCGATGAGGATGAAAAACGGACCATGACCATCGACCGGCTCGTCGAGAAATTCCACCAGGCAAGCAAGCGGGCGCTCGAGAGTGACGAAGTGCGACTCTCATCCTCTTGAACTTACTCGGCCTCTCGGGGTAACATTTAAGGCAAAGGACGGGACGATGGACGAAAGTTATAGCCAACTGCAACTTGTAACATTTCAACTCGGCGCGGAACAGTACGGGATCGACATCATGGAAGTGGACGGTATCGTACGGGAAGAAAATATCCGTCCTATCCCCAACGCTCCCGCCTATGTGGAGGGTATATTCAATCTGCGGGGAAGCATCATTCCGGTTATAAACCTTCACCGCAGGTTCCACATCAAGGCGGCCGACTTGAGCGAAGAAGATATGCTCTTGAGCGGGCTGGTCATAATCAACCTCAACGACGTACTTATCGGTATAATCATCGATAAAGTATCCAGGGTGGTAACCGTGGATACCGATCGTATACAACCACCGCCGCAGATGCTCTCCGGGATCGGAGCCGAATACATCCGTGGAGTCATCAATCAGGAGAACGGATATCTCATTATTCTCGATATTCATCGGATGTTCGATCCTAAGGAACTGAAACAGATCGGGGCCTTTACCAAATAAGCCATGTCGATACCTGTATTCAAACCCTCGATCAAGCGCAAAGAGATGGACGCGGTCCTCACCACGATGGTCTCCGACAGCATCGGCCCGGGGCCCGAGAGCGATCGGTTCGCTGCGGAAGCGGCGAAGTACTACGGACATGCCGGGGGAATAGCGGTCAGGACCCCCCTCGAGGCTCTGAGGCTTGCTCTCCGCGGTTTGGAGATACCCGGGGACTCCCGGGTGATCGTCTCGCCCCTCGCGCCTGGATGGTACGGCGAAATTTTCGCCGACTTGTCGCTGGTCCCGGTCTTCGCCGATGTCGATCCCGATAACGGGTGCGTGAGTCTCGAATCGATCGGACACAGACTCGATTCAAAGGTTAAGGCTATCGTGGTCCACTATCCTCTGGGGCTTGTTCCCGATATCGCCGGAATAACGGATCTCGGACTGCCCGTCATCGAAGATATATCCCAGAGTTTAGGCGCCAACGACGGAGAGAATCTCTGCGGCGGATCCGGCCGGTTCACTGTAGTATCCACAGAGGCGGAGGGAATCATTACCTCCGGCGGAGGAGCGGTCGTGACCGGTAAAACGAAGAGGGACTACGGCCGCCTCCGGTCATTGATCGGAGAGTCCGGTAATGAAATCAGGATGTCCGATATGAACGCAGTTCTCGGAGCGGTACAGTTAGAGCATATCGAGCGGAATCTTGCCGCCCGCGGGGAGATTGCCAAGCTCTACCAGGACGCGGTGATGAAGACGAAGCATCGGATGCTCGTCCAGAGGGGAGACGCGGAAAACGTCCACTTTTCTTTCCCGGTTCTCTTAGAGGCGGGGCTCAAGGACGTACGGCAGTACGCCTCAAAGAAGGGGGTGGGAACCCTCCCGGCCTTCGAGAACACCGTGTTTCAGCGGTTTCCCGATCCCGAATACCCCTGTCCCCAGGCGGACTCCCTTGCTCTAAGGTGCCTTCTCTTTCCTCTCTATCCGATGCTCGGCAAGAGGAACACTGAAAACGTTATCAAGGTGCTCTCCACGCTGCCGTGAGTTTGCAATACCTGCATACATTGTGTATAGTCTTAACTCAATGGATAAGCGGATAGACAGCGTACTCCTCATCGTCAACAGGGGAAAACAGGAATCCTCGGCCATAGTCGACAGTATCCGGGAATACCTCGAATCGAGACATATCGAGACGACAGTTATCGGTTTCGAAGACAATACCGCGGTGATCGACTCCAAGGCGTTCGATCTTGCCTTCTCCCTCGGTGGGGACGGCACCGTGCTGTATTCCGCGCGGATCCTCGCCGGCAAAAACCTTCCCATCCTCGCGGTAAACATGGGGGATTTCGGATTTATCACCGAAATCGGAAAAGATGAATGGAAAACGGCATTCGAGAAGTACCAGGACGATTTGCTCGGTATTAGTAGACGAATAATGCTTTTAGTTACCGTTTTTCGAAACGATATCCAGGTCGCCAAGTATACCGGTTTGAACGACAGCGTGGTGTCTTCCTCGGGTATTTCCAAGATCGTCAAGCTCGAGGTGGCTCTATCGAATACCCGCTTAGGGGAATACCGGGCCGACGGAGTCATCGTCTCCACACCAACAGGTTCAACCGCCTACAGCGCCGCCGCGGGAGGTCCTATTCTAGATCCGGAGATGGATGCTATGATAATCAATCCCATCTGTCCTTTTACCCTGTCCAACCGCACCATTGTAACACCCGGGAGCGAAACGGTGTCGGTTGAGGTCCTCGAGGAGCAGCGCACCGGGGTGACGTTGACGGTGGACGGACAGCACAGCTTCAATCTCAAACCGAAGGACATAGTCCGGTTCAGCCGTGCCCACGAGAACACCCTCTTAATCCGGTCCGACAAGCGGAACTTCTACGAAGTGTTGAGGTCGAAACTGAGGTGGTCGGGAGGACCTAATGCTTGAAGAGCTTTCCATCCACGGCTACGCCCTTATCGATTCCGCGCATATCGACTTTACCGGGGGGCTGAATGTTCTTACCGGCGAGACGGGGGCCGGGAAATCGATCCTCCTCGGGGCATTGAGCCTGCTGTTCGGGGAAAAGGGCGAGGTCGATGCGATCCGCACCGGTGAAGAGGAGGCGGTGGTATCGGCGGTGTTCCGGATCGGAGACAACCGGGAGGCCCGGGAATGGCTCGACTCCCGCGAAATTGCTCTCGAGGACGGAACCGTCTTAGTCAGGCGAACTCTCAAGCGGAGCGGCAGGGGGGCGATATTCGTCCAATCCGCCTCCGTTACTAAAACCGATCTCAAGGAGCTCACCTCGCTTATCTTCGATCTCCACGGGCAGCATCAGCACCAATCCCTCCTCGCGACCGAAAACCATCGGAAGCTCGTCGACAGGTACGCCGGCATAGAGGACAAGGTCGAGGATCTCACCGTTACATTTTCAGCCCTGAACAAGAAGAGAAAGGACTACGAACGGATGATTTCAGGGGAACGGGACCGGCTGAGGGAGAAGGACATCTTGGGGTTCTCCATACACGAGATCGAAGAGGCGAAGCTTGTCCCGGGTGAGGAAGAGGAGCTTGCCGGGGAAATCAAGCTCTTGAACGAGAGTGAGCGCCTCTTTTTCCTCCTCGACACTCTCTATGAGAATACCTCCGAGAGCAGGGGAGGGGCTTTGGCACCCTTGAGGAAGGCGCGCGCCGCCATGGAGGAGACCTCAAAAATAGTCGATAACCTCGCGCCCCTCTCTAAGCGCCTCGATGACGCCTTCTTCGAAATCGAGGATGTCGCCGAGTCGGTCCGGGAGTTCCGGGAAGGGGTGGATTTCTCACCTCAGAGGCTCGAAGCCTGCGAGGAGCGGATGGCGGTTATTCGGAACCTCGAAAAGAAATACGGAGACACCATCGAAGATGTCCATAAGTATCTGGAAAAGAGTAGAGAAGAGTTACAACGTCTCGAGAATTGGGAAGAGGACCGGGAGGATATCGAGAAGGAGATCCAGGACTTAGAGCGTAAAATCACTTCAGTTGCCCGGGAGATATCCTCGAAGCGCAAATCCGCCGCTTCCGATCTCAAGACCCGGGTTCTCAAAGAACTTACGAAGCTCGGAATGCCTCAGGCCCAATTCGAAATAGCGGTGACTCAGAAGGTTTCGGAGAAGGGAAATCCGGTGTGCGGCCCCTACGGATACGACCGGATCGAGTTCCTGATATCTCCGAACGCCGGGGAACCGGTCAAACCATTGAAGAATATTGCATCGGGGGGCGAGCTCTCGAGGATTATGCTTGCGATGAAGACGGTTTTCTCCGAGATTGACGGTATTTCGGGGATGATCTTCGACGAGATCGACGTGGGCATCGGCGGTGAGGTAGCGGTCAACGTCGCCGAGCACCTCCATAAACTTGCCGGGGGAAAACAGGTCTTGTGCATAACCCACCTTGCAACAATCGCCGTTCGTGCCGATAATCATATAAAGGTGATAAAACGGGTTGAAGAAAACAGGACGGTCACGCGGGTGGATACTCTAAATTACCGGGAGCGGATAAAAGAGATCGCCCGCATGCTCTCGGGGGATACTGAAGGGGAGGCCTCGGTCCGGCATGCCCGGGAGCTTCTCGAGCGACACAACCCGTCGTTCCGCCGGGGCGAGGAGGCGCGGCCTAATGGGTAGAATCAGCGAAGCGGCCAAAAAGCGGTATTCCGAAAAAATAAGGGAGTACAAGAACATCACCGAAGAAATGCAGCGGCGCGAGAAGAGCCTCATCGCGGTCATCCAGAAGGAAGATAACGGGGCCGAGTACCAGCGATTTACCCTCTCCGAGGAGATACTCGACCGGATTTCCTACTTGACCCTGATGAACAAGCTGTCCGTGGCCCTCTTGGGAGTCAAGAATGAGAGCTTCTTGAATGACGCGCGCAAAGATATCTACAAGAGCATCATCTATCTCGAAGAAAACGTCACCGGCTATATCGACGTGCCTTTCTCCGATTACGAGGATAAACTCCGTAAATTCGAAGATTATAACGAGAGGCAGCGTTATGCCCTTCTCCAGAAACTCGGATTCTCCATACAGTCGGTCAAGGACGGTTTCGGGGAGAATACTAAATGGAAGTGGTCCTTTGTGGAAATGGAGGGAAGGTTCGCCACGGTGAGCAAGAATCTCCTCGACTTCAAGACCTTAGTCGCCGGGCTCGACCCGAGGGTAGACGGATACGAGGTCAGACTCGCCCATCTCGATCTGACGAAACGGATGCTGCAGCATTCGGCCGACCGCTACCGGGAAAAGTACGAGCTCTCCACATCGAGAATCGACGACTTCAAACTGGCTATAAACTATCTCTCGGCTCTCCGCAGGGTCCACTTGATGCTCGGTGAGGCCGAGGAGGGAGACACCGTAAAAAAGAAGCTGGATGTGTGGAAAAACAAGATGGAATCGGATTCAAGAAAGGCGGAAGGTAAATAAACCCCGGTCGATCGGGCGGTTGTCCACCGGGGATCAGCCGTTCTTTCCCGTTTCCTTGAAGTTTTTGAGACTGTCTTTCGGAAGAAGATCTTTCATGGGAACTTCTTCGATTACCCCCGAGGAGGAGGCGCAGAGGACGGGAAAATCGGCGGAGACGAATTCGCTTATTACCTGTCTGCAGGCGCCGCAGGGAGGCAGGGGAGCCTCCGATTCCGGGCTGTACACCGCGAGAGCGGTAAAGTCGGTCCGCCCCTTCGAAACCGCAGTGAAGACGGCCGAGCGTTCGGCACAGTTAGTAAGTCCGTAACTCCGGTTTTCCACATTGCTCCCGGTAATGACGGTCCCGTCCGAGAGGAGGAGCGCCGCGCCGACCCTGAAATGAGAGTAGGGGGCGTAAGCCCGCGCCGCGGCCTCCCGTGCAAGCCTTACAAGCTTTTCTCTGTCCATGTCTATTCCTTTTCGTTGACAGTATTGCATATATCATATTAGGATTCAACGGAGCGTAGCCGGATATATGAAAAAGCGAAACATCCTCATCCTGTTCAGCATCGCGGCGGCATTTGTGTATTTCTTCCTCGTGCCAATTTCGGTCAAGAGGGAACGGTACCTAGCCGTAGATTGGCGCGTGACACTGACCCCGGAGAACGCCTTCACGGGTAATGCCGCGGCGGCAGAATCGAATTCACGGTACACACCGCTTCTCCTCGACGATTACCTGTGTTATGTGAACAAGGAAGGAGCCGTCGGGTATGCCGAAACCCGGCTCCAGAGTGCCGCCTTAGGGGATGAGTTCTTTATCAACTACTCGAGTATTCCCGAAAGGCTTCTCGTCAAGGGAAACGACGGAAGAATCGCCAGCTCGATCGATACCCGAGGCTATCCGCATATCGAATCGGGGCGGCTGTTCGTATTCCATCAGGACCGGTGCGGTATCTCCGAATATACATCCGATGGTGAGCTTCTCTGGTCGAAACGTTTCGCATCGATCATAACCTCCTTTTCAAGCTCCGATACTCTCAGTGCCGTTGGGCTCTTGGACGGCCGGCTTCTCGTGGTAAACCCCGAGGGGGTGAATGTCCATGTCGAACCATTTCGAGGGGGCAGGTACAATACCGTATACGGGTGCGCCGTCGATAGCACCGGAGGTAGGTTCGCCGGTCTCGTGGGAAGCAGCCCCCAGCGACTCGTAGTGTTCGAAAAGGTCGAAGGGGAATATGAACTCGTCTCATCGGAAGTCCTGAAAACCGACTTCAGACGAGAAGCCTATGTCGAGTTTCTCGAATCCGGACTCATCGTCTACGAGCGGGAAGAGGCACTTCGCATCTTGGATCTCGAGGGGCCGAGGAGTTCGGTTCTGACCCTCCACGGTAGGGTCCTGGAAGCGTACTACGACCGGGAAAAACACCTCATATTCGCCGTTTCGGCCGTTGAGGAAGGAACTGACTTTACTTGTTTCGATATCACGGGGCGAAAGATTTCCGATTACCGCTTTCCGGGGACCGTTCATATTCGAAGAGGAGAAGACGCCCTCTTTCTGACTAACGGGAACTCGGTCTTTCGCATTACGGTATGGGAGGCATAGGGTATGAGAAGACTGTATCTCTCGATTATGCTTATCTCCATATCCGCCGGCCTCGGATTTTCTTTCGACTGGCCGGTGGTAAATCCTAAGGTCATATCCACCTTCGGTGAGAATCACGGAGGGAACTTCAATACCGCCGTCACTATGCTCGGAGACGAGGGATCGGTTCGAGCGGCCGATTCAGGCGAGGTAGTCTTTTCCGCCGTGGTAGATGAATATGGGCTCCCTTCGGGAATCGGAAATTTCGCGGTTGTCGAGCACGAAGGCGGGCTCAAAACAGTCTACGCACACCTGACCGAAGACTCGGTCCGCGAAATGCCTCGAACAATCGGTGCTAAAGAGCCCCTCGGGAGGGTAGGGGACTCCGGGTGGACCTACGGGAACCAACTTCGATTTTCCGTTCTCGATACCGATTTTAACCAAATTGTCAATCCGCTCCTCCTTCTACCCTCTATATCCGATACCTCGAGCCCCGTGGTGGAGGGGCTCGAGCTTATTTCAGATGGGACACTTAAAATGGTAGAGGACGACATGACCGTACCCGCGGGGCGGTATACGGTGACGATTACCACGTACGATCCGAGCGAGTTTTCCCGGATATGGTCGCCGATGTCGATTTATTCGATAACCATGTTCTTAAACGGCCTGCAGGTTTTTTCGATCAAGCTCGAGGCGTTGAAGGAAACTGAGGATTCCCTCGTGCTCACCAATTCGGGGGGGCTTACGTGCTCAGATCTGTATAGGGGAACCGAAAGACTCGCCTTGACCGATGTCGATCTCTTAGAGGGGCGGAGCAGCATCGAGCTTATAGCCCGGGATTATGCCGGGAACGAGACAGCCTTTATCAAGTCCTTCATCGTTCGGGACGCGGATTGAAAACTTTTTCCACCGTTCCCGGTAAAGAGCGCTCCAGACTCATCCCCTGTCTCCTGTGCGGATCGGATGACCTCGAGCCCCGCTATTCCATCGAAGGAGCCGAATATGTGAGCTGCCGGGGCTGCGGTCTCGTCTTCCAGAACCCCATGCCCTTGTCGGAAGAACTTCTCGGGCGGTATGCCGACGAATACTTCGATTACGAAGTCGAAAATGAGACGAATTTTTTTTCCCTCATGCTCCAAACCTTGAGCGACGTTAATTTCGAGGAGATCGAACACGTTGCTCGGGACCCCAAACGGTTTCTCGACGTGGGATGCGCCACCGGGATGCTTATCGAATACGTAAAGGCGCGGGGGTGGGAAGAGAAGGGAATCGAAGTATGTTCCCCCGCCGTGGAATACGGAAGGCGTGAACGGAAAGTGGATATCATAAAAACCTCTCTTGAGGAAGCGCGGTTTCCGGCGAAACATTTTTCGGTGGTCCACTTTTCTCACCTTATAGAGCATATCCCCGATCCGGTGCGGTTTATGGACGAGGTCGTGAGAATTACGGTCCCCGGCGGGGTAT
>JBKHAJ010000150.1:0-8474 GCA_046542935.1 Spirochaetia bacterium | reverse complement strand
CAGCGACTAGGGCGCCCAAGTCGAGGGCGAGCAGCTTCTTGTTCTTGAGGCTGTCGGGGACATCACCGGAGACGATCCTCCGGGCGAGCCCCTCGGCAATGGCGGTCTTTCCGACCCCCGGATCGCCTATCAGGACCGGATTATTCTTGGTCCTTCTCGAGAGGACCTGCATAACCCGGCGGATCTCCTCGTCCCGTCCGATGACGGGGTCCAACTTCTCCTTCCGGGCGAGCTCGGTCAGATCGCGGCAGAACCGCTCTAGGGCCTGATATTTGTTCTCCGGATTCTGGTCGGTGACCCGCTGATTGCCCCGCACCGTCATGAGGGCCTGCATTACCGAGTCCCGGGTTACCCCCTGGTTTTTGAGGAGGTCCGCTCCGGCGGAATGCCCCTCGAGAATCGCCAAAAAGAGGTGTTCGGTACTCACATACTCGTCTTTGAGACTGTCCGCCTCCCGTTCGGCGGTACGGAGTACATTCCCCGTCTCCGGGGCCATCTGAACCTGAACGGTATCGCCGTAAGCCTTGGGTTTTCCCTCGAGGAGTTCCTCGAGTTCGGTCTTGATCCACCCGCGGTCCACGCCGAGGCGTCCTAAAAGCGGGGGGATGACCCCCTCCTTCTGCTCGATGAGAGCGTACAGAAGATGCTCCACATCGAGTGTCGAATGATTGTATTTGCCGACTAAACTGTCGGCCTCCTGGATGACTTCCTGGGCCTTCAGGGTAAACTTGTCGAAACGCATTTTTTTTAATATCTCCTTATCTTATTTCACGAATAAGATAATCATAAACCGATATTTCAGGCAAATTTTCGTACTTTTTAACGCGCCGTGTCGAGGTCTTCCGGAAAAGCAAGAACCACGTCAACCGGAAGTCCCGCCATGCTGTACGGCTCCCGGGTCCCGATTGCGAATCCGGTTTCCTTAAGGAAGCGGTGAGAAGGGATAGGCCTGCAGTCGAGAAGTTTCGGAAACTTCCGGTGTCCCCACTCGTAGAGTTTCTGCATAAGCGACACCCGGCCCTCTTCCACCCTTCGCGCGAGACTTACCACACAGATCCGGCCTTCCTTCTTGAGAACACGCCTGCATTCCCCGAGAACTCTAGGAATTTCGGGAGTGTCGAAGAGCTCTAAGGTAAAGCTCATAAAGACCGCGTCGAAGGTGCCGCCGCTCCAGGAGAGCTCTGCGGCATCCCCCCGGACCAATTCTATCCGGTCGGCGAAGCCCGCGCGGTCCGCCCGTCGTGCCGATACTGCGATCATCTCCTCGGCGATATCTATACCGTACACCTTCCCCTCCGGTCCGGCCGCTTCGGCTAAGGGGATCAGCGCCGCCCCGGTCCCGCAGCCGACATCGAGGACCCTCTCCCCGGGCTGCACATCCAGGAGCCTGAGGCCCGCCTTTCGGTACTTCCTTTCCCACATCCCCTCGAACAGATCGTACAGGCGGCCTAACCGGTTGTAGTTTCGGCGGGCCTCCTCTTTCGTCCGAGAAACGGGGGAAATTTCCGGCACATTTTTTCGCATGGTACAATTGTACCACGGACGTCGGTCTGAGAACACCGATCTTTGGGAAAGGGCCGAAAAAATAGAGATTTTACACTTATTTGCTTGCATTTTTTTGATCCTTTCCTTAAATTTATACTAGGCTTTTAAAATTACTCTGCCTGCATAATAAAAAAGGAGCGCTAGTATGTTCAAGAATATGAAGATAAGCGGAAAGCTTATTTTGATCGGGGCTATCATCCTCATTCTTCCCTTAGGGGCAATAGGCTATTTCGCGATAACCGAGGCGAGCCAGGCGCTTAAGGCGTCTACCGAGGAGCAGCTGGTCTCCAGGACCGAAGAACTCGCCGCGGGAATCAACGACGTCCTCCAGTCGGAGATGCGCCTCGCGAGGGAGATATCCATCGGGAACACCGCCGTTGATGCTCTTTCCCTTGTCGAAACCGAGGGAGAGGAGGCGGCGGCCGAAATGATCACCGCTTTGAATCGGAAGCTCCGCAGGTTCGACGCCACCGCCGGACTGGGGGAAAACTACCAGGGAGTGATCGCAGTGAACTCGGACGGAACGGTAGTCGCCGCTTCCACGGACGAATACAGGGGCGTAGATATTTCCGACCGGGACTATTTTATCGCCGCCATGGAGGGAAACGCCAGCATCGGTACTCCGGCGGTCAACCGTGTGACCGGAGAGCTCTTTACCGGCATTGCGGCACCGGTGACCGATGAAACCGGCAACATCGTCGGAGTAACAGCCGCCCTCCTCAACTTGGGTTTTTTACGGGACCTTATCTTGAGCGCCACCATCGGAGAAACGGGGTACGCCTTCATGGTCGACTCCGACGGTCTCGCCATCGCCCATCCCGATGAATCACTTATCATGGAAACAAACATCAACGAGCTCGACGGGATGGGAGAGATCGCCCGGCGTACCGCCGCGAACGAGACGGGCGTCGAAAGATACATCTTCGAAGGGATCGACAAGACCGCTGGGTTCTCGTCCGTCTCCACCACCGGATGGGGCGTAATACTCAATCTTCCGGACAGCGAATTCTTAGCCGCGGTCTTCGCGGTACGGAACTTAGTACTGATCATCGGCGTGGCCGCCTTCGTCGTGGCGATGCTGCTCTTCATATTCTTCGCCCGAAGCATCTCCCAGCCGTTGCGCCGTGCGGTCACCTTCGCCGGACAGGTCGCCGAGGGAGATTTGACGGTCACCTTCGAACACAAACAGAACGACGAGGTGGGAGAGCTCGCCGCGGCGCTTCGCAACATGATCAATAACCTCCAGCGGATCGTCGGAGACATTCAGACCGCCTCCGACCAGGTGAGCTCGGGGAGCCATCAGATGAGCTCAGCCTCGGAGCAGCTCTCTCAGGGGGCCACCGAACAGGCGTCCTCGGTGGAAGAAGTTTCTTCGTCCATGGAAGAGATGAAGTCCAACATCAGCCAGAACGCCGACAACGCCACGGAGACCGAAAAGATCGCACTAAACGCGGCCCAGCAGGCCGAGCAGAGCGGTACCGAGGTCAACCAGGCGGTGGAAGCTATCAAGCAGATCGCCGAAAAGATCGGAATCATAGAAGAGATCTCCCGGCAGACCAACATGCTCTCCTTAAACGCCTCTATCGAAGCGGCGCGGGCCGGAGAGCACGGCAAGGGATTCGCCGTCGTCGCGGCCGAGGTCGGAAAGCTCGCCGCCAGGAGCAAGGACGCCGCCGGCGAGATCGGCGAGCTCTCCTCCTCCACGGTAACCGCCGCCGAGCGGGCGGGGGAAATGCTCGGGAGCTTAGTCCCCGAAATCCGCAGGACCGCGGACCTCGTCCAAGAGATAAGCGCGGCGAGCCGGGAACAGAATACCGGCGCCGACCAGATAAACAGCGCCTTGAGCCAGCTCGACATGGTCATCCAGCAGAACGCTTCCGCGGCGGAAGAGCTCGCCTCCCTCTCGGAGGAGCTCACCAGCCAGGCCTCGGAGATGGAGAGCACCGTCGGCTTCTTCACCGTCCACGAGAGCGACCGGGAAAGTGCTCCGGTCGCCCGCATCGAAGCGAAAAAGCAGGAAAGGAAAGCCGGCGGACAGGGCGGTCAGACGGACCGGCAGCAGCAAGCTCAACAGCAGACCGAAGAAAAGCGGGAGATCGTTCCCGCCGAATCGGACGACGACAAGGAAATCAGCGAGGTCTTCTGATCAGAATCTTACCCGCGGGATCACCCTTTTTGCTCGGGCAGTGTCCTTAAGAGGGAAAGCACCTCCGCCGGCCGGTACTCGGTTAGCAATACATCCGCCTCCGGGAGCCGGCCCGGCTCACCGACGCCTACGGCGTACATTCCCGCGGCACGGGCCGCCTCGATTCCTGAATCGGCGTCTTCGAAGACGGCGCAGTTCGGGGGGGGAACGGCGAGCTTCTCGGAGGCGAGAAGAAAAATCTGCGGATCAGGTTTTGTCCGCTCGATGTCCCATCCTGTAACCAATGCTTCGAAGAGCTCGGTTATACCTAAGGCCTCGAGAACGGTTTCGGCGTTCTTGCTCGACGAGCACAGGGCGGTCCTAAATCCCTCTTTTTTCAGGAGCTCCACGGTTTCCAAAGCCCCGGGAAATACATCATCCGTACCGAGCTCTTTTAGGGAATCGGCGTAGTACCGGTTCTTTCGCTCGGCCCACTCCCCCCTTCTGTCGGGGCCGGCCTCTATATCGTTTTCGTCGAGAATAATATCCAATGACTCCATCCGGGAGACCCCCCTCAGGCGATGATTCATCTTTTCGGAAAACTTCCACCCCTCTTCTTCGGCAAGCCGCTTCCACGCGCGAAAGTGATACGTATCCGTAAAGACGATAACCCCGTCCAGGTCGAACAGCACCGCCCGAATAGGCTCTTTATCCTTCATATCATTCCTCATACCCCTAAGTATGGTAGAAATATGGGGAAAATGGTATACACGAGCGGATGGTGTACCTCATCATAAATATAATTCTCGCGGCGATTCCCGCGGTCATCCTGCTCCTCTATTTCTACCGCAAAGACAAGACGAAACGTGAACCGGCGGGACTGATCTTGAAAACCTTCGGCCTGGGAATTCTCGCGGTTATTCCCGCGGGAGCGGCGGAATTCGGCGCCATCCTCCTGTTCTCCCGGATTTCGGGGTTCCCGGGGCTTTTGATTCGGGCCTTCATCGTGGCCGCCCTCATCGAAGAGACGTCGAAATTCCTCGTTATCAAGACCTACCTATACAAGAAGACCGAGTTCGACGAGGTCACCGACGGGATCGTTTATACCGCCGCCGCAAGCCTCGGGTTTGCTTTCTTCGAGAGCCTGCTCTACAGCTTCGGCCCCCCCTATGTAATGATCCTTCGAGGGATCACCTCGGTCCCCCTCCACGCGACGGCTTCGGGGATCATGGGATACTATATCGGCTTGGCCAAGCAGACCGGTGATTTCAAACCGGGCAGAGGACTCCTCTACGCGGTTATCATCCACGGCTTGTACAATTTTCTCCTCTTTACCGGATCACCTTTGGTGGTACTTATCGTTCCCCTCCTCTTCTTCTCGTGGCTGTGGCTCCGCCGCCTCTACGACGACGCCCAAAAGAGGGACGGCGCCTATTATCGGAACTGAGGTTGAATCGGGAATAGGTTTCGGGTATACTTATTACGGCACATGGAAGATGACGACCCTCTCCGGCACCCTATCTTCTCATCCCGGAATCGGGAGACGTAAGCGCGAAAAATGACGCTCCAGTTCGTTGTACTGCTGGTACTAATAATTCTCTCCGGGATATTTTCCTCGGCGGAAACGGCCTTTACCTCCCTCTCGTACATGCAGATTCAGGAGCTCAAACAGAAGCATGGGAAACGGGGCCGCCTCGTCCAGAAGCTTTCCAACCGTCCCGATATCCTCCTGACAACCATCCTCATCGGCAACAACCTGGTGAATATCGCGGCCTCCGCTCTGGCCACCAAGATCACCATCGATCTATTCGGGAATAACGCGGTGGGGATCACCACGGGGATTCTGACTCTGATAATTCTCGTCTTTTCAGAGGTGACCCCGAAGCGCCTCGCCATCATGTTCAACGATTTCATAAGTCTGAGGACCGCCCGTTTCGTCCAAATACTGTCCATCATATTCCGGCCGGTTATTTTTAGCATCGGTCTTATAAGCAACGGAATAACCCGTCTCTTCGGCTCGGAGCGGAGAACACAGCTCTCCCTGGAGGGGATCCTCCACATGGTCAATCTCGGTGAGAACTTAGGAATAGTCGAACAATACGAGACGAGCATGATCAAACGGATCTTCAGGTTCAACGATATCACAGTCCAGGCAATCATGACCCACCGGACCGAAGTGTTCAGCATCGACATGACCACCCCGGTAGACGAAGCCTTGGATTCCATCCTCGAAGAAGGGTACTCCCGAATTCCGGTCTACGATAAAGACCCGGAGAACATAGCCGGGATAGTCCTCCTCAGAGACCTCATCAAGATGCTCTCCACGGGAAATCAGTCCAAGCCGCTGAAGGAGTGTATGATGGAACCGATCTTCGTCCCGGAGACAAAGATGGTCAACGAGATGTTCATGCAGTTCAAGCAGGAAAAACTCAATATGGCGATCATCTTAGACGAATACGGGGGCCTTGCCGGAGTGGTTACCGTGGAGGATGTCATCGAGGAGATTTTAGGCGATCTCTACGACGAACACGAGATCAAGGAAAACAAGAGAATCCGCAAGTTGGACCATGGGCAGTACCTGCTTGCCGCGGACATATCCCTCCATCAACTTAACGAGGCCCTGGGAATCCGCCTTCCCTCCCATCGGTACGCAAAAACCTTAGGGGGATTCCTCGTCGACTACATGGATCACATTCCGGGCCGCGGCGAGGAGGTTGTCCTCAGGACGGGGAGGTTCATTATCGAGACTATCGAAAAGAACAGGATTCTGTGGGTCCGCTACATTCCGTCCAAGCAGGAACATCCGGCCCACTAGTAGGCTCTGCCGACCGGGGACCGCTACTTCCCGGGGACCGAGTATTCCTTACCATGATAATAAACCTTGAGCCCCGCTCCCGTCCGATAGAAGGCCATTCCGTCGAGAAACCCGGGAAAGCCCGCCGCTTCGTGGGGCAGCTCGAGGAAGTACTCCCTCAGTATCATAATAGTCCAGTCGTGGGTTATCATGGCCGCATTATTTCGGGCCTGTGTGAGGGTGCCCGCGATGTATCCGAAGATGATTTCCGCCGCCTCCGGAAGAGACATGAGGGATTCCCCGAAAAGATTCCCGTCGAACCACGCCCTCAAGAACCCCGACAGTCCATATTCCCGGACCATACCGGGGATCGCATCGAAATCGCCCCGCACATAGGGTCCACCGAGCTCATCCGCGGCCCCGGCGATCTGAACCTCCCCTCCGGACGCCCGGATACCCCGGACAATCCCCTCTGCCGTCTCCCTGCACCGCTCCACGGGACTATGATACAGTGTCATTGGAGTCAAATCGGCGAGGCCTCTGCCGAATTCGACGGAGTCCGTCTTTCCCTTTTCGGTCAAAAGAGCGTCCAGGGGGTTTTCGAGATTACGCACCGAAAATCGTTCCGCATGCCTCAAGACGAGGGCCACCGGCTGTCTTTCGGCGAGAAAATCGATATCGAAACCGGTTTCAAAGGAGGTTGCGCCGCTCACAGCACCAATTCTCCCTTCTCCAGGACCGTCGTCACCTCTCCCTGCGGACCGGTCACCGTGACCGTCGGCTCGGTTACCAGTCCGTCTAAATGGATCAAGGCCGGGGCGTCCTCGTCGTAATTGTGTCCGATTGCCAGATGGCAGGTCCGGTAGACCTTTTCATCGATGAGCATACTCCCGACGATCTCCGCGGCCGGGTTCAGCCCGATTCCGAGCTCACCGATATTGCGGGCGTTTCGCGCGTAGAGCTCCCCCTGATCGGGATTGAGGCGGCCCTCGCGGCGAAAGCGCCGGGCGAGGTTTTCCCCCTCCGTTAAGGAGTGGTCCAGCGATTTCGCCTCCTCGCCGCCCTCGATCGATACAACATACCCGTCCTCTACCTTCGCCCGAATAGGTTCCTCGATCACCTGGACCCCGTTGTGGAGACTGATGCTCCCGTCGAAGACGATCATCCCCTCGGATGTTCCGACCACCGGGGAGATGAAAGCCTCCCCTGCCGGGAGGTTTCCTCCCCTGCCCGGCGTCGAAAAATCCCCGTCGTCTACGAAAGACTCTCGGCCTGCGATGCCGATAACTAAATCGGTCCCGGCGGAAGAGGTTATCCGGACCGATATCCCCGCATCGAGCACCCGTGCGACCGCGGCGCACTCCCTACGCATCCGCGGGTAGTCTACGGGTACGGTTTTGATAAACTGATCGACTGTTATATTCGGCGACCAGAAGCTTCTCAAGGCCTTCGTCCCGTACAGGTGATAGTGAAAGAGGCTCGTATACTCTTTACCCCCGTACTCGTAGGGTTTGTCGATCCCCCTCTCGTCCTTGCCGAGCTTTTCGGCGCTCATGGAGATGAAGACGTCGGGAAGGGTATCCACCGCGGCGTAGACCGAGGGATCGGCAAAATCGAGCTGGGTTTTCACCGGTTGATAGATGATGACCGGCTCCGCTCCGAGGGTGACGGCGGCGTCGAAGAGGGCCTGGGAAATAGCACTCACATCGGAGTCGGGATTTGTGGCGATAAGAACCCTCTCCGAGGGTTTGAGCTTCAGCACCTCACCGCAGGCAACCGCCGCGGCTTCTTCGAGCCGTCTCAGATCGGCAAACTGTCCAAAGCGGGAATTGTCGAGTCGATTTTCCATACCGTGAGAGTAGTTGACAAGCCGGGGGAGCGTCAACGCCCGGTCTCATTGACGAGGGGGGACCACTCCGCTATCATGCCGCTATGAGCAGCTATAACTTTACCGAAATAGAAAAAAAGTGGCAGAAATACTGGGAAGATAAGAAAATATTCAAAGCCGCC
>JBKHAJ010000149.1:0-8536 GCA_046542935.1 Spirochaetia bacterium | reverse complement strand
CGGCGGACTCATCGACGAAAAGATGGTGTCGGGATCTTCTCCGAAGGATTCGTTTATTGCCTTCTCCACCGACTCCTCCCCGCCTGAATTGATTGTAATCTTACCCTCCGTCAGCACACCCGGCTCGACCGAAAGCTTAGGAGTAGTAATGTTGCCGTAGACCTTTCCGGTTTCGAGAAGATTCACCTCTTCGGTGGCCGTAATGTTCCCGATGAGGGTTCCTCCGACAACGACCTGACGGGCGATGATATCGGTCTTTACCTTACCGCCGGGGGCAATGATAAGCTGATCCTCCGTCCGGATGTCCCCCTGGAACTTTCCCTCGATTCGGATCGATCCCTTGACAAGGAACCGGCCTTCGAAAACCGAACCTTCTCCTATCAGGCACTCCGCCGAATCATTTATCTTCGCCATTCCCTCTCCTTTTTTTGCCATGGGATCCAGGGTATCACCTTTCCAGCTCAGCTTCAAGCTGCTTGCTCAGGAAACGTCCTTCGAGATTTTTTGGATCCAAATCGAGGGCGTAACTCAATTCCCGGGCCGCCGCGCCGTATTCTCCGTCGAGAAAGAGTATCGAGGCTATTTTTACCCGTATTTCGGCGAGCTCAGCCGTCTTGACGACAGCTTCCGGGCTTCCGGATAGGAGGATTTCCGCGGAACGGAACCGCTCGAGAGCGTCGGTTATGTTCCCCCGTTTCATCGCTATCAGGGCGAGATTGTATTGGGTCTCCCATCTTTCCTTGAGCTCAAAGGCCGTCTCCAGATTCTCCCGGGCCGTTTCGATATCGCCTCCGAGAGCGGAGATGATACCCCTATAGAAATAAGTCCATTCCACCGCGCCGTATTCGGTCTCGAAGCGGTCAAGGACGAGGCGGGCATCCCCAAGGGCGTTGAAACCGAGAAGATACCAGGTAAAGAATTGAGCTATTTTTTCGTTTCCCGGATACGCGTTATAGAGCTCCCACAGGACCGCGCGAAACTGCTGGGGATTGGTGTCGGCGGAACGCACGTAGTGAATCAGAAGGGCAAGCCCCTCGTCCTCGTCCCCGTCCTCGTCCTCGGACAAACGTTCCTGGAGAGTCTCGAGCTGTTCCGCCGCCTCAGCGCCCCTGTTCTGCTGCAGGAGAAACAGGGCGTAAGGGAGGATTACCTGCTTCTTGCCGGGAAAATGTTCGTAGGCATCGAAGAGGTAGCTCAAGGCCTCTTCCCCGCGGCCTTCCCTCTCGGCGAGCCAAGACAGATTGAGGTAGGGTATCCATGATGCCTCCGGCTGGGTCTCTATTAGATTTCTGTAGGATGCTGACGCCCGGTCGAAGTGCCCGAGGCTCATCAAGATGTCCGCTTCGAGCATGACCGCCCGATATGGTTCGATACGCCCGGTCTCATTCATCCTGGTCAGCAGCTCCAAAGCGGTTTCGAAATTCCCCCCGTCGTAGGCGATGTACAGACGAAGAAGATCGTACTCCCGGTACCTCTCGAGGCGTCCAGCGGTTTCCATCGCCCTTTCCTGCTCCCCCGAGATCATCCAGAGCACCGCTGAAGCCGCGTAAAGCCGCGGATCATCGAGCCGGGAGGCAAGCTCCTCGAAGGCCGCCGGATCGAGGGATTCGGTTTCGGCGGCAAGAGGCGCAAACCGGGATCCCTCGAAAAAACCCGGGTCGACTCTGTCGGGATTCATTTTGAGGGCCGCCTCGTACTGGAGGGTACGGTATTCTTCACTTACCAGGTGTTCCGCGGCGGAAGAAAAACCTTTTTCATAATATCCCCGTTTTATAAGGGCGTAGACATGGACGGCCCACAGCTCCTCGTTTCCGGGGAGGTCCTCCACCGCACGCTCCGATAAATCGAGGAGAACAGTGTAATCGTCTAGTCCCTCGGAAATTTGCATCCCCCTCGCGAGAAGAGACATCCAAGTCTGAGACGAGAGTTTTTCACCCCGTACTCTCCTCAAGATGTCCTCCCCCCTCCTGTAGGAGCCTTCGGCTACTTTCTCATCCGCTTCGGCGATGATCTCGTTTATTTCTCTTTGGGTGTTGCTTGCCCGTAGGCCGGGAATGAAGAAGTAAGCGGCTGCCCCCCCTCCGATAAGGATGAGGATGAGCAAGATTATCAGTGAACTACGTCTCTTCCCGCTACCTGCCAAGGCTCTTTCTTACACCGTCCAGTACGCCGTTTATAAACTTGTAGGAGTCTTCGCTTCCGAACTCCTTAGCGATGTCTACCGCCTCGTCTATGGTCACCGATGCGGGAACATCATGCTGATATCGTAAAGAGTAGCATCCAAGCCGGAGCAAAGCAAGGTCGACTCTGGAAAGCCGTTTAAGCTCCCAATTTTCGAGGTGCTCTTCGATAAGCGCATCGATTTCGTCTTTCCGTTCTACAGTCCCCGCAAAGAGCAGCCGGGCGAAGGTATATGCCTCCGCCGAAACCTTTTCAGCCTGGGCCTCGTCCAACCACGAGAATGCCGCAAGCCGCTTTGTGTCGTTTCCGGTGCATTCCCAAGAGTACAAGGCTTGAAAGGCCAGTATTCTGCCCCGGCGGCGTGCCCCCATGACTAGCGAACGTTGTTTTCGAAGTACTTGAGATCGTCCGGGTCTATGTCGGCGTTATCGGAGTAGATGCGGATATCAGCCAATCTCTTGAGATCGTTGATGATTTCTCCGACCGCCTGCTGAAAGAGAACCTGCTGCTTTTCGAGGAGCTTGAGGTTGACTATACGGTCCCGTACCGTTTCGGTGGTCGAGGGATTGACCGGATCGTTGAGACCTAAGAGCCGGGCCGAGAGCTTCTCGGAGATATGGAGGATGTGCAGCCCGATGTTCGACTCGATGATTCCGGTGGTCTTACCTTCGGGTGTGGAAAAGGCGGCGTCGAAAAAGTCTTTGCCGAGGAGCTGCTTCGAGTTTTTGTCGTTGATGGCCAAGAACCCCACGTCGCCCCCCTTGTATCGGGACTGGGTGTCGTCGGAGTACTTCATGACCATCTCGTCGAAGGTGGCCTTTCCCGAGCGTAGGTCGGCAAGGATCTCCTCCATCAGGTCTCTGGCCCGGTTCTTCTCGGAAGCGCTCAAGTTCCGGGTATCCCGGTAGATCTGGCCGAAGCGCACCATTTCCGGATTGATAAATAGATGCTGGTTTTCGTTGTAGATTTCCCGGATTTCACTCTCCGTCGGCTCCTTGATGTCTTCGAAGAGCTCCTGTTTCTTGAACTTGATATAGTTCTGGGTCAGCAGCTGCTCTTTCCCCTGTTGGAGATAATCGGTCCAGGACATTCCCGTCTGCTGCCGGACGAGGAGCTTGAGTTGTTCGTCGGTGATGTTGACCCCCTCGGGACCGAGCTGCGCCCGTAAGGCCGATTTGACCTCTCCCTCGCTCACCTGGATGTTTTCCTTTCGAGCGGCCTGGATGATGAGCTTCTGGATGAGAATTTCCTCGAGGACCTCCCCCCGGGAAGGATTGGGCTGTCCCATCATGGAGTACTGCTGCCCTATCTGGGAAACGGCCAAATCGAGCTGTTTCTGAGTGATAATTTCCGATTTGGTGTAGTTTACGGTCGCCGCGGGGCGGTCCATTACCTGCGCGGTCGAGACCGCGGCTCCGATAAGAGTGATGGCGAGTCCTGCTAATAATATTCGTGTGTATTTAATCATAGTATAGTTCCTCATTTATCTAACAATAGCACTGGGTGGTCAGGGTATCAACTCTCTTCCGACGATGTCAAGAACAAAGAATTCGTTTCTTCAGGCTCTTGATACCCGACATCTTGGGTTGGTAGAGAAGGCACATGTCGAGATAATATTTCGCCTCGTCGATGAGATTTAACCCCGCATAAATTTCGGCCAATCTCTTGCAGAGATCGGACCGTATAGATACGGTGAATTTCTTTGCCAACGCCGTATGGAGGCATTCTACCTGGGTCTCCTCGGGAATGAGATCGTTCATGCGGATACAGGTAAGTATTCTCAGCCTCAAGAGGACCTCCTCCATAAAGTGTTTGAAATACGGCGCCTGATATTCGAGCTCCGAAATCCTGATCAGCATGCGGAAGGCGGTTATAAGATCTCCCCGGCTCTCGAATTCCTCCGCAAGGAGGAAGGCGCAGTCCATATAGTCTTCCCTGTCCATGTATCTTTCCAGGTTTCGGTCCTTGTCGGGAAAGGCGAAAAACCGCCTGTAGAGATCGATTGCCTCCTCCTCGTATCCGTGGAGGAGATCGTAGAATATAAGCTTTGCCTGAATGGAGAGGTCGTCGGGGCGATTGCGCAGGAACTCCCTATAGTCGAATTTTTCCTCTTCCTTGAGGCCGGGAGTCCTCGAAACCGCCTGATACTGCTTCTTCCACTCCAGGAGCATCCGGTAGGCGATGATCAGCTCCTTCATCGCCGAGTCGGAGCCCTCTTCCTTGACGTCCAAGTCGGGATGCAGGTCCTTAGCGCGGCGGCGGAAAGCCCGCTTGATCTCTTCGACCGACGCGTCGACCGGGATATTGAGAATGTTGAAGGAGTAGGCGATTCGGCTTCCGATATTATTCAATGTGCAACTGCCTGCCGGTTTCCCGGGCCTCTTCTTTCGATTCGAATATCTTGGAGTATTTGAGGAACATTCCCTCGTGTTCCATCGCTCTCATGAGGTTGTGGAGGGTTTTCGAACTACCTATTCCTTTGAGGGTGAAGGCGAAGGACCGTCTTCCCGTAACTGTTCCGGCCGATGCGAGATGTTTTCCTATCACAGCGGGAATTTTCCCTCCGAACGGTCCGGCGGCGACGGTCCCTACCGCTACATACCCGTAGATACTGAGGCTGGTGTTGACGTCACGCTTTCCGTCCACGAGATCGACATGGTGGCCCTGGGCCTCTATTCCTTCGGCCAAACCCTCAGCATGCTCCCGTAACTTATCGCGTTGCCTGTCTGCGTAAAAAAGTACGGCGACCCGCATGAACTATTCCGCTTGTGCTTCTCCCTCTTCGTCTTGGGGGGCCCACCATTCCTCGACTGTTTGTTCCTGGGCCTGCTGCCGCCGGGCGGCGCCGATGACATCTCCGGTTTCGTTGGTTCTGTTTATCCAGGCAAGTCCGAATGAGCAGATAAGGAAGAGGGCGCCTAACACTCCGGTAAATTTAGTCAGAACGTTACCCGAGCGCGATCCGAACGCGCTGGTGCTTCCTCCGCCGAATATTCCGCCTATGCCCTCTCCCTGCTCGTCCTGCATCAAAACGATAATTATCAGGAGAATACATGTTATGACGAATATTACGAGAATAGCTATACCTAAAGCTCCCATCTTTTAAAATACCCCTAAGAATTGAATTTTGCTATCGGCTCGAATGACTCGGTCTCGAGAGACGCCCCGCCTACGAGGGCGCCGTCGATATCCTCCATAGCCATAAGACCCTTGACGTTATCCGGTTTGACGCTTCCCCCGTACTGTATGATGAGCTCATCGGCGTAAGCGCCGGAATAGAGCTCCCCGGCGGTACGCCTGATCATTGCGTGGACCGCTTCGGCGTCTTCAGGTGTTGCGGTCTTACCCGTACCGATTGCCCATACCGGCTCGTAAGCGACGGTAATCCGTTTCGCCTCTGCTACGTCGATCCCTTCGAAACCGGCTAGAACCTGTTCTTTGACCACCTTATCGACTAGACCGGCTTCTCTCTGTTCGAGGGTCTCCCCGACGCACAATATGACCTCGAGGCCGTGATCGAGCGCAAGCTTTACCTTCCGGTTGATAAGTTCATCGGTCTCACCGTAGATAAGTCTTCGTTCGGAATGACCGATAATGACCGCCTGAACACAGGCGTCCTTGAGCATGAGGACCGAGATCTCTCCGGTGTGAGCCCCGGAAACCTCGGCGGCCATATTCTGGGCGCCTAAGATAATATTGCTTCCCGCTAATGCCTCGGCGACCGCGGAAAGTGCAGTAAAGGGGGGCGCAATCATGAGCTTGTTCTTAGATCCCTTCAGGTCCACCGCCATATTCGAGGCAACTTCACGCGCCTCGGTAGCGGTTTTATTCATCTTCCAGTTACCCGCGATGTAATAATTTCGCATATCCCATCCTTTTTTCGTGCCGCCGCTATTTCTGCTCGAGCGCCGCGATTCCGGGGAGTGTTTTCCCCTCGAGAAACTCGAGAGATGCTCCTCCGCCGGTGGACACGTGATCTATCCTGTCCGCCAAGTCGAACTTATTGACCGCGGCCACGCTGTCACCGCCTCCGACTACCGTTGTTCCCGAACAGCCTGCAACCATCTTCGCGGTTTCCAAAGTCCCCCCGGCAAAGGCATCGAACTCGAACACCCCCATCGGGCCGTTCCAGACCAGCGACTTTGCATTGTCGATCTTTGAGCGCATCTGGTCAAGGGTTTTAGGCCCGATGTCCATGGCGATCTTTCCTTCGGGGATTTCCACGGAATCGACGGTTTCAGGTTTCGCGTTTTCGGAGAACTCGTCCGCTACGACATGGTCCACGGGAAGAAGAACCTCGTTCCCCTGTTTTTCGGCCTCATCCAGGAGCTTCTTAGCGGTATCCAGGTATTCTTCTTCGACCAGGGATTTACCGACCGAAATACCCTTTACCTTCAGGAAGGTGTACGCCATGCCTCCCCCGATAATCAGGGTCTTGCACTTGGGCAGGAGAGTTTCTAAGACACCGATCTTACTCGACACCTTAGCCCCGCCGATAACGGCCACGAAGGGCTGTTCAGGGCTCTCGAGAAGGGGTTCGAAGAACCGGACTTCTTTATCGATAAGAAAACCCGCAATTGCCGGAAGGTGGCGCGTAATGCCCTCGGTGGATGCATGCGCCCTATGGGCGGTACCGAAGGCGTCGTTCACGTAGATGTCCCCGAGTGCGGCGAGCTTCTTGGCGAAGCCCTCGTCGTTGCCGGTTTCTTCCGCGTGGAATCTCAAGTTTTCGAGGAGGAGCACGTCTCCCGCCTTCAAGCCTTTGACATCGGACTCGACCGCATCGCCGACGCAGTCCTCCGCCATCTTCACCTCTTTGCCGAGAAGCTCGGAGAGGCGTACGGCTACGGGAGCAAGAGAGAACTCCGGAGCCTTCTTCCCCTTCGGTCTGCCCAGGTGACTCATCAGGATAAGCCGGGTCCCCTCCTGACCGAGGATGTACTCGATCGTCGGTAACGCGGCCCGTATCCTTGTATCGTCGGTTATCCGGTCACCTTTGAGGGGGACGTTGAAGTCCGCCCTCATGATGATCCGTTTACCTTGTAAATCAACGTCTTTAACAGTTTTGACCGCCATAGGCTACTCCTTGACGAGTTTAAGCGCGAGGTCCACTACCCTTGCGGAGTATCCCCATTCATTGTCGTACCAGGAAAAGACTTTGACGGTCTTTCCCATTACCATGGTGCTCAGACTGTCGAAGATCGAGCTGTGAGGATCATGGATGACATCCACACTGACGATGGGATCTTCGGTGTATGCGAGGATTCCCTTCATCGGCCCCTCGGCATATTCCTTCATAGCGGCGTTGATCTCTTTCACGGTCACTTCTTTCTTGAGCTCCGCTACCAGGTCGACGATCGAGCCGGTAGGTGTAGGAACCCGAATGGCGCAGCCGTCGAGCTTACCATTGAGCTCGGGCAGGACCTTACCCACCGCCTTTGCCGCACCGGTGGTTGTGGGGATCTGTGAGATAGCGCAGGACCGGGCCCGGCGCAGGTCTGAATGGGGACCGTCGAGAATGATTTGATCGTTGGTATAGCTGTGAATGGTGGTCATGAAACCCTTTTCCACGCCGAACTTGTCGTTCAAGACCTTAACGACCGGAGCGAGACAGTTAGTGGTACACGAAGCGTTGGAAACGCAGACGTCGTCGTCTTTGAGGGCATCGTCGTTGACTCCGAGGACGATCATATTGTCGATCTTGTCCTTCGCCGGTACGGTGAGTATTACCTTCTTGGCGGGAAACTTCTCGTTATTCAGATGGTCGCCGTAGCCTCCCTTGTCGCCCTCCTTCGTTCGGAAAACACCGGTCGACTCGACGACGACGTCGGGGGCCGCTCCCCAGGGGATATTCTTCGGACTTCGTTCGGCACTAACCTTGAATTTATTTCCGTTGACGATGAGGTTGTCATCATCGTAGCTTACGTCGCCGTTGAATTTTCCTTGGGTGGAGTCGTACTTGAGAAGGTGCGCCAGAGTCTTGGTGTCCGTAAGGTCGTTGATTCCGACTACCTCCACTTTGGGGTTTTCTAACGCGATCTTGAAGACATTTCGTCCTATCCTACCGAATCCGTTAATAGCTAGTTTCATTCTATTTCTCCTCGTTATGAATTATGATTGATGTTTAAAAGGTTCAGGTGCAATATACGGATAAAAGGGGTCTCTGTCAACGCGGGCGGGCTTAGACATGTACGGAGCCGTCAGCGTATACGGAGCCGTCAGCGTATACACGGAGCCGTCAGCGTATACGGAGTATCTCCCGGTAGAGCTCGAGGACCGCCGATCCCGGACCGGGACCGCCGTCGACCTCCTCGACCGGTTCGGGATCGGGTCCCCCGTCTTCCTGCTCCTCAGT
>JBKHAJ010000148.1:0-8542 GCA_046542935.1 Spirochaetia bacterium | reverse complement strand
GAGCTCATCGGAGGAGAAGGAATAATACTCGTTTATGCCCCCCGGGCCCTCGACGTAGCGGGCGGCTTCGAAGTTTTCGGCATTGTAGGTAATAGAGGGGAAAGAGCCGTCCGATACCGTTGAGAAGTCGATAGCGATTGGAAAGCGCGAGTCTCTGTTGCCCGGTTCGACGTAGATGAGGGGCTTGGTCACCGAATCGTTCCGTATGACGAGACGGCGGAAGTCGTAGGTGCTCGTCGCTTGTGATAAGGAGACACCGTCTATAAGGGGCTGCTCTTCGGTATCGAAAACGGAGTCGTCGGCAGTGGAATAAAACTTGTAGTAGATCTCATAGCCGTAGAAGTAGGTAGGATCGTTATCGGTATTGTTAAAGAAACTAAAGGGTTCGCTTGCATCGAACGGCTCGTCTATGTCCTCGTCTTTTACGGAAGCCAAATACGGGAACGACTGGATCCCGCAGGCGGTGCCGAGGGCGAAAAACGCGGATATCAGGAACAGCGCCGCGGTGAGCGCGGTCGCACGGGCCGGTCCCGGGGTTCGAGACCCCCTACCCTTGTTTCTTCTCATCGGGTTTAGCCGGCGGATCGATTCCTTCCGGAACGTCGATAAGCTCATAGATGAGAACGGGCTTGTTCTTACCCTTGACCCGGATGTTATCGAGCTCCCGGACTATGACCTTGTCCTTGACGAGGCCGTAGGTAAATTCGCTGATGATAACGTTTGTCCCGTACTGCTTGTTAGTACCCTCGAGGCGGGCTCCGAGGTTTACGTTGTCCCCGGTAACGGTATAGTTCATCCGGCCTAAGGACCCCATGTTCCCAACGGTCATGATCCCGGAATTCACTCCGATTCCGATGTCTATCTTTCTTTCATCGGACCATCCTTCATTGAGCGCATTCAGCTTCTGCATCTGTTTCAAAACGCATTTGCATGCACGCAGGGCGTGGTCTTCCTGAGGAACCGGGGCGCCGAAGAACCACATAATTTCGTCACCCACGTATTTGTCCAGTGTTCCTTCGTATTCGAGGATGATGTCGGTCATTGCCGTCAGATAGAGATTGAGGTGACCCACAAGTTCCTGGGGGGTCATGCTCTCGGAAAGGGTCGTGAATCCCCTGATGTCGGAGAAACATACGGTAATATTCTTGTCGGTTCCGCCGAGCTCGGGGGGGTTTTCGAGGATCTGATCGACGACCTTGGGGCTCACATACTTCCCGAACATGTCACGGATACGAGCTTTGTCCCGCTCTTCGGTCATGATGCGGTAGACAACGACGCTCAAGAATCCGAAAAAGACGGCGATTGCCGGGGTCGAAAAATTGAGAATGTAGGAACTCTCGTCGAAAACCAGGGTAACACCTATAAAGAAGACGAAAATGAGCACTACCGAAGCAAGAAGTGACCAGACGGTGGACAATCGGGAAGTCATGAAGGCGGTGAGCATAACAAGCCCTAGCAGGATGAGTCCGTCTATCCAGATAGAAGCGTTTCGGAGGAAGTTTCCCATGAGAATGGTGTTGAGGCTGTTGGTATGGATCTCGACACCATACATGAGTCCGTAGGGGGTCGGTTTTTGGTCCGCGGCCATTCCCCGGGCAAAGGGACCGACCATGAGGATGGTATTCCCCACGGCCTTGGTACGGGGCCACGTTTCCGGGTCGGGACCGGGTACGCGTGAGGCGTACCCGGAGAAGGAGCGGACCGGAAAGGTCTGCGGCGCGCCGGGTGATGCGAATGACGGCGGTCCCATGTAGTTGATGAGCATTCTTCCGTTCGAATCGATGGGGATTCGAATATCCTCTATCCTCTCGGTCAGTTCGGGGCGGGTCAGATTTCCCTCCCGGTCGTAGCGGGCTTCACGGACCGTCCGCTCATAGGGCACCCATTTCTGGAGTTCGACATCGAAAACCTCGGGATCGGGAATAATAATATGCTCGCCGAGTACCACATCGATATCGCCGAGTTCCTTGTTGAAGTATTCCAAAGCCAAGGAGAGGGTTATCGCCGGAATAAAGTGATCACGGTACTTCCGTATTACGTAAAAGGCGTCATCGGGCTGTCCGTCGTCGTTGGTATCAACGGTCTTTATAGGTGCATTCGCCTCCATCTCCCGGCGAAGTTGAGCAAGGGACTCTTCCGTCAGGGGATAGGGAACGTTGTGAAGGCGCTGTTCCTTATCGAACCATGCAAGTCGTTCGAAATTGTCCGGATCGACCGGTGTTTCGACGGAGAGGTTATCCAACCGGTAGAGATCGAGGAGGACCGATGACTTGGCGACCAGTGCCTGCCGGCGGTAGATTTTATCAATATCCCTCTGAAAGTTGGCGTGGCCGTACCCGTAGGTCGCCCGTGCGTAGGGCTGAAGCGGCGGCTGGAGGCCGAGGAAATACTCCATTTCCCGCCAGTCGCCGGATATATTTCGTATCTCACCGTAGTTTTCGTAGAGGATATCCTGACGGGTAAAATAGTCATCGGCAATTTCGGACGCGGGGGGCACCTCGTCTAATACGGTCTCCAAGAACACCCTCTCGTTGTTCTCTATCGCATTGACCAGGAGGACATCGTTATAGGCCTTGTCGTCGGGTTCGATGAAGAAGACGTCGAGGAAGAGGGCCCGTTCCCGCTCCGTCTGGTTTCTGATACGGGCGAAGGAGTTCATGAGATCGGCGTGACGATAGCGGGGAAAGGGCCACTTCCCGAAATCGCCTAAGCTCTTGAAATCGATTCCGATAATCAAGAGATCCCGGCTAATATCGGGATTACGGGTTTCCAAGTTTACTCCCTCTTGAATGCTCGTACGGGTAAAGACGTTCTTGAAGTTGAAGTGGACATCGAGCATCTTGAGCTCGAGGGTCTTGAGAAGGGGAAATTCCGCCGTCCAGAAGAGGAGAAAGAAGACAGCGGCGATGAAAAGGCCGATAAACAATCCGAAATACCTGGTTTCGAGAATTTTCGCCCTTTTCTTCGCCATCTAATCCTCCTCTACTCCCCTTGGAGATCGAGGAAAATTATACGGTCTCGAGCGAGTTTTGTCCAATTACTTCGCGGAAAATTATCGACCATGTCGTTGTACCGCTCCCGAGCGCCTTCGATGTCCCCGAAGGATTCCTCGATACGCCCTAAATTGAAGAGAACGTGGGGCATATCCGGATAAGTGTCCCGGTACTCACTCTCGAGGGTTTCCAGGGTTTCCAAAGCCTCTTCGGGCGCTTCGGACCGTTCGTATACCACCGAGAGATTCCACAAGGCGACCGCGCCCAGATAGCTTTCGGGAAAACGGTCGTACAGACTCTTGAAGCTCTTTTCCGCTTCGGTCCAGTTCTCGAGCTCGAATTCCATTCCGCCTAAGACCAGGAAAGCCCGCTGGGCGGCGTAGGTCCTCGGATACCGGTTCAAGATATCCTGGACCTGGTCCCTGCACGACTCCTCGAGGCCCGGTTTTACCTCGTCATCTACGGCGGTAAGCCACTCTTGGTAATCCCTCTGAAGGTCCTCGACTATTACCGCGGAGGCCTCCGCGCGCTTGATGATGATTTCACGGGTCACGGCAAAAGCGATGAGGCCGACGATTATGGTTACGAGCAGAATGATGAAAACGGTCCTGTATTTTGTAAGAAAATTCGAAAGAGCGTTGAGAATCTGCTGTTTTTTCGATGGTTCGTGTGTGTCAAGCATTATTTACCTCAAAAAATTCATTTATGTATAGAATAATCTTTGATCAATCGAGACAGGTACGTTCGTTGGATGTCCAGAGCTTCCGCGGCATCCTTCTGTACCCAGTTGCACGACTCGAGCGTGCTCTTTATATAGTGTTTCTTGAAGAGATTCAAGGCTTCTTTGAGTGTCTTCCCACAGTACTTTTCGATTTCCCCCTCCCCCGAGGGAACTAAAAAGAGATCCTTCGAGGTGATGTACGTGTCGGAGCACATAACCACCGACCTTTCGATAACGTTCTCGAGCTCCCGAACGTTTCCGGGCCAGTCGTAGGACAGGATAATTTCCACCGCTTCGTCGGTGAAGCCCGCTACCTGCTTCTTCACATCATTGTTGCTTCGTTTGAGGAAGAAGTCGGCGAGCTCGAGGATATCCTCCTTGCGCTGTCTCAGGGGGGGGATTTCGAGGGGAAGCACATTCAAACGGTAGTAGAGATCGGTGCGGAAGCTACCCTCTTCGATAGCCGCCGCCAGGTTCTTGTTGGTCGCCGCGATGATGCGGACATCGACTTTTATAGATTCGCTGCTCCCCACCTTCTCGAAGATCTTGTTCTCGATAACCCTCAGAAGTTTGGTCTGAAGAGCGACCGGAACCTCCCCTATCTCGTCTAAAAAGATGGTCCCTCCGTCGGCGAGCTCGAAGCGGCCCCTCCTGTCCTTGACGGCATCGGTAAAGGCCCCTTTGACGTGGCCAAAGAGCTCACTCTCGAGGAGATGCTCGGGAAGAGCGGCGCAGTTTACCCGAATTAAAGGCTTGTCGGTTCTTGGACTATGGAGGTGGATCTGCTCGGCGAAGAGCTCCTTACCGACTCCGCTTTCACCTAGTAGCAATACAGAAGAGTCCGTTAGGGCGATCTTTTTGGCTACCTCGAGCTTTTCCATGATAATTGGACTCTTCCCGATAAAGGTATGATACCCCGATTCCTTGTTCACCTTGTCCTGGAGAACCGAGAGCTCGTCGGAGACCTTCTGGAATGACCGGGCGTTTTGTATGGCCAAGGCGGCCTGATTGGCGAAGATCTCGAGCCAGCGCAGATCGTCGTTAGTAAAGTACTTCCCGTCCTTCTTGTTGATGATTTCGATGACTCCGACGCACTGCTCCTTGATCCGCATGGGCACGGCCAGGAGGGTCCGGGTAGGAAACCCGATTTGCTTGCCTATCTCGGCATAGTGTCTTGAGTCCTTGTCGACGTCGTTGACGATGAGGGATGTGTTGTGAAGCGCCACCCATCCGGCGATTCCTTCGCCGAGACTCAAGGAGAATCTCTTGACATCCGGACCCTTGGAACCGAGGGCGATCTCGAAGTAGAGCTTCTTGTTTTCTTGATTCAGGAGAAGAAGCGACGATGCCGCTCCTTCGGTAAGCTTCGTGGCGCTTTCGATTATCCGCGTGAGAAGGGCCCTCGGATCGGTATACTTCGAATTGATGAGGGTGTTGATCTCTATTAATGTCTCAAGACGTTTTCTTTCCTTTGCGTCGGCGAGCATTCCTTCTCACTTAAGACCCTATTCTTCTTCCTGAGAGTCCGGAGGCGCTTCACCCTTCTGCTTGAGGATATCGGCGAATGTAGCGGTGTGTTCGGCCTCTTCATCGTGTATATATTTCGAGAGCTCCTCCCGTTGGACCTTACGCTGATATTCCTTGATCGAGAGGGAAAGCTTTTTCTTTTCGGGATTGACCTCGAGAACGCTGGCTTGTATTTTGTCTCCCTCGGAAAATCCGCTCAAAGGGTCTTCGTTCGGTTCGTCCCGGTTCTCGGGGATGTTGCTTCTGTGAATGAGTCCCTCGATACCGCCTTGGACCCGGAGGAAGATACCGAAATCGGTGATCGAAGACACCTCACCTTCGATGATGCTTCCCCGCTTGTAGACGGACGCCAGGTCCTGCCAGGGATCGTCGGTCAGCTGTTTCATCCCCAGACGTATCCTTTGGCTTTCCGGGTCCACCCCGATTACAACGAAGTCGTACTCTTCTCCTTCTGACAAGACGGCTGAGGGATGCTTATACTTCTTGGTCCAGGATAGATCGTCCACGTGGATGAATCCGTCGATTCCCTCCTCGAGCTCGATGAATGCTCCGGCGTTGGTAATCTTGACTACCTTTCTTCTCACCTGCATCCCCACCGGATACTGGGTCTCGACGGAATCCCACGGGTTGGGAAGGACCTGCTTCAAACCCAGGGAAACCCGCCCCTTTTGGAGATCGTAGCCCAAGATCTTGACGTCCACCTCGTCCCCTATGGAGAGGACCTCCTTGGGATGATTGATCCTCCGGATCCATGACAGTTCGGAGATGTGGGCAAGCCCTTCGATCCCCTCTTCCAGCTCTATAAAGGCGCCGAAATCGGTGAGCTTAGTGACTTTTCCGTGGACTACGTCCCCTTCGGAGTATTTCTCTTCGAAGGTCGACCAGGGATCGGGGGTAAAGTGCTTGAGGCTCAAGTTTATCTTTTCTTCTTCAGGATCCATCCGGATTACCTTCAAGGTCACCTCCTGACCCTTCTTGATGTAATCCTTAGGCCGGGTTACGTGTCCCCAGCTCATGTCGTTTATGTGGAGAAGGCCGTCGAAGCCGCCCAAGTCGATAAAAGCTCCGAAACTCGTAAAGCTCTTGACCGTGCCGGTGACCTCGTCTCCAATGGAGACCTCTTCGAAGAACTCCCGCTTCTTCTCTTCCCGTTCTCTTTCGAGCCAGTCCCGGCGGCTGAGGATGATTTTGATCTTATTGCTGCTCGTGAGCCGTTCGATGAGGAATTTTGACTTCGTCCCCACGAGGGCTTCCTGGTCCTCTACCCGCCGAATGTCGGACTTGCTCAGCGGGCAAAAACCGCGGATGTTGTATCCGAGATCCACCTCGTAGCCGCCTTTGATTGCCTTCTCAAAGGTCCCCTCGACAGCTTTGTCGTTCTCTTTCGCTTCCCTGAGCTCTTGCCAGAGGAGCTTGACGTCGGCCTGTTCTTTACTGACGATGACCTGACCCTCTTTTCCCTCTTTGCGTACCAGTACAACGGGTACGTTATCCCCTATCTCCGGGATCTCTTTGAACTCAGTAACAGGAATCTTACCCTCCGACTTATACCCAATATCGATAAAGACCTGTTCGGGGCCTATTTGAACAACCTGTCCCTCGATGACCTGTCCTTCTTCTATCTGTTCGAGCGACTTGAGATACTCCTCCTGAAGCATCGATTGGGTAGTTTCTTGGGTAGTTTCATTGTTGTTTGCATGATCCTCTCCACTCTCAACCATATTTTTATCATTCTCCTGAGTTTTTCTTTTTTTACTATTGATGGTATCAAGTACTTTCTCACAAACTGCATCTATGGTCAAGGCCGTAGTATCCAAATATTCCGCGTCCTGCCCTATTTTGAGGGCGCCGAAGGGCTTGTTTTTATCGATCTCGTCCCTCTTTTCGAGGTTTTTCCGTATTTCCTGTTCACTTAAGCCGCTTATTCCCTGGGCGTACCTTCGTCGTACACGCGTGTCCATGGATGCGTCGAGGTAGTACTTGACCTCCGCATGGGGAAACACCACAGTGGTCATATCCCTCCCCTCGGCGACGATGTCCATATCCGCCGTGGCCCGGCGTATCTCTTCGTTGACAATTTCCCTGACTCGGACGATAGCGCTGTGTTCCGCCACGTATTCGTCAACGGCGTCGGTGTGGAGCTCGTCTTCGACGTCCTCTCCGTTTAAGTGAATACGGCCGTTAGTTATATCTACGGTAGAGTTCTCGGCCGTTTCGATAACCGCCGATTCGCTTTCAGGATCCTTTCCCGATCGAAGCACGCCGAGGGTTATCGCCCGGTAGAAATTCCCGGAATTGAGGAAGAAAAATCCGGTTTTATCCGCAATCCTTCGTGCTACTGTGCTCTTTCCCGAGCCGGCGGGACCATCTATAGCTACTCTCATATTTAACTCCCTACTCACGGTTCGTCCGACGGAAAAAGAATTCCCGTTCCTTGCGGGTCAGGTGCCTGAACTCCCCTGTTTTGAGACGATCGAGGGCGGCGATGCCGATACGTATACGCACCAGTTCCTCCACCGTATAGGAAAAAGCCTCGAAGAGTCTGCGGATCTCCCGGTTCTTACCTTCGATCAAAACCAGTCCGACGGTGTTGGGACCGTGGAGCTTATATTTCTCTATTCTATACGAAACCCCGTCGATGGTAACCCCCGAACGGAATGAGTCGAGAAGCTTTTTAGGGATAGGTCTGTCCGTGGTAACGATATATTCCTTTTCAAAGCCGGACGAGGGGTGCATAACCCTCTCCGCGAAATCGCCGTCGTTGGTAAAGAAGATGAGCCCGGTCGATTCCATATCGAGGCGACCGACGTTGTAGAGTCTTAAGATAGGGAAGGCGTCTTTTACGAGATCCACCGCGAGGGGGCGTCCGAAGGGATCCGAGGAGGAACACACATATCCCTTCGGTTTGTTGAGGGCGAGATACACCTTTTCGGCCTCCGGAAGGACCCTGCGTCCGTTTAACTCGACTTTGTCGTCGGGGCGAACCTTGGTACCGAGCTCAGTAACCGGCAGTCCGTTGACGGTGACCCTGCCCGCGGTAATGAATTCCTCGCACCGCCTGCGTGATGCTATACCGCAGCGTGCAAGATACACGTGCAGGCGAATCAGCTCCTCAGCCATTCAGCTCGAATCGCTCTTGTTCGATGTCGTCGAGCTTGGGAAGATCGGAAATGCTACCGAGTCGGAACATCTTGAGGAACTCCTTGGTCGTTCCGTACTGGACCGGCTTTCCCGGCACATCCTTCTTGCCGACTTCCCGTATCAGGTTCCGCTCGAGGAGGAGGCGGATCATCCCGTCAGG
>JBKHAJ010000147.1:0-8549 GCA_046542935.1 Spirochaetia bacterium | reverse complement strand
TATCATTTTAGAGCCGGAGTTCCGGCACCTGACCGACGCCACTTGGGCGCTCATCGCCCACGAGAAGCTCGCCTCCTGCGATCCGAGGTACGGGCTGTTTCGGGAGGACAATCCCTTAAGCGGTTCGGGTCTCACTGAGCGGATTCGCCGGTACAACGAAGTCGGGCGGCGGATGGACCATTTCCGGCCTGAAACATGTACCGAGATGCTCGACGAGATGGTGTAAGAGTTATGATGAAAGAGGACAGATCATGAAAACACACGAATACGCAACTTTCCTAGCCCCTTATTTGAGGGGATGCACCTTCGACGGTGAAAAGGGACGGATTGTCGTTACCGAAACCGGACCCGACCGCTTAGGAGATCTGATCAACATAGAAAAAAAGGACGACGTCATCGACCGCCTCGCCACAATGCCTCTGTTCCTGAAAACCGGAGAGGACAAGGGTGATATACTTCGGGCTTACCGGGCGTACACGGAAGCCTACGGCAGGGCCCCCGACTATATCATACTCGAGGGGACCGCTCTCTTTGCCTTAGGCGAGACCTACGACGAGGCGAAAAGCCGTCTCTGCGCGGCCCTCGGCGAGGGCCGCGGCGCGGAACAGCGCGGCGGAGGGCATGCCGGAGAGGAAAAAGACTCCTCACACGGTTTCGACCGGAACGCGGTTGTCCGGAACAAGACCGCGGTCGTCACCGGCGGTGCCCAGGGGTTCGGTGAAGAACTCGTCCGGAAGCTCGTTGCCGCGGGATGTCACACCGTCATCGCCGATCTGAACGTAGACGGTGCCGAGGAGCTCGCCGACGAACTCAACAAGGCTTACGGACGGACCACGGCCTTCCCCGTTGCGGTCAACGTGGCCGACGAAGGGTCGGTCCAAGGGATGGTCGATACCGTGGCGGTTACCTTAGGGGGCATCGATCTGTTTATAAGCAATGCCGGGGTACTCAAAGCGGGGAGCGTCAAGGAGATGAGCTCGAAGGACTTCACCTTCGTTACCCAAGTCAATTATATAGGATATTTTCTCTGCGTCAAATACGCCTCCCGTATCATGGCGCTGCAGAACGAGCCGTCGGGCGAATACTTTACCGATATCGTCCAAATCAACTCAAAGTCGGGACTCGAGGGGTCCAACAAGAACGGCGCCTATGCCGGCGGGAAATTCGGGGGTATCGGACTTACCCAGAGTTTTGCCAAGGAGCTTGTGGAGGACAACATCAAGGTGAACTCGATCTGTCCGGGCAATTTCTTCGACGGACCGTTATGGTCCGATCCCGAAAAGGGCCTCTTCGTCCAGTACCTGAAGGCGGGGAAGGTCCCGGGGGCGGAGAGTATCGCCGATGTGAAGCGTTTCTACGAGGAAAAGGTGCCCATGAAGCGGGGCTGCGATGGATCGGACGTCATCAAAGCGGTATATTATTTAGTGGATCAGAAATACGAGACCGGCCAGGCGGTGCCCGTCACCGGCGGCCAGGTTATGCTCAAATAATGCGGGTATAGAAAGGAGAGAGGGATGAAAACGAAAGCGGTACGGCTCTATGGAAAACAGGATTTACGGCTCGAGGAGTTCGATCTCCCGGAGATAGGAAAAGACGAAATACTTGCCCATATTATATCGGACAGCATCTGTATGTCTTCTTATAAGGCGGCCAAGCAGGGGGGCGATCACAAAAGGGTCCCCGACGACGTGGCCGAGAACCCCGTTATCGTAGGACACGAATTCTGCGGCGAGCTGGTAAAGGTAGGTTCGAAATGGAGCGGAAAGTTCAAGGAGGGGCAGAAGTTCTCCATCCAGCCCGCCCTCAACTACAAGGGAAGCCTTGCGGCCCCCGGCTACTCCTACCGGTACATCGGGGGGGACGCCACCTATATCGTCATTCCCAACGAGGTGATGGAGATGGACTGCCTCCTCGAGTATGAAGGCGATGCCTATTACGCGGGATCCTTGGCCGAGCCGATGTCCTGCATCGTGGGGACCTATCACGCCATGTATCATACACAACCGGGAAGCTACGAGCACATCATGGGAATCAAGGAGGGAGGCTCCATGGCCGTCCTCGCGGGGGTCGGTCCTATGGGATTGGGCGCCATCGACTACGCCCTCCACGCTCCGAGGCGTCCGGGTCTATTGGTTGTGACCGACATAGACGATGCGCGGCTCGAACGGGCCGGGTCGATCTACACCGTGGAGGAGGCGAAGCGGCAGGGGGTGGAACTCCACTATGTCAACACCCGGGACGTCGACGATGTTGAGAAGCATCTCAAAGCGTTTACCGATACCGACGGCTTCGACGACGTCATGGTCTTCGCCCCGGTACGTCCGGTGGTCGAACAGGGGGACAAGATCTTGGGCCGGGACGGATGTCTCAATTTTTTCGCCGGACCCACCGATCCCAATTTTTCGGCACAGCTCAACTTCTACAACGTCCACTACGCCTCCACCCACTTAGTGGGGACCTCCGGGGGAAACACCGAGGACATGCGGGAATCCCTCGAGATGATGGGGAAGGGGTTGATAAATCCCGCCACTATGATAACCCACGTAGGAGGCCTCAATTCGGTTGTGGAGACGACCCTGCATCTCCCCGATATCCCCGGGGGAAAAAAGCTCATCTACACGAACGTGGAGCTCGACCTCACGGCTATTGAAGATTTTGCAGAAAAAGGAGATAATGACCCGTTCTTTGCGGAGCTTGCGAAGATCGTAGAACGCAATAACGGTCTGTGGTGCGTGGAGGCGGAAAAATACCTTCTGGAGAACGCCCCGCAGATCTGAGGGGTTATTTGAACTGGACTGGAGCTGAAGGAAAGGCGCTGTACGGACTCCTCTTCGAAGAGGCGAACGACGCCGTCGTGGTCCTAGACGAACAGGACAGGATTCTCGATGTGAATAAGCAGGCCTGCCGTCTCTACGGCTACGGCAAGGAAGAGTTCCTCGGGCTCGCCCTGCGGGACCTGCAGGCCTCGGACCGGACAACCGATACCGGGAAAACCGTTCGTGAGGAAATCGAGCTCCACGGCTCGAAGCCTTTTGAAAACGTGGACATCACCAAGGACGGCCGTCTGATCGATGTAGAGGTTACCAATAGCTTACTGCTCGTGGAGGGTAACCGTATAGTCTTCTCCATCGTCAGAGACATCACCGAACGGAAGAGGCGGGAAAGTGAGGCCGCCGAAGCCCTCGCCCTGCGGAGGGCCGTGGTGGAGAGCCCGAAGAACATCAATATATGGTCGATCGACCGAGGCTTCCGCTACACTTTTTTCAACATGGCCCACAAGACGGGGATGAAGGAGGTGTGGAAGGCGGACATCCGGGTCGGAGACAACCTCTTGGACACCTTGACCGATCCGGAATACCGCCGGACGGTGGAGGATAACTACCGAAGCATTTTCGAAGGAAAGCAGCACCGGTCGGTGGACAAGCTCGCCCTCCCCGGAGGAGGATACCGGTACTACGAGAACTTCGCCACTCCTATGAGGGATTCCGAAGGGGCAATTATCGGAGCCACCGTCTTCGCCACCGATATCACCGACAGGATGCTCCTGGAGGAGGAGCTCAAGCACAAGATCGCCCTCCTCGAATCGATTATGAACAGCCCCCCCGACATCCTTATCTTGAGCGTCGATCGGGAATACCGCTACACCTTCTTCAACAAGGCCCACCGAAGGGGGATGCTCGAGGTGTGGGGGACCGAACCGGAGATCGGAAAGAACGTCTTCGATCTCTTGCCCGACGAGGAGTACCGAAACGAGGTAAAGTATTACTACGACCGGGGTTTCGAAGGGGCCATGTGGACGAGGACAAGCAGATTCGTCGACCGCACGGGGCGTGAGAGGTACTTCGACAATCTTTCCGCACCGGTAAGAGACAAGGACGGAAAAATCATCGGGCTTACCGTATTTATCACCGAAGTCACCGAGCGGGTCAAGGCGGAGATACGCCTCAAGGAGTCCCTCGCGGAAAAGGAGATTCTGCTGCGGGAGGTCCATCACCGGGTCAAGAACAACCTTCAGATCGTCTCGAGCCTCTTGAACATGCAGATCGCCCGGGAGAGCGAGGGGACGGTGATCGAGCAGCTCGTGGAGAGTCAGAACCGGATCGTCACCATGGCCCTTATCCACGAGCACCTCTACGAATCGGAGAGCCTGGCCAAGATCGACATCGGGAGCTACATCAAGGAGCTTGCCGAGGTAATACTCCGGACATATTCGCTAAAGCGGCGCAACATCCGGATTGAGTACGATATCGAAGCCCACAGCTTCGATATCGAAACCTCTATCCCCTTAGGTCTTATCTTCAACGAGCTTTTGACGAATGCCGTCAAGTACGCCTTTCCCGATGACCGGGACGGGAGTATTCATGTTTCTTTCCGGACCGAAGGAAGCGGCGGGGTACGGTTCGTCTGCCTGGAGGTAGCGGACGACGGGGTCGGGTGCGATACCTCACTCCTAGAACCGGGTCCTTCGAGCGGTCTGGGGCTTCAAATAGTCGATGCTTTGGCCGGTCAGCTCGGCGGCACATACGAATCCGAGTGCGGGGACGGCCTTGTATCCCGGGTAAGATTTCCCCTTTCGCGTGGTGCCGATTAGGGCGTGCCCCCGATCGTGCCGCCGGGGTATTTACCGGCTACCGTGGTAGTTGACCAGCATTCCGAAGACTACCTCGATATAGTCGTCCGTTACCGCTTCCACTAAGAGCAGGGGATCGAACTCAAACGACAGAATAGGGAGGCTCCAGTCCCGGTTGTCCCAGCTGAGGCCGAATAGAATACCGTCCCGGAAGAAGTACATGTCCCGGAGTATTTCCACCTTCATTGCCCCTTCTACGTCCCTGCTGGTAACGATGTTCCCTTCGATTAGGAAATCGATACTGATTCTCGTTCCCTCGGGGAGATAGACAATATTACGCCGTAAATTGAAATTCTCCCGCGCATTGTCAGCCGAATCCTTGAAGACCATTCCCGCCTCGAGTATTTCGACGTCCCGTTTTCCCCGGACCCGCTCTTCGGTTCGGCTTTCGTTGAAGGTCATGGCGAAGTCGTACTCGATTTCCATGAAAAGGTTTTCGGGACGGTAGTCGGTTTCGAACTGATAATGACTTACGAAGTTGTCGATCTCGAGGTCGATGTCGTTACGGGTGGTGTACCAGGTTTCCCCGTCGGTGGAGACCAGGGCCTCGTTTTTCTTCCCCTCGCTTACGTAGATGGGTCTTTCGAGGATTACCGTGTTGTTTTCGAGGGTGCGCATGAGAGCGCCGGGGACCGTCTTCCCCTCCCTGCTCTTGATGATCATCCGGGTCCCCTGGAGCATCTCATAGACCCGCTTCGCCTCGCTGTTTTTCTTGTAGAAAGACCGGAACGCCTCGACGTCGCCGCTGATCTCGTTGGCCCTGTCGATCATGTAATCGGTCCATTCGAGGATATTTACCGTCTCGGCCTCCGGGGAGGGCCTCCCGCAGGAGAAGGTCAAGAACGCCGTCCCGACGGCGAGGATAAGGAGGACTGGAAGGTACAGCTTCATAATCCGAAATATACCACTATTTTTCGTGTAGGCAAAAGATAGGTAAGAACTTAATGTGAATCTAACACCGTCCGATTATGGGCGTCCCCACGATCGGGGGCACTCCCTACCGGGAAAACTCCTCGACCGCGTCGAACATAGCCAAGACGTTTTCCACCGGGGTCTCTTCGAGGATCGTATCGTGGCTCGCCCCGGCGACATATCCCCCGCCGGGGGACATGATCTCGAGGATCTCCAAGGTCTTCTTCCGCACCCATTCCGGAGACTCCCCGTCGATAACGATGTGGTGGGAATCGATGGCCCCGTTGAGCAATATGGCATCGCCGAAGTCTCGCTTGAGCCCCGCCGGGTCCATTCCAACCGCGTCGGGCTGCAGGGCGTGAAGACCGTCTAAACCCGCCTCGATCATATCGGGGATGAGCGGTCTGAAGCCTCCGCAGCAGTGGAGCATCACTTTCAAGCCGTATCGATGGCCTAAGTCGATGAGCCGCTTCAGTCCCGGAAGGATAAAACGGCGAAAGAGGTCTACACTCAGGAGAGGTCCGTTCTGGCTTCCCAAGTCGTTTCCGATAAAAAAGATATCGATCTCGTCGGCCGCAGCCTCGAAGGTGTTTTTACTCACCTCGTAGTAGTAATCGACGACGCGTCTGAAGATTTCCTCGGCGACCTCGGGATAATCGAACATCATATAGTAAAGATTTTCGTGTCCTACCAAATCGATCACATCGTGCCAGTAAGGGGACCACTCTCCGCCTAGGACAGCGTACTCGCCCCGCCATATCCGGGCGTCCTCGGCTACGTGGGAAACGTCCGCCCATTCCGGCCTGGGCCATCTGTAATCGGCGGCCTCCTCGACCGTGGTCACGCCCGCTAAGGGGTGGGAGAGGGGCTGCCCGTAGCCGATCCCCTTCCGTTGGACCCCGAAGGGGCTCTCCCAGGTGGCCTCTTCTTCGAGCTCGGCGGCAGGACCTTTGTAACGAGAGAAGACCCGTCGGAAATCGTCCCCGAAACGGAGCCTCAGTCCCTCGTCGTCGAGGCCTAAAGTCCGCTTGGCCTTCGCCCAGAACTCGTCGCTCGCCCCGCACCAGCGGGGGACCTTGTCCGGTTCCTGGTGTTCGAAGGCCGTCATAACCCGTTCGCGGGATGTCATAATCTACTCCTCGTCTTTTCACGTATCTTTCCGCCCCGGCGGACCGGTATATAACCGGTCTAAATCATCATGTATCACGGACGACCGCGCTGATGCAAGTTAAATATTTCGAAGCCGGAATCTCAGTTATTGAGGTTGCGCTGCGGTGGAACCGGATTTAGCATAGTACCTATAAGGAGGCATTTATGACATCGAAAGAACGATTGATGACGGCGATACACGGGGAAAAGCCCGACCGGCTTCCCGCGACGGTCCATCAATGGCAGGGATACCATCTGGATAAATACATGAACGGGATCTCCGACCTGGAGGCTTTCAGACAAACCGGTTTGGACGCTCAGATCCAGTACTTCGAGGACATGGCCCAGTTCTGGCTCGTGGACGCCGATTTTACCAAGCTCAACACTCCCGAATGGCGGGACGAGCCCGAGATCGTGAGCGACGATCCCGACGACCGGATAACCAGACACACCATCACCACCCCCGAAGGAATCCTTACCTACGATACCGCGGGAAACCGGAAGACCACCTGGATTACCAAGTATTTAATCGAAAAGGACGAGGACATCGAGCTGATAGAGAAGTACATGCCGGTGCCCAAGCTCGATCTTAAGCCCGTCGCGAAACGGTACGATGAAATCGGGGACGAAGGAATTCTTCGCGGATTCGTGTGGGGGGACCAGGCCGGATGCTGGCAGCACGCCGCGTGCCTCATGGACGTCAACGAGCTGATCCTGGCGACCTACGACAAGCCCGACTGGGTGCATCGGTTCTTAAGAATCCTCCTGGACAAGAAGCTCGATTTCATCGAGGGCATGAAGGGGGCCAAGTTCGACCTGGTGGAAACCGGCGGAGGGGCTTCTTCGTCCACTCTTATTTCTCCGAGTATCCACGAAGAGTTTTGTCTTCCCTACGACAGGGAAATGCACGACGCTCTCCATTCCCTGGGATTCAAGACCACCTACCACACCTGCGGGGGGACCTTCGGGATAGAGGAATACATCGTGGAGAATCATACCGACGTCTCCGAGACCCTGGCCCCGGTGAGCGTGGGGGGAAACCAGGAGCCCTGGGATTTCAAGGAGAAGGTGGGGGACCGGATAGCCCTTATCGGGGGGATCGACCAGTTCAACACCCTCGAGGGAAGCGAGGAGACCATACGGACAGCCGTTAAGAAGCTCTTCGAAACCGTCGGCTGCAACGGGGGATACGTCTGTTCCTGTTCCGATCACTTCTTCGAGGCCCCGGTGGAAAACTTGAAGATCTTCGCCCGGGCCGCCGCGGAGTGCGTGTACTGAGCCGGGAATACCGGCGCGGGGCGGCCTTATCGGAAGAACAGTAACACAGCCGCCGCTAAGGTGGTGACGATTATAAGTATCCGGTACCACCGCTCAGGGATGAGCTTGACTATCTTGATGCCTATAAATGCGCCTAAGGCAATGGCCGGCAAAAGGAGCAGATCGAAGAGAAAGGTCATAAGCGTTATCGTCTTCCAAAGGAAAATGTGGAGCGGCATCTTCAGGACGTTGATGATGAAGAAGTACCATGCTCCGGTTCCGATAAAGACGTTTTTCGGAAGCCGCATGGAGAGCATGTACAGCGACATGATCGGCCCCGCGGCATGAGCTCCTCGGGGGGCTGCGAGAAGACAGCCAGTTTTTCCTGTTATGCTGAGCTAAGCATAACAGGATTTATGCGAGCTTATGATTATGCTAAGTTATTTCTATCCCAGGTTCAAGCCCTAGTAAAAAAAAAAGATTTATTTCTTGACTTATCGGTATGCCAATGGGATAATATTGGTATATCTAATTAAAGAGGAGTAGTGAATGGTTTTTAATGTAAGAGGAGGAAGTATGAAGAAATTATTTTTGGTGATTC
>JBKHAJ010000146.1:0-8556 GCA_046542935.1 Spirochaetia bacterium | reverse complement strand
GCCCCCCGGAACGGATACAAGGCCGCGGTAGGCTATTCCCGCGAAAATATCATCTTGACCTGTAGTACCATCATGGCTGCAACCTAACGCGGACAGAAAAAATAAAACTGCAAAAATTTTACCGGTCGTCTTCATGCTTTCCCTCCTGTTACATATTTCCCCGATTCCAGGTGGATAGCCCCGCTAAAAAGTCCGTCTTTGAAGTGTTTTTATCGAAGTTCATCAATCTGGCAACCTAGGACGGGGCGGCGAAGTCCGGTTGGCGGATTACAGCCCCTCGATGTGATTCGACTAAACTTATCTTTTTTCAGTCGAAACTGCCTGTAAATAGTATACCACATTTTAACTGGAAACACACGGAATTATATAAAGGCCTTTCCCAAGGCTGTCACTGTAAATACCTGGGATCTATGGTATGCCATTGATAAAAAGGTATCCGCATCCCCGATATCGCGAGGGGCAGATACCAGGTCAAAAAATGGGCCGGCATTGGCGCTTTTGAAAAGAGACTATCGATCGGTGGTTGGATCAGACTGAAAGAGAATTAGGAATGACCGTGGTGGGGGTTCAGGTAGAAAACGATGTACTCGAATGTGCAGCTGACCGCTCGGAAATCGGAAGTGATCGCCTGTACCGCTTGTTCCCTATTTGGGAGGCCCGGATTGAAGGCGAGCAACATCCCACGTTAAAGCAGATTGAGGCTGTGGAGTGAGCCGTCGCCTGATCTCCTGGATGTCATTCATGCTTCTCAGCTGCGGCAGTCGTGGTGTCGCGAGCATCTTCTTAGGAGAAGGCGCCAGTCCATTACCATTCGTTGGTTCGGCGACTACTGACGACCATGTGCTGGAAACAGCGGCCGAGATCCGGTAGTCCCCTGGAGTATCCACCGTTTGTGTTTGTCAACGGCGCGGACACCAAGGAGGTACAGATATTCACGCTGATTCATGAGTATGCGCATGTGTGGATGGGCAGTACCGCCCCGGGTGCTGGACGTGCTGGTGGAAGACCCCCGGACAGTGCGTCTTTTCAGACGATATGGAGCGGGTCCTTCCCGGGATGATCGCCGCCGAGCTTGTCGTCTTTTCACGGGATGAGACCGCGGGAGCGGCTGAAATAGCAGAGGAGACACGGAATGCGGTGGACTGTCCTTAACGGATCACCCCGGGGGAAAAGCTCGAATACCCGGGTCATGCTGGAACAGGTGCGCTCGGGGATGGAATCGGCCGCGGGCGGATCGGTCATCGAGTGGGACGAGTATTTCCTTCGGGACGCCGACAGTCATTCCCGCGCCGCGGAGACGGCCGCTTCGGGGGACGGTCTGCTCATCGCCTACCCCCTCTATACCGATTCGATGCCGGGCATCACGGTCCGGTTTTTAGAGACTCTTGCCGGTGCATCCGGCCTTAAGTATAGCCTCGAGGGCCGAAACATTCCCGCCGCCTTCTTAGCCCACTCCGGGTTCCCCGACGGAATCCACACGGCGCATCTTCCCGGCATCCACCGGGAGATCTGCGGAAGCCTTGGATTCACCTACGCAGGGACGCTCCGCAAACCCGGTTCGGAAGCTGTGAGGCTGATGCCGCCGAACATGCAGAAATCTCTTTTCAGGACGCTGCGGGAAGCGGGCATCGGCTTGGTCCGGGACGGCCGAATCCCTCCCGATTTAGAAGACGCCTTAGTCCGCTACGAGACCCCCGGCCCGATGCAGTGCTTTGCAATGCGCCTTATGTCGGCGACGGGTATTATCAATATGTACTGGAACCGGATGCTCAAAAAGAACGGCGCCTGGAAAAAGTGGTTCGACGCGCCGTACGAGGGAGAGCTTCGGGATGAGTCTCGGCCGCCTGAGAAAGAACACGCTTAGAGAAAGAATATTGACTCACTTAGGTTAGTCTATTAAACTAATCATATGAAGACAGTGAATATTCACGAGGCAAAGACCCATCTTTCCCGGATTCTTGGAGAGATTACCGAAGGGGAAACATATATCATATGCAAAAGCGGTAAGCCCCTGGCACAGCTTATGGAGTATGTCCCTCCAAAGAGATCGAGAACCCATCCCGTTCTCTCGAAGATTTCCCTAGAATACGATCCGACGGAGCCCCTCGAAGAAGACGAGTGGCCGCGGGCCGATTAGGATGCTTCTCGACACGTGCGCCCTCCTGTGGCTTGCCGCTGGCGAAGACCGCTTGAGTCAGACCGTTGTAGAAAAGATTGAGGCGTCCATCTCCGTGGCGGTATCGGCGATATCGGCCTTCGAGGTAGCGATAAAAACCGTGAAGGATAAGCTGACCCTTCCCCTTCCCGCTCCCGAATGGTGGAGCCGGGTCATCGAGCACCACCATCTATCGGTTCTGCAGGTTACCGATGAGATATTCCTGAAAGCGGCCCTTTTGCCGCAGATGCATTCGGACCCTGCGGACCGGATCATTATTGCGACCGCCCTGATACATGATCTTACTATAGTAACCGCCGATACGGTTTTCGAACGCTACGGGGTCAAGGTAGAGAATTGAGAGGACCGGCCGAAGTGTTTTCTGTCCCCGGTAAGGAGGAACTCACATCGGAGCTCTACCGCCGCGGCAAGTATAGGCCGGTCCCGACAAGGCAGTTCTTCAATTTTATCGATTTCCTTTTTCGAGGGTACGCCGGGATGTATCTCCCATGGGACCGCCAAATGATGGAGTGTTTCAAGGGATGATGATTTATGCCGCTCGAGGTTACGGTAGGCCTCTTCCCATACGTAGCCGTTTATTACCAGTGTATGCCCGCGTTCCTCGAGGTCCCCGAGGAGCCTGCGGACAGCGCCGTCGTTCAATACAGCGGAGAAGATGATATGAGCATCGAGGAATATCCGCATTTCCCTTTGGCCCTACATCAATCCCTGCTTCGATACCACTTCTCGAGCGTCTCCTCTTCCGCGGCGAACTCTGCAATGCGCTCGGGAGTGTAGTGCTCCACCGGAAGGGCGACTGCCGGTTTGAGGAGCAGCCCTTCCTCGGTGGTTTAAGCGATAAGGAGATCGTTTTCCTCAACACCGATGGCTTTGCGCAATTTTGCGGGGAGCGTTATTGTTCCCCGGGAATTGACGGTTAGTGTCGTTTTCATGATATCGGTATATAAGTAATACAGCTTTTCCGCAAGTCAGTAATTACCGGTCCCTGATCCTCTTTACTACCCAGGCGATTGTTTCGCCTAAGGAAACCAGAGCGATAAGGAGAAATATAAGCCTGAAGCCGATCGGATCCGGCGCCTGTATGGTTATCCCGGAGGCCGCCGTTCTTTCCGCCGCACTCCGGTAGAGGCCGGGGGTCACCGCCATGACGATAAAAAGTACCGCCTCCAGCGCATTGATGATCCCCTCTCCCCTTTTCAAGGGTTCGGTCTTCTCTCCCCGGCGAAGCATCATCAGCTCGATCACCGAAGAGCCGATCCAGAGAGCTAAGATTCCGAAACCGAACCGGCGGAACATTTCGGTATTGATATGGTGCCCGAGGCCGATGGTCGAGACCTCGAAGAGGTTCTCGAAGAGACTGATAATTTCAGGATAGGCGACGGCCAGAACGGCGAATATTCCCCCGCCGGTGATACTGATGACCGTACCCGCTGTCGACGGCCTCTCCTGTTCCAGTTCGATGTCCCGGATATCATCTATCGACCAGGAGGTATCGAGAAGCGGTTTTTCACCGACCTTATCGCCGAACTTCCGGGTCACCACGATAAAGATGAGGGTAATCAGCCCCACCGCGCTCAGCCATCCCTGGATGATTCCCCCGGGGACCCTCAAGATTTCTATGAGCAGGTCCGTACCGGTCGGGTTTTCCGTGACCAGTTTCAAAACGAAGATGATCGTAAAGGCTATCGAGAGGGCGAAGAGTACGATTTTGAGCAGAGTAAAGTAGATATCGTGAAGGCTCTCGGCAATGAGTCTTCCGCCTCCGCGGTACCGGGCTGCCGTCTCCGCAGGGCTCCCGAAATCCCGGATGACCGTTTCGGCCTCTTTTACTCCGGCATCGGGACCGAACCGGTCTTCGAGCTCATCCATCAACAGGGACCTGAGCTCATCCTTGATGTCCTTCCGCCGGCCGAGGGGAAGCTTGTAGGATACCGCCGTAACGTACTGTTCGATCAGTTTCGTCTTTTCGTCCATGATTATTACCTCTCCTTTTTCTTTTTGTTCTCGATGAGACCGCTTATAATCCGGTCAAGGCTTTTCCATTCCCCGCCGAGCCTCGAGGCCATCTCTTCTCCCTCGGGGGTCACCGAGTAGTATTTCCTCGGCCTCGATTCGGTGGTGTCCCAGGTGCTCTGTAAAAGCCCCTGACTCTCCATCCGGCGGAGCAGAGGATAGAGGGTGTTCTGCTCCACATCGAGCCCCTCTTCCTGCAGCTCCTGCACCAGGGAGTAGCCGTACACGGCTTTCCGGGTTACCAAGAGCACCGCCAGGGTCAAGGACCCCCGCTTCAGCTCCTGGAGAAGATTCTGTACCAGTTCCTTATCCATGGGTAACTCCTGTGTAATCTATAATAGTGTGTATTACACAGTATTGTCAAGTATAATTATACGTATTTTTACGGTGTTTTTACTGGACACCCTCCGATGGGCCCTGACGCCACGCGCGCGGAGATAGGGAGAGTTTAGGTCCGGTTACAGGAGAGATTACAGGAGCAGGCCGGTCTCTACGATTTTTTACCTTTCCGTTGGTCGATTCCCGCCCCAAAGACAAGCCCTAAGCCGGTCCCCAGACCGATGAAGGGGATAAAAAGGGGATTTCCGCTTAGGATAAAGAGGGTCATACAGACGGCTCCGGCAATGCCGGTGCCGAGTATCATTCCCATACCCGTATAATAATGTTTCGACTCTTTCATACGCATCGGCTCTCCTTCACCGGGAAGGCTTTATTGAATATATGCTCCCGTAACGCGTCGACATCCATGGAACCGGTTATGTGCCCCTTTTCCAGTACCGTTGTATTTTCCGGGCGGTATATGTCTTTCTGCCGTTCGAAGCGGATATACTGATCCTGCCGTGCGAGGAGAGGATAAACGTTGTGCGGGGATTTCGCCCGGAAGGCATCCTCGAAGTTGAGCGCCGCTTTCAAGGCTGCCGGATGTTCCCGGGCGAGAGCGGCGGTCATCCCTTTATACACGGTGTCGGTAAAGAGATGGTCGAGAGCGGCACCGGCGAAGACCGGCCGGTACTCATTCGAAGTCCCGTACAGACTGTAATGGAGGTTGGTAATCCAGCCGCCCAAGGAAATTCCGGAGACGACGATTTTATCGGAACCGAGGTTCCTGAGCCGGGCGCCTATCGCTTCGATGATCCTGACGGAAGAAGCGAGGAGAAAGGCGAAACGGCGCAAGCTGCCGATGCCGTGGAGGTACTCCTTCATGTTCCTATTGAAGGGGATGGAAACGGCTATAACGTTTATGTGCGAGTGTTCTTCCCTCCTAAAGATTTTCCGGACCCGCCCGGTGTAATCGGTCTCGCCGCTTCCGTGATGGAAGATCAGAGCCTGAGCCTTCGCCCCCGCCCAGTTAAGTACCGAATACCGCGCGGTTCCTTCTATAGCCCCGTACCTGACGGGAACTGTATACTCCCCCTCCCCTCCGAAAGGAGGAAAATCGAGCTCGACGGCTTTCGCAATCTCCGTTAGGGACTCCGATTCGATCCCCTCACGGAAAAACTTAATTTTATCTCCGTACAAGGCCCCCATCTTTATGCTCAGGGTATCCAAGAAAGTGTGAATGTTCATCGTGCGCCTCCGGTATCTGCTACCGTTTTTATATAGATGATACGGTGAAGGGTCAATCGGGGTGCGCCGGATTAAGGCCTATGCTGTGCCGGGATGGCCTAAATATCAAGAGCTTTTATTCAATCTCTTGATTATGTGTTTTATGATTTTCTTTTCATATGATAGAGAAACCGCCTTATTGACTGCTTTTCCTATCTGCTTGCTGCTTCGTCCAAAGTAAGTCTGAGTGTGCGATTTTCGTCCGCCGATTTTGTGTATTTTCCATCCGCCGGCAACAAATGCGATAGTAGGTGACTATGAGAAAGTTTAGATTTCGGAACAGGATACATTCCTATAGACAAGGAGGGTATAGTCAGCAGAAAAAAATCGATCTCGACTAACCTGCAATAACGGTACCCGATTTTCGCCTCTTAATATTCCGGCCACACTTCCGCCTCTGAACTCATTCCTTCTTCGGCAAAAACCTTTTCTTCGGCCGGATCGAGCTTCTCACACTCCTCTTCTAAACGGCATCGTTCGAATCTTTGTATTTTATCCTCGATAATTTCCCGAATGGCCCGGCTCCTGTTCGGATATTTCTTCTCTTCCACAAGCCGGTCAAGTCTCGATAACGTGGACTTTTCTATTGTTATTGCAATCTTTGCCGTTCCCATACACGACTCCTTGGTATGATGATATGCAATACCAAGCCCCCTGTCCATCGGCCTCATTGTATATTCCCGGAAGGAAGAGCCGCCCTCCCCTCACATGCGGAACGAGTTTACTTTTCGATAATCGTGAATAACTTAGAGAAGTCCTCCGGTTTTTTCGAAATCTTTGTCCGGAAAGGAGACACCTTCAATACATCTAAATAATTGAGCACCCTCGGATTGCCGCCGGTGGCCAATATCGGAAGTTCAGATCTCTACCCGATGAATCTTCTTCAATTCAACCGCTTCTGATTCCTTGGCGTTATAGAGATCCCAGCGAAGCTGCAGATTCATCCAGAATCCCTCACTGTTTCCAAAGAACTTTGCCAGCCGAAGCGCCGTGCTCGGCGTTATCCCTCTTTTGCCGTTTATTATTTCATTTACGCGCTGGTAGGGTACCCGAATGCCCTCGGCTAACTCTCGCTGTGTTAAATCCATGGGAACAAGAAATTCTTCAAGCAGCATTTCTCCAGGATGTGTCGGCTTACGATGCGTTGGTATACGAACCATTTTATAGTCTCCTTCTTCCCCTATCTCTACCATCAATGATAATCCACAATCTCGACCTCGTCAGGTCCGGCATCGGTCCAAATGAAGCAGATTCTGTACTGCTGATTAATCCTTATGCTGTACTCGCCTTCTCGTCCGCCGCTCAATTTTTCTAATCGATTCCCCGGCGGTATCCGTAGATCCTCTAACATCATAGAAGAATCGAGTTGATCAAGTTTTCTTTGCGCAACCTTCCACAATGACAAAGTACAGCATCGACGCGCTTCAGCTGTGTTTTTGCCATTATATATGTCTTGCGTCCCCTGATCCGCAAAGGATACTATCACGTTATCATAATAGCACGGATACCATGTTATATCAAGCACTAAAAGATAACCACATGAACAGCGCTGAATGAATACCCTTTTAGGCGAGGCCGACTCAAGGCACAACCGTTACACCCGCATCCCGTGCGGATTCGGCTAATCTCTGGTCCATGGTGAGGAGTAAGGAACCGGTACGGCGCGCGAGGGTCAGATAGAGCATATCATATACGGGCTGCATTCTATTAACTGCTTCATGAAGAGCTTTTATTGCATTCTCCCGGATATCGGCAAACTTTCGGCCTTGAAGAGTTCGGTGGTAATGACTTTCTCAGCCGAGCCGATGAACTCCCGGAGATGTATTCCGGCACTTCGTTTCAAGACAATTTCTGCGGCAGCGGACGCATCTAAAACGACGGTCAGCTGTCACGATCTTCTCTGATGAGATCGGCGGGATCGGGGAAATCACGAACCTGCGATAACGGCATCGGAAACTCCTCTATATGCAAGAGTTATGCGTTTTGCATACCGGGTCAAGTTATTAGTACCCCTTCGGACGATGACCGTACAGGGGTAATCGGCGGCGTTCGAATGGTTCGGCTCTTGTTCAGATACTTCTTCTCTTCCACACCCCGGGGCGACTCCTTTTATTTCGTCCAGTTCTCTATTTCCAGGCCGTTTATTCTTGAGAAATGTTTTACGTTATTCGTAACAAGTATCAGATTGTGGGCAAGAGCCGTGGAAGCAATCAGTAAGTTCATATCGTCGAGTGTAGTCCCGGAACTTTGTAATGTTACTTTAAGCTCGCCAAAGGCATCCATGATCGAGGGTGATACATCGATGATGGGAAATATTTCAGAAATCCTGCGGACCCGGGCAAGGTTCTTTTCACTATTCTGTGATTTACGGGCACCGTATATCAGCTCTCCGTATGTAATAACCGACAAGGATTTCGGATGAGCACGGTTATTCTTAATATGAGTATTTACTGTTTTGTTACCTTTCAAGCTGTAGATGATAATATCCGTATCAATCAAATAATTCATGATCTTTTCTATATCGCCTTGAGTTTCTGCGCGCCGTTCTTATTTCTTTAACGAGGGTTTCTTCATTCCTTTCGTCCTCCCAGCTTCCCGCTAATTTTAAGAATTCGTCCGTCGGGTTCTTATCAAAGGTCTTGGGAGACGATAAGTATTTTTGAATTATATAGACAACTTCCTGGCTGATGGACCGCTTCTCACTCGCCGCTAATTCTCGAAGGGATTGATATAATTTATCGTCGATATCCTTTACCTGCAGG
>JBKHAJ010000145.1:0-8599 GCA_046542935.1 Spirochaetia bacterium | reverse complement strand
CAGGTAGCGCACCACGATACCCGAATAGATACGGGCAACGGACCGCTCATTTCGTTCTACAACCTCCACCTGTTGGGGGATGAGACCCATCATCTCTACCGACTGCTCCTGCCCCGTCGCCGCCGGATCGACGACCTCCATGCTTATACGTCCCCGGGAATGGGCGGTATACTCCTGCAGGAGATCCTCCACGAGCCGCGGAATCGGGGAGAGATCGTCGAGCTTGTCCGACCGGTAGTAGGTAATGTGGACGATTTCCGGTATCTCCTTGAAGAGCTCCCGGGAGACCCGTGATATGGTATATACCCGATTTTCAGTCAGATCGATCCTCTTGAAGAACCGCACGCTGTTCAGTCCCGCGAAAACGATGATCGCGAGAACGAGAAATGACGTTATAATCTGTTTTCTTCGCTGCCGTATCATTGTGACCCCTCCTATTTCCATTTTCTAGACTTGAGCGTCTGAGTGTTGAGGGTCAGGAAGAAGAAGATCATCAGGAGGAAGTATCCCAAATCCCGGGTATCGATGAGCCCCTTCTCGAAACTGGTAAAATGGTAATCCAGCGAGATATAGTTGATCAGGTTTCCGAACCCTGAGGGCAGGTCGGCGATGAGATTGACCTGCCCGATCAGGGTAAAGAACAAAAGGGCTATAACACTGAAGATATAGGCGGAAATCTGGTTCTTCGCGATGGATGAAACGAACTGTCCCACCGCGATTCCCGCGCCTCCTAGAAGGAAGATGCCCAAATACTCTCCGACTATCTCTCCGGCTTCGAAATTGCCCAAGGGCGCAACCGTCAGGGGCACGGGAATAGTCAGCGCCAAGGCGACCGCGAGAAGAATAACCTGGGAAAGGTACTTTCCCACCACGAGCTGCCGTTCCTTGTAGGGAAGGGTCATCAGAATCTCGTCGGTATTCATCTTCCGCTCCTCCGCCCAGATACGCATTGTCAGGGCGGGGATAATCCCTATAAAGATAAGGGGCATCGTGGAAAAATAGCCCCTGAGTGTAGCCATGTCCCGGGCGAAGAACTGATGAAAAAAGAAGAACCATACGGTGGAAAAGACGATAAAGAACAGAACGGCGATGTACGCGATAGGAGTATTGAGGTAGGATCGCACTTCCTTGGTAATGATTGCGCCGACTTTACTCATGGACCGCCCCCTCCTTACCGGTGAGTTGAATGAATATATCTTCGAGGCTCATCTCGCTCCTGCACATTTCGGTCAGTTTAAGGCCGTTTGTAACCGCCCAGTCGAAGAGTTCCTCCCCCGCATCACCGCCCTGCCGTACGGCGACCTGGAGTCTGAGGCGCCCTTCCGCCTCCTCGGTGGAGATGACCTCCTCCACGCAGCCGACCTCCGCTACGGTTTCCACGGCCCTCTTATCCCCCTTGACCGAAAGGGTAATGACGATTCCGCCGCGCATCTGCCGGCCTATCTCCTCGGAAGTCCCGGAGGCGATGAACTCACCATCGTTCATAATGAGGATCCGGGTGCATACCGCCTCCACCTCCCTCAGAACATGGGTCGAAAGTATGACCGTCTTTTCCCGTCCGAGATCCTTTATCAATCTTCGTATCTCCATAATCTGGTTAGGGTCGAGCCCGCTTGTCGGCTCGTCGAGGATGAGAATATCGGGATCGTGGATGATAACCTGGGCGAGACCGACCCGTTGCCGGTATCCCTTGGAGAGCTGGTCGATGGGGCGGTAGACCACCTCGGTGAGTCCGCATTCCTCGAGAGCTCCTGCGATGGCGGTGTCCCGTCTTTCGGGGCCCAATCCCCGGGCCCCGGCGATGAAATCGAGGTATTCGAACACGGTAAGCTCCGAGTAGACCGGTGCATTCTCCGGAAGATATCCGATGATCGATTTGACGTGTTCCGGATTTTCTAGAATATCCTTACCCCCTATCATGACCCGGCCGTAATCGGGGTAATGATATCCGGTCAAGATCTTCATCAGGGTGGTCTTACCCGCTCCGTTCGGACCGAGCAGACCCACTATCTCCCCCTTGCCGACGGAAAAGGTAACGTCCTTCACCGCCTGAATAGGGCCGTAACTCTTTCCTATTTCAGTAACTTCGATCATAGAGCCTCTCCTCGTTTCTCGTTAATCCAAATAGGGAATCTCTATTTTTTGTCCGTCCCTGGTCAGGAAGGTCCGCTTGAATATCTTTCTGCTCTCTTTCAAGAGCTGTTTCAGATCGTATTCCGTATATCGGGGACTGTAGTGGATGAGTCCGAGTCTTCCCACCTCGGCATCCCGGGCGTACCCGGCCGCCTGGGCGGCGGTGAGGTGTTTCTTTTCCCGGGCGCTCTCTTCGAGATCGTCGGTAAACATTCCCTCGCAGATAAAAAGATCCGATCCCGCGACATTGGGGACGATGGTATCCGCGGAGGTTGTATCGGTGACGTATGAAAACTTACGCCCCCTCCGATTAGGTCCCATTACCATCCCGGGGGGCACAATTTTTCCTTCCGGAGTCTCGACGCTTTCTCCCGACTGGAGCTTAGACCACATCGGACCCCTGGGGACCCCTAACTTTTCGGCTTTATCGGGGAAGAATACCCCCGGTCTTTCCCGCTCCGTCAGGGAGTAACCGAGGCAAGGTTTTGAATGGCGCAGGGGAAAACAGGAAACCGCGAAATCGTCCCGGGTTAATACCTCTTCCGCTCCGGACACCTCATGTACCTGGATGTCGTAATTGATATACATGTCCAGCACCTGCCTGCTCATCTCTACGTATTCCCGAATTCTAGGCGGCCCGAAGATGTACAGCGGCTCGTCCCGGTCGACCTGCGAGCTCAGCATCAGTATTCCGGGAAGACCCGTTACGTGGTCCGCGTGGGTATGGGATATGAATATTGCGGAGATCTTCTTCCATTTGAGATTGAGTTTTTTGAGAGATACTTGTGTCCCTTCGCCGCAGTCGAAGAGAAATAAATCCCCCTCCCGACGTAAGAGCACGGAGGTGAGATACCGGTGCGGTAACGGCATCATACCTCCGCTGCCTAGAACAAACGCTTCGAAATTCATGAGTCTCCGTGGTTGCCTGAGCGGCCGGTCTTAAGAGACCGGCACGGGTTCCTTGACTTTCTTCTTTTTTTTCCGTCGAAACTGTATTTCGTCGTTCTTTATTCCGACGGATACAGTATCGCCCTCTTTGAACCGGTTTTTGAGAATCTCCAAAGACAGGGGATCCTCGATCTCCTTCTGTATGACCCGCCTCATGGGACGTGCACCGAATTTAACATCATACCCCTTCTCGATCAAGTTCTCTTTAGCTTTTTTTGTAATCTGGAGCTCGATGTTCTTCTCACGGAGCCTCTCAATGACCTCGTCGAACATGATGTTGAAGATGTCGTTTATCTCCCGGCGGGTCAGACTGTGAAAGACCACGATTTCGTCCACCCGATTGATGAACTCGGGACGGAATACCCGTCTTAGTTCGTTCATGGCCGAGTTCTTGATCTCGGTGTAGGGTATGAGTCCGTCCTCAACTTGAAAGCCTACCGCCGATTCCCGGGATATCTCTCTGGCCCCCGCATTGGATGTCATGATGAGGACGGTATTCCTGAAAGAGACCTTATGACCCAAGTTGTCCTGGAGCTCTCCTTCCTCGAGCACCTGTAAAAGAAGATTGAAGACGTCGGGATGGGCCTTTTCGATCTCGTCCAAGAGAATGACGCTGTAGGGACGTCTCCGGATCTTCTCGGTCAACAGTCCCCCCTCCTCGTAGCCGACGTAGCCCGGAGGCGAGCCGACTAAGCGGGAAACGTTGTGCTTCTCCATGAAGTCGGACATGTCGATCCTGATCAACGCATCTTCGTTTCCAAAGAGAAACTCCGCGAGGGTTTTGGCGAGAAGGGATTTTCCCACTCCGGTAGGTCCCAAGAAGATAAAGGATCCCATTGGGCGTTTCGGTGAGTTGAGCCCGATCCGGGATCTCCTTATCGCCGAACTGACCGCCTGGATTGATTCGTCCTGACCGACCACGGTCTTGTGTATCTCGTTTTCTATATTCAGGAGTTTATCACTCTCGCTCCGGGCGAGCCTGGCAAGAGGAATGCCTGTAATATCGGAAATCACCGTCTGGATATCATACTCGTTGACGAGGTTCTTCTCGCTCTTGAGTGTTTGCTTCCAGTTCTTCTTGAGATCCTCGACCTTCTGCTTGAGCTGCCGAACGGTGTCCCTGACCGCGGCCGCCTTTTCGTAGTTCTGGCTGTTGACCAAAGAAATCTTTTCCGCGGTGAGCTCTTCGATCCGGGCCTCCAGGTCCGCGAGCTCCCGGGGGCGTACGCTGTTGTTGATCCTCTTCCGGGAACCGGCCTCATCGATCAGGTCGATGGCTTTATCGGGGAGAAACCTTTCGGTAATGTACCGGTGAGACATGTACACCGCCGCATGCACGGCCTCGTCATTGTAGGTTACGTTATGATGTTCTTCGTAGCGGCTCTTTATTCCCTCGAGGATTTTCACGGTATGCTCCGGCGTAGGCTGCTCTACGTATATCGCCTGAAAGCGCCTTTCCAGCGCGGCGTCCTTTTCCACGTACTTCTTGTACTCGTTCAACGTGGTAGCCCCGATACACTGAAGCTCACCCCTCGAAAGAGCGGGCTTGAGCATATTGGAGGCGTCGATGGCGCCCTCGGCGCCGCCGGCGCCGATTATGGTGTGGAGCTCGTCGATGAACAGGATCACGTTCTGGACCGATATGATCTCCTTCATGACCCTCTTCAAGCGTTCCTCGAACTCACCCCGGTACTTGGTTCCCGCGATGAGGGAGGCTAAGTCGAGAGTAACCACTCGTTTGCCGATGAGGATCTCCGGGACATTGCCCTCGGTTATCCGCTGGGCGAGGCCTTCGGCTATAGCTGTCTTCCCCACCCCCGGCTCCCCTATGAGGACCGGATTGTTCTTGGTACGCCGGGCTAAGATCTGGACGACCCTCTGGATCTCCTTCTCCCGGCCGATGACCGGGTCGAGCTTGTCTTCCCGGGCGTACTCGGTCAGGTCCCGGGAAAACTCGTCGAGGGTGGGGGTCGCTTTCTTGGCCCCCTGCTGGACCTTCCTCTTTTGCTGCTGAATTTGCTGTGAAGCCTTTTTCCGCTGTTCCCCGGTTCCGCTCATCTCGACGATGATCTCCCGGAGGTTTTCCACGGATAGGTTATTCTTCCCGAGAATCCTCTCTAAGATGCTCCCCGACTCACGGGCTGCGGCCAAGAGGAGGTGTTCGGTCCCGATATATTCGTGTCCGAGATTTCGCGCCTCTTCGGCGGACCCTTCGAGGATGCGCTTACCCCGTTTCGACGGAGGAACGTCGCCTAAGATAAAACCCCCCTTCTTCTTGGGGATCGATTCTTCGATTTCCAGCTGAAGCTGGACCGCATCCATATTCATTTTCTGAAGGATCTTGTATGCGAGTCCTTCACCATCTTTGAGTATCGCGAGAATTATGTGCTCGGGAAGAAGCTGGTCCGAATGGAACCTCTTTGCCTCTTCCTGGGCTGTTATCGTCAGTATTTTCTGCGCTCGCTGCGTCAGACCTTTAAACATGTATCGTTTCCCTCCCGTTACAGGTTGAGTTTTTCTCGTATCATCTCGGCTCGTTCGTAATCCAGCTGCGTCGGGTCTTCGTTCTCAGCGGATTTTCCCCGTCCGTACTGGACGTGGGCCCGCTGGACACCGAAGAGCAGGCTCGTAACGGCCCCTACATCGAGGTCCATCCAACCGAAGACGGCCCCGAGTCTCAACTGCAAAAGAAGCTCGATTGCCTCTTTCGCTGTTATCAAGCGGCAGGAACCGAGAATTCCATAGGCTCGGTATATTTCGTCTTCCAGCACGAGCCGCTTCTTTTCGACCAGTTCTTCACGGACCTTTCTCTCATAATTTACTACTTGAGCGGTTACATTTTCAAGTTTTTCCAGTATTTCCTGCTCCGATTCTCCAAAGGAGTATTGATTTGCTATCTGGTAGATGTTCCCCAGAGACGATTCATCCTCGTCGAAGAACCCCTTGACCTCGAATCCTATCTGAATAACCGCTTTTGTGGCCCTTTCCATAAGACCCGAGCGGCTCAAGGCGGGGAGATGGAGCATTACCGAGCCCTTAAGCCCCGTCCCAATATTCGTTACCTGGGTCGTCAGATAACCCATATCCAGAGAAGCCGCAAAATCGAGGTGATCCTCCAGTATCGAATCGAGCTCGCCCGCGTCGTCGTAGGCTTCTTTGATGTTGAGTCCCGCCCTGTAGGAGACAAGCCTCACATGATCTATGTCGTGGGTTATCCCGTAAATATCCTTTTTTTGATGAACATACACGTCCCGGTCCTTCTGGAGGGTATATTCCTGGTTGATGATATTTCTCTCGAGAAGGAGCCTTCGCTCGGTAGGGGTTATGTCCGACAACCTGATCTTGACGTAATCGTCGCCCCTCTTTTCTTCCTCGAAAACAGTGGTGAGGGTTTCGGAGATTTCCCGCTCTTCCTCCTCCGACATAGTGCCCGGGAAAGCGTATCCCGCGAGATTTCGGGACAGCCTGATTCGGCTCGAGAGGATACAGTCGGTGTCGGGGCCGTCCCCGGAGATCCATGTGCTCTTCGGTATTTCCACCGGCTACTCCTCCTCAGTCGGTATATCCAAGGATTCCAGATCGTATATCTTGTCCCGCAGCACAGCCGCGGTCTCATAATCCTCGTCTATCACCGCTTCTTTGAGTTTTTGTTTCATATGTTCCCGATCGATAAGAATCGTCTTGTATGTCTTGAGCTTCTTCGGATACTTTCCTTTGTGTATCGTAGTCCCTGAAATACCTTGAAGGATTCGACGTATCTCTTTACGGAAGGTGTGGGCGCATTCCGTGCATCCGAGACGGCCGTTCTTTTGAAAATCGGCGTATTCCAGGCCGCATACCGGGCACACCGCATCCTGAACTCCCTTTTCCCCTGATGCGGAGAAATCGAGAAGTCCGTTCAAGAGTTCGGATATTGACAGCTCGATTTTAGAACCTGAACCGGAGATGCCCTTCTTCTCGGCGCATTCCTCGCAGAGGTGGAGCTCGATTACCTCGCTTCCCATGATCTGCTGAACGTGGATCACCGAATCGTTCTTTCCGCATATCTCGCACTTGTTTCTCGGTTCGTCATTCATGTCTATAGTTTACTCAAATAAGTGAAAAAAGTATAGTAACTCTCAATGGCGTCTGAAGACCTCCGCGGGACGAGTCCCTCCGGCCTTCCGCGCCGGAATATACCCTGCCAATACCGAAACGACCAGTGTAAACATCCCCGCCAAGAAAAGGGGAACAAACTTAACCCGAATGGGTATATGCTCGAGATAGTAGTCGGGGTTGAGGAGGACTATCATCTCCGTTCCGGCGGCGGAGCCGAGTCCGATCAACCAATTGATAATCCTTTCCGCTCCGGCGATTATACCGTTGATGTTTACCGAGAGAAACACCCCTACTATGAGCCCCCCCGCGGTGCCCAGCACACCGATTATAATCCCGGTTATGAGAAATATCACCCGTATACTTGTCCCGTTCAACCCCAGGCACTTCTCTATGGCTATCTCTCTGTTCCGCTCGAGTACGAGCATGACCAGTGCCGACGAGATGTTGACCCCGGCCACGATGACGATAAGGGCCATTATGAGATAGAGAAGCTGTTTGGTCGTCTGAAGCGATTTGTACATGGACCTCTCTAATTCGTACCACATGTACTCGTACCATCCTCCGGGTAGAAGATTACGTATCTCCCCGAGTATCCCCCGGGGACTTTCGTAGGGATCGTCTACCTTGACGCCCAAAAAGAGGGCTCCCCTGTCTTGGAAAAGTCTTGCGCCCTGTTCGGTATTTACATACAGGGTAAAGGCGTCGAGCTCTCTGTACCCCGTCGTGAATATCCCCGTCACCGTGAGAGCGGTGGGCCGGAGTATTACCGGGCGGCCCGGAAAGGTCTTGGCGGTCAGGACTTTGATCCTGTCCCCCACACCCGCGCCGAGTTCTTCCGCTATCCGGCCGCTCAAGAGAACACTGTCCCGTTTTTCCAAGTCGTACGATCCCGAGGTAAACTCCAGGAATCGGCTTAAGCCCTCGTCCTCCTCGTATAATTCCGGAGGGAGCCCCCTCACCACAGCCCCGGCTTGCCCCCGGGGAGATACCGCGAGACACGTTCCCTGATAGACGGGGAAGGCCGATCGGACGCCTTCGATTTCGCCTATACGCTTCCTCAAGGCTTCGGGCTCGGCTTCGTCGGGGTCAAAAAAGTTCCTGATCTGAATATGATACGACCCTACCTCTACGTATCGGCGTGTAATGCCTTCGATCATCCCGTCGGCCACGTGGAGGACCAGCACCAGAGGAACGAGACTCAAGGCGATACCGGCAACCGCACCGAAGAGCCTCCGTCGTTCGAGATTAGAGCCGCTCTTGCCGGAAAAATATCGCGCCGCAATAAAGAGGGGGATACGGAGTCTCATAGCGGCCCCAGTTTTCCCTTTTCTAAGACGAGGACGGTGTCCGCCTTTTCGGCGAGCTGCATATCGTGAGTCACCAGAACGAGGGTCCTATTGTGGGTAACGGCGAGCTCGAA
>JBKHAJ010000144.1:0-8673 GCA_046542935.1 Spirochaetia bacterium | reverse complement strand
GATCGACACTTTGCGCCTGATGTCTCCCATCAGCTACTCCTCCTCCGCCTTCAAGCGGAGCAGGGCGGGCACTACCCGCAGCGCGGTTTCCGCCGCTTTCAAGAGCTTAGGGCGGGAGTTCGGGGAGGAGCTTCTCTCCCGGCTCCCGTGAAACCGGTTTCTCCGGGCCCCGTTTACGGGTGCCCGTCCGTCGGGAATGTTTCGGGGGTGTTGGAGATAATCCCCCTTGCCCCCAATCCGATGAGCCTATCGGCCTCATCTATATCGTCCACGGTCCATGGGAGGAGGGGGTACCCTTCCCTCTTTCCCCATCGGGCGGCGCTTCTCATTGTTACTTGATCGAATTTCGGCTTCAGGGCGTCGCATTCGACGAGTCTCCGCCCCTCTCCCCTGCGCAGATAGAAGGGTACTTCCTGGTGTTTTGCGAAAATAAGAGCCGTGGGTATGCGGGGGGTGATGTGCCGAAAGGACCTCAAAACCAGGGGATTGAACGAGGAAACCATCACACGGTCCTCGAGGCCGTAACGGACGATCAGCTCGATAAGGGCTTGAGGGATTCGCGATTCCCTCCTCTTGAAGTATTTTATCTCGATGTCGTAGTAGACCCGGCGACCGCAGAGGTCGAAGACTTCCTCGAGGAGGGGAATCCGGGTGTCCCGGAAACGAGGGGCGGAATCCGGGCCGCCGAACCACGAGCCGGCGTCGAGCCCGCGAAGGGCTTCCAAGGGCAACTCTTCCACCTTCCCGGAACCGTCGGTGGTCCGGTCCACCGTCCCGTCGTGGATGACCACGAGCTCCCCGGTGGCGCACCGCCGAATGTCCAGCTCGATTCCGAAGATCCCGTTCTCGAGGGCTGCCCGGAAGGCGGGGAGGGTATTCTCCGGGGCTTGGGTGGAGCAGCCCCTATGGGCGAAGAGGAGAATTTCTCGCTGGTCCTTAAAAAGAGGTATTTTCATGCCGGTATACGCTTCAGTATAATTGTAGGACATGAAGGAACACGAGTACAACCCGGAGGACCGGATAGCCGCCCTTGCAACTCCGTGGGGAACTTCCGCGATAGCTGTAATCCGCGCCGCCGGCACCGGCACGATCCGGCACCTGGAGCCCCTCTTCCGCGGCCGCCGGTCCTTGTCCGAGACCCCCTCGCACAGCTTGAGCCGGGGGACCCTCGCAGAAGGTCCCGAAGGCGTTCCCTTGGATGACGTCCTCGCCGCGGTGTACCGCCCGCCTCACAGCTACACCGGTGAAGAGTCGGTGGAGCTCTTCGTCCACGGAAGCCCCCCGGGAATACAGAGAATTCTCGAAGCCCTCCGAAGGGCCGGTTTCAGGCAGGCGAACCGCGGAGAGTTTACCTTCCGGGCCTTTTTGAACGGAAAGCTCGACCTGACCCGGGCGGAGGCGGTTCACGAGGTCGTGACCGCCAAGTCGGGGGCCGCTCAATCGCTGGCCTTGGCCAGACTCTCCGGAGCGGTGGCCGAAAGGATCGACGCCGCTAAGGGGGATCTCCTCAGGCTCATGGGGCTCATCGAGCTCCAGCTCGACTATTCCGAGGACGAGGGGGAGGCGGAGGACCGACCGGTGCCTCTCGAGGAAATCGATACGGTCATCCGTTCGATACGGAGTTTGAGCAATACCTACTCCACCGGACGGCTTTTCCGGGAGGGAATAAGGGTTGCCCTTGCCGGGAAAACCAATGCGGGGAAATCATCCCTGTTCAATCTGTTCTTGAGGGAGGACCGCTCCATCGTCTCGGAGATCCACGGAACGACCCGGGACTACATCGAGTCGTGGATCACCCTCGGGGGTATTCCCGGGATTCTCTACGACACCGCCGGGATGCGTACGGCGGATCATCCCTTGGAAGCGGAGGGTATCCGGCGGACCGAACAGGTTTTGAGCGGAGCGGATGTCGTTCTGTACCTGGTAGACGCCGCGGCCGGAGAGACCGGAGAGGACGCGGAGCGGATCGAGCTTTTAGGCTCCCGGGCGGTACGCGTATGGAACAAGATCGACACCGTCGACACCGGCCCCCCGGAGGGATACTTCCCGGTCAGTGCGGTCACCGGCGAGGGGTTCAAGGAGCTCGAGGAAGAGATAAAGCGACGGGCCTTAGGGGGCGCCCGGGTCGACGTCGGAGAGCCGGTCATAGACAGTATGCGGCAAAAGAGGCTCCTCGATTCCGCCGTGGAGGCCCTCGAGAACGCCCGGGGGGGTATACAGGGGGGCGCGCCATTGGATATGATTGCCCCTGACGTACACGAGGCCCTTCAGTCTCTCGGCGAGATCACCGGCGAGGTGACGAGAGAGGATATTCTCGACGAAATCTTTTCGAACTTCTGCGTAGGAAAATAATCGAATGAATGATCGAATGAAAGTAGCATACGAGTTTTCAAAGGCTGCAGCGTGGGTCGTCACCGTTGCCGTAATATCCGCGGGTATCCTTTTGGGGTGCGCCTCGGAGCCCGAAATATCCCCCGATACCGCCATCCCCGAGCCCCCCGCTCCGGTGATAGAACAGAAGAGGCCCCTCCCCGAGGCCCCGGCGGATGAAAAGCCCCCTACAATAGTCTACACCGTCCTCCCGGCCCCCCGAGTGGAGGATGCTCTCGGATATATGCAAGTCGAGTACATCGAGGCGGGGGAAGGGAAAAAGCCCCAAATAGCCGTCGGTCTCGGCAGAAGGAAGATCGAGCACGCCGATTTCAAATGGTACACCTTTAACTTCGTTATCGACGGCCAAAGGTATACCCTGGAGGGACGGCATTCGGTCCCCTACGTCAGGGGAAAGGACGGACTTTGGTGGAACGAAACAATGATACAGCTTCCCTTTAGTTTCGCCGACGAACTCTCCGTGGCGGTGACCGACCGCTACGGCCGGGAAGAGTACCGCTTTCGGGTCGAACGGAGCATCGAGTAGCGGACCGGTAATGGATTTCGACGCTGTTGTCATAGGCGGGGGGCATGCCGGAATCGAAGCGGCTCTGGCCTTAGCCCGCCTCGATTACTCGACACTGTTTATTACCCAGAGTCTCGATACGATAGGGAGGATGTCGTGTAATCCCGCCGTCGGGGGGCTTTCCAAGGGGAACATGGTCCGGGAAATCGACGCCTTAGGCGGACAGATGGCCCGGCTCATCGACGCCTCCATGATCCAGTTCAGAATGCTCAACAAGAGCAGGGGGCCCGCGGTGCAGAGCCCCCGGGCACAGGCGGACAAACCTCTCTACAGCCTTCTCGCCAAGCATGCCCTGGAGCTCCAGCCGGGGCTGAATCTCTTTCAGGATACCGTGGTCGACCTCATTCTCTCGTCCGACCGGCGAAGGGTCGAGGGAGTGATAACCGAACGGGGCCGAAAAATCACCGCCCGTACGGTGGTGCTCACCACCGGAACTTTCATGGAGGCATCCGTATTTATCGGTGACTATTCTCAAAGCTCCGGCAGGCTCGGGGAACCCGCAGCGGTGGGTCTCGGAAGCGCCTTGAGGAGGTTGGGTTTTACCGTGGGGAGGCTCAAGACGGGAACCCCGGCCCGGGTCCTGAGGTCCTCGGTGAACTTCTCCGTTCTCGAGGAACAGCAGGGGGATACTGCGGTGATACCCTTTTCCTTCGGGTGTACGGAGGTAGACCGGCCGAACGTTCCCTGCTACATCACCTATACCAACGAGGGGACACACGAGATTATCCGGAACAACATCCACCGTTCCCCCCTCTACGGCGGAGTCATACTAGGGGTGGGACCCCGGTATTGTCCGTCCATCGAGGACAAGGTTGTCCGGTTCCCGGACCGGACACGGCATCAGGTTTTTATCGAACCGGAGGGGCTGAATACCGAGGAGATGTACTTGAACGGAATATCCTCGTCCCTTCCGGAGGAGGTGCAGGACGAGTTCCTGCACACCATCGACGGCCTCGAGGAAGTGGTGATCATGCGTCCGGGGTATGCCGTGGAATATGATTACATCGATCCGAGGCAGCTGTATCCCAATCTGGAGTGTAAATTCATCGAGGGACTGTTCATTGCCGGACAGACCAACGGAACCTCCGGATACGAAGAGGCGGCGGGGCAGGGACTCCTCGCGGGGATCAACGCCGCGAACCGCCTCGCAGGCCGGGAGCCCCTCGTCCTCGGGCGGGACGAGGCCTACATAGGTGTTCTCATCGACGATCTTGTGACCCTCGGGACCAACGAGCCCTACCGGATGTTCACATCCCGGGCGGAGTACCGCCTCTGCCTCCGCCACGACAGCGCGGACTTGCGCCTCGCGGAAAAGGCGGTTCGTGCCGGGCTACTGACCGAGGAGATGCGGGAGCGGTTGGAGGAGAAGCGGAGGAATCTCGACGAGATCAAGGAGCTTCTCGCCTCACGCCGTATTACCGGCGAGGACGAGGCGAAGCTGCCGGCGGAGTACCGGGGAATCAAGGGAAAGCTCTTGGAACAGGCACTCAAGGACCCCTCGTACGAGCCGGACCTCCTCTTGTCGCTCGACCGGAGATTCGAGGGTTACAGGCCGGATTGGGTCGAGGCGGCGGTCCTCGACGTCAAGTACGAGGGATACATACGCAGGCAGGATAGGCAGATAGGCAGGTTTCGGAAGATGGAGGGGATGAAGATCCCCGCCGGCTTCGACTACGACCGGGCCGAGGGACTCTCGGTGGAAGCGCGGGAAAAGCTCAAAACGGTGCGCCCCCTCTCCCTCGGACAGGCCTCCCGGATTTCAGGAGTAAGAAACTCCGACATTGCGGTGCTCATGATGATGCTCCGGGGCGGGAAGGATGAAGTCAAGGATTGAATCGGCCCTTACAAAATGGTCCGTTCAGTATGAAGAAGAGCAACTCACCCGGCTTAAACGCTATCGGGAGATCCTCGAAGAGTGGAACCGTAAAGTGGGCCTCGTCGCCCGGGGCGAGGATGTGACCGAACACATCATCGACAGTCTCCGGGGACTCCCCCTGCTCAGGACCCTGCCGGGATCACTCATCGCCGACGCGGGGTCGGGCGGGGGGTTCCCCGGCATCCCCCTAGCGATTTTCGAACCCCGGCGCCGCTTTGTCCTAGTCGAGCGTTCCGCCCGGAAGGCGGGCTTCCTTCGGTATGCCGCGGCGGCGGTAGCCGGACTCGACAACGTGGAGGTTGCCGACCGGACCCTCGAGGAGCTCGACCCGGGGTTCGACGGGGCGGTATTCCGGGCCCTCGGAGAATTGAAGCGGTATGTCGATGTGCTCTTGGGGATAACCCGTCCGGCGGGCTGGCTCCTGGGGTACAAGGGGCGCTTCGAAACCGCCGCGGCCGAATTGAGTAAGCTGGAGATACGGGGTGCCTCGGCGGAGATCGTTCCCGCGCCGCCCCTTCCCCCCGCGGAAACGGGTACGGGGATCGACTCCGGGTCCGAAAAAGAGCGTACCTTTCTTATCGTTCGTAAGCTCTAGATAGAATTGAGAATCTTGATCAGGTCCTTTTTTTCCACCAGGTCGATGAGCCGGGCCTCCACGAACTGGTGGGCCCCCTCGGTAAACTCCCCGGCGGTTATACAGAACCCCCGTCCCGCCTTGACTTCCTTCAGACGCCCGTAGAGATCGCGGAGAAGCAGCTCCCCTACCTGGCCGCCGGTGCGGATAATCCGGTACAGGATAAGGTCTTCCCATTTGGCCGTGGAAACCTCGGCGAGGATGTCGGCGAATTCCGATTTCTGTAACGATATGTCGAGGATCTTGGTCTTGGCTTTCTTAAAGTAGTTCTCGGCGATTCTTCTGCAGAGGGTCGCGAATTCGGAGGGCGGGGCCATCAAATATGTCTGGAGATGCTTGTTCGAGTTGAGCTCCCGGTACTTTTTTATGAGGTTGGGGACGTCCTTGTAGACCGGATCGACCTCCTGGATCTCGGAGAGCAGCTGTACCGCCTTGCCGATTTCCTGGATCTGGATGTATGCGGCGGCAAGGCGGTATTTGATCTCGAGGTTAGTCTCGGGCTTCATTTTTACGTGCCTGAGGCCGATCTCGAAATCCATGATCGCCTCCTGGTACTTACGCTGGTTGATGTGGATCGTTCCCGCGTAGAGGGAGGCTAGTGGACCGATGGCGGGATCGGTCCTCAAGTGGGTAAAGAGCTTGGTGGCTTGCTCGTTCTGTCCGATTTCGTAGAAGCACTGGGCCACGGTAAAGAGCGATTCCTTGTCGTCGGGCTCGTGCTCGACGGTTTTACGGAGCATTGCCGCGGCTTCCTTGTACTTTTTGAGCTTGTAGAGGCTGTGCCCGAGGTACCTCAAGGTCGGTATGTGCTCCGGATTGGTGTTCTTGGCCTGACGGAGCATTGCCGCCGCCTTTTCGTAGTTCTTCTTGAGATACTCGAGATAGCCAAGGTTGTAATTGACTTCGAAGGATTCCTGGTTCATCGTTCGGGCAATAACGAAACTCTTGTATGCGGTGTCGTAGTTACCCAGTTTCATCGCGCTCAAGGCATGTTTGACGGTGATATCGAACTCATCGAGGTCGGGATTCGTCGCGCAGAGATCGATCAAAGTGGAATAATTCTTCAAGGCTTTCTCGAAATCACCTTCTTTGAAGTGGAGCTTCCCGAGGGAGAGGAGGGCGTCGGCGTCCTTCGGGTTCTGGGCCAGTTTCTTGTTGGCCTCCCGGATTACGGCTCCCCGGTCCTTTTCCTTCCCGGTACCGCCGGACCCCTTTCGCCGGATGAGAAAAAATGCTAGAAAGACAACGGCTAATACACCGATAATTATAAGTACGACGGCTAAAACCATAGGTCCATTATGGGTTTTGGGTGATTACTTGTCAAGAAATGGTAACATTGACAAAACGCCCTCGGGAGAATAGAATTCGATAGCCTTTGAAGGAGTAATCGTGAGCGATTCCACAATCGGAATAAAAATTGCCAACCGCTCCTATTTCCCGATTATCGAGGAAAGAGCGGAGCAGAAGAAGAGGCTGGTCCTGACCACGGTCAACGACAATCAATCCAGCGTTCAGATCGACCTCTATCGAGGCGACGGAAAGGAACTGCAGAATGCCCTCTACATAGGCAGCCTCATCATCGACAATATCGAGCCCGCCTCGAAGGGTGATCCTGAAGTCGAGCTCGTCCTCGGTATCGATCAGGAGAAGAATCTGATCGCCACCGCCGCCGACATAAGCTCGGGGCAAAAACAGAGCCTGAGCGTCAGTCTCGACGCCCTCGAGGAGGACAACCTCTACGACATACCCGATTTCGATATCGATCCCACCGTCAATGAAGAGCTCGAAGAAGAACCGGAAGAGGAGATGTTCGCCGAATCCGCCGTCATCTCCGAGCCTATCGGGCGGGAGGTCCGGAGGTCGAGCCCGTGGCTGATAGTGGGGCTCGTCATTCTCGGGCTCATTATCCTGGGGATTGCCGGATTCTTTATCTATCGCAGTATAAGCGGCGAGGAGATCCCCCCGCTGTTGGCCCGGGGAGAAAACCAAGAGACAGTGGTCCAAGAGGAGGAGCCCCCGGAAATTGAGGAGCCCTCCGAGGCGGAAGAGAGTGCCGCCGCCGATACAGCCGAAGAGCCGCCCGCCGAACCCCCGCCCGCCGAACCCCCTCCGGAGGGCGGACCGGAACCGGAGGTGCTCGGCGGCGCATGGTATTGGATCAAGCGGGGAGACACACTGTGGGATCTTTCCGCTTCTTTTTATAGAACCCCCTGGCACTACGGCATAATCGCCCGATGGAACGGCATCGAAAATCCCGACCTCATCTACACCGATTCGAAGATCTTTATCCCCGAATTATAATCTATTTCCCATGTATTATTTTATCCGCCCGCATCATCTCTTGAGCTTGTGTTTCGCCTTCGTCGTTCTCGCGTCGAGCTGCGGGTCCGAGAAAATCTGGGAGATGGACGGGGAGGTCGTCGAGGAAACTCTCCTCCGGGGCTCATACGCCTTCCTCGAAGAGATTTCGTTCCAAGAGGTAGACCCGGGGGAGATTCACCGGCTGGGACCCGGCTCCGCTACCGCCATGGCCCTGGTTTTTACGCGTATCGGCAGGAGCGACGAGGCCCGGGAGATGCTCGAGACGGAGTGGGAATCCGGAGTAGAGCCGTGGAAGAGGGACGCGGGATTCAAGCTCGCCGAACGGTGTCTCGAGCGGGAGGAGTACCTCCGGTGCCTTTCTCTCGCCGAGGAGCTGGTCGATCGGTACGGGACCTACCGGGCTTACCGCATCCTTCTGGAGGCACGGTACTGGCTTCTCGAAAACAGGTCTTCCCTCGAGCTCCTGGAAGAGATAAAAGAACGGTTTCCCGACTCCGCCGCTTCCGATGACGAGCTTCTTCTCTTCGAAGCGGCCGCCGCGAGCAGACTCGGCCGTGAGGGGTGGCAATCAGCTTTTTCCCGCCTCTTTCTTACCGTTCCCGCCGGGGAGCTCCATGTACGGGCCCTCGACTACCTCCGTCTTTCCGGCCTTTTTCCGGGAGGGTTCGATTCCCTCGAGCGGAAACTATTCGAGATGAAGTACTCCGTCGCCGCCGGGCTGTACCGTGCCGGGACCGAACGGGCCGGGGATTTCTTGGCCGAGGCGGCCGCTTTGATCCCGGGTCCGGAGTCGGGCGGGGCATTGAGGCCGGACCGTATCCAACCGGCTGTCCTGAACGATGTCGTCCTCGAGGATATAACCCTTCTCTTTCTCCTTTCCGGAGA
>JBKHAJ010000143.1:0-8756 GCA_046542935.1 Spirochaetia bacterium | reverse complement strand
GGAACGGCTTACGGGGTATAGCGCCGAGTACCTGACCCGAAAAAATCTCGGCTTCGTGCGGGAGATGTTCGTCGAGGAGGAGACCCTCACCGGGAAACGCTTTACCTTTATCAAGACCCCGAAGGCGGTTGTGCCGGTGGAATTCTTCGAATCGCCCATAACGGGAGACGACGGGACCGAATACGGCCGGGTCATTGTGATCCGGGACATTACCGACCGGTATACCTATGAGATGGAGCTCCAACGGGCCAAAATGGAAGCGGAGTTCGCCGACAGAGCTAAGAGCGAATTCCTAGCGAACATAAGCCACGAGCTGAGGACCCCTTTGAACAGTATAATCGGCCTCGCCGAGGTTTCCCGGGAGATGCACGACCGGGGTCAGCTTGTGGAAAATTTGGATATCATTAGGGAGTCGGGAAGGGGACTTCTCGACATTATCAATACGATCCTCAAGTTCACCCGGATGGAAACCGCAGGCACTGCCGTAATCCCCCGGGAAACGGAAATCGACGCGAAGGAGCTTATCGAAGGGCTCATGGTCGATTTCTGTCCTTTGACCGAAAACAAGGGAGTCGCCTTCTCGGCGGTCATACACGAGGGCTTCCCGAGGCGTATTATCTCCGATCCCGCCTTTATTCGGGAGATCCTCAAACATCTCCTGGAGAACGCCTGTAAGTTTACCCCCGAAGGATCGATAATCCTCACCGCCTCTACCGAGGTTCTCGACGAAGAGGGCAGAGAATATCTCCGGTTTGAGGTCAGGGACACCGGAATCGGGATACCTAAAGAAAAGGAGGGGTATATTTTTACCCCCTTCGCCCAGGCCGACACCACCTACACCCGGTCGTACGGGGGGCTGGGCATAGGGCTTACCATAGTCAAGAAGCGTGTCGAGCAGCTCAGGGGTAAATTACGGTTTACCTCCGAGGTAGGTACGGGAAGCGTGTTTACCGTATATATTCCCTTTCGGGAGGGGGCGGGCGGCCGTTTCGATGAAGAGATCCTCCACTCCCGGGACAACGGAACGGGGTCTCAAGGGAAGAACGGGAGCCGCTACTCCTTCGACAGCTTCGAGGATTTTCGGAATTCCGCCCGGGACGCCCTCAAAGAACTCGATTTTTCTTCGATCGAAAGAATGACCGACGCGGTAAAACAAAAGCTCACTCCCGATCAGTACGAGCAAACCGAGGAGCTCTTTTTGAAACTCCTTCTCGCATGCCGCAGGGAGGACTTCAAAGCCACCGGGGATATCCTGGACCGCCTCAATGGGGGCAGGAAGTGAAGGACGCTCGAATCCTCATAGTCGAAGACGAGAAAATTGTAGCCCTGGACATCCAGAACCAATTAAAGAGCGCCGGCTACGCGGTCTGCGGAATATTCGGCTCGGGGGAGGAGGCAATCGCGGGTATCGAGAAAACCGCCCCCCATCTGGTGCTTATGGATATTCAGCTTCAGGGAGAGATGGACGGAGTCCAGGCGGCGGGTATCATCCGGGACCGCTACCGGATACCGGTTGTCTTTCTGACCGCCTTCGCCGATACTGTCACCATCGATCGGGCCAAGATCATCGAGCCCTTCGGGTACATTACCAAGCCCTTCGACGAACGCTCGCTCCGGACGACCATCGAGATGGCCCTCTACAAGTCATCCATGGACAAGAAGCTGCAGCTGAGTGAAGAGAAATACCGGGAGTTCTTCGAAGAGGATCTGTCCGGTGACTTTATCTGCGATGGGGAAGGAAACCTTCAGGACTGCAATTCGTCATTCGTCCGTATGTTCGGGTTCGCCGACCGTGATCAAGCCCTCGAGCATAATCTAAACGATCTCTTTCCGGAAACCGAAGAAAGAAACCGTTTCTGGAAAAATCTCGAGCTCCATAAAAAGCTGAGCCTCTCGGAGATAACCTTCGTGACCCCGGGCAGGGGCCGGATAAACGTCCTGGCGAATCTGATAGCCCACTTCGAAGACGGCGGAATAATACAAGTCAAGGGATATCTTATCGACATTACCGAGCGGAAGTGTTTGGAGGAACAGCTCAAGCACTCCCAGAAGATGGAGGCGGTGGGTCGCCTCGCCGGCGGGGTCGCCCACGATTTCAATAATATCCTCACCGTTATCCTCGGCTACATAACCATGATCCGGGAGAAGAGCCTGACCGATGAGGACATCGAGCCGGATATCCAGAACCTGAAAGGCGCGGTGCATCGGGCGGTCAAGCTTACCAAGCAGCTTCTCGTTTTCAGCCGTAGAGATGTTATGAAGCCTCAGACGGTCAACATCAACACTCTTATCCAGAACATTGAAAAGATGATCAGCAGACTGATCTCGGAAGAGATCAACATGCAGTTTTTTCTCGATGCCGAGGAGCCCCTGGTATACATCGACCCGGGGCAGCTCGAGCAGGTTCTGGTCAACTTGGCGGTCAACGCACGGGACGCCATGCCCGAGGGGGGGCGGCTGGTTGTCCTTACCGAAACGCGGATAATAACCAAGCCGGAGACGGCGGTCAATGGAGTTGTTCCCCCGGGAAGCTACGTCGGTATTCGGGTCTCCGACAATGGTATGGGAATAGACAGCGATTATCTGGCAAAGATCTTCGAGCCCTTCTTTACGACGAAGGGTGATGAGCAGGGGACCGGATTGGGACTTTCCATGGTCTACGGCATAATAGATCAGTCGGGAGGGTACATCAAGGTACGTACCGAAACCGGCAAGGGGACCGATTTTACCATTCTCCTTCCCTTGAAAGATGGGACGGAAGAGGTTTCCGAAACGGCCGGTTCCGAGCCGGACAGGGTCGAAGGATCGGAACGGATACTCATCGTGGAGGACGAAGACCACCTCCGCCGGCTCGCGGGGAGAATTCTTAGGCGGAAGGGATACTACATCTTGGAGGCCAGAAACGGCGGTGAGGCCCTTTTGATCTGCGAAAAGAGTAAAGAGCCCATCGATCTCCTGCTGACCGATTTTACCCTTCCCTTCATCAACGGAGACGAGCTTGCCCGGCGGATCCGCAGCGAGCTTCCTGCTATCAAGGTCATCATGATGTCGGGGAATCCCCAAGTCGAGAACATCCCCTTGACCGAAAAGGACGGTGCCGACGCTTTCTTGCAAAAACCCTTCGATATTGATACATTATACACCACCGTCAGGAAGGTCCTCGACGAGAAGTAAAACGTCCGACCTCGATCAAGAGATATTAAATGAGTAAAAAAACGAAGCATATCCGCAATTTCTGCATAATAGCGCATATCGATCACGGGAAATCCACCTTGTCCGACAGGTTTATCCAGCTCGCCCATATTCTCTCAGAGCGGGATTTCCACGATCAGATGCTCGATACCATGGACATCGAGCGGGAGCGGGGAATTACTATTAAGTCCCAGGCCATAACCCTTCCGTACACCGCCGCGAACGGAGAGGAGTTCAGCCTGAACTTTGTCGACACTCCGGGCCATGTCGATTTCTCCTACGAGGTGTCGAGGGCTATCTCTTCGTGCGAGGGGGCCCTTCTCCTGATCGACGCCACCCAGGGGGCCCAGGCACAGACGGTCTCCAATATGTATATGGCCATAGAGCACGACTTAGAGGTGATTCCGGTAATCAACAAGATCGATCTTCCCAGCGCCGATATCGAAGAGGTCAAGAGACAGATCGACCACGATTTAGGTCTCGACAGCGAATCCGCGGCGATCGTCTCGGCGAAAACCGGGAAAGGAGTGCCGGAGCTCTTAGAAAAGATCGTCGAGCTGATTCCCCCGCCGGAAGGTTCCGAGGATGAGCCTTTGAAGGCGTGCATCTTCGACAGCCACTACGATTCTTACCGGGGAGTCATAATACACGTACGGGTTTTCGACGGGCGGATCAAACCGGGTCAGGAGATCAAGTTCTGGTCGAACAAGGCGGTGTACAAGGTCGAGGAAACCGGCATATTCGAGATCGGCTTCAAGTCCCGGGAGGAGCTCTCCGCGGGACAGGTCGGGTATATTATAGCGGGCATCAAGACCATCTCCGACGTCAACATCGGCGACACCGTTACCTCCGAGAATCGGCCCTGCGCCCGTCCCTGTCCGGGGTTCCGGCTGGTCAAGCCGGTCGTCTTCAGCTCGATCTACCCGGTGGACTCCAACGATTACGAGGAGCTCCATGCGGCCCTGGACCGGCTCAAGCTCAACGATTCGAGCCTGGTCTACGAGAAGGACGCCTCCGCGGCCTTGGGCTTCGGTTTTCGCTGCGGATTCTTAGGCCTCCTCCATCTCGAAGTGATCCAGGAGCGGCTCGAGCGGGAATTCGACCTATCCATCGTGTTTACCTCGCCCTCGGTACGCTACCGGATTACCATGAAAGACGGCGAGAGCGTGGAGATCGACAATCCCTTGAAGTTCCCCGAGCCCACCGATATCGTGCGTACCGAGGAACCCTACATCAAGGCGAGCTTTATAACCCCCGACGAATATCTGGGAAACGTCATTACCCTGTGCACCGAGAAGCGGGGTATCCAGCAGGACCTGCAGTACCTCGACGAAAAACGGGTCGAACTCGTCTACGAGATGCCCCTCGCGGAGGTCCTTTTCGACTTCTACGACAAGCTCAAGTCGATAAGCAGGGGCTACGCTTCCTTCGACTACGAGCTCGTCGGCTACAGGGATTCCGATCTGGTCAAACTCGATATCCTCATAAACGGAAAATCGGTGGACGCCCTCTCGCAGCTCGTCCACCGGGAGCGCGCCTACGCCCGGGCCCGGCAGGTGTGCGAAAAGCTTAAACAGGAAATCCCCCGGCACCAGTTCAAAATCCCCATCCAGGGATCTATCGGCAGAGATGTTATCGCCCGGGAAACCATCTCCGCACTTCGGAAGGATGTAACATCCAAGTGTTACGGAGGCGACATCAGCCGAAAGAGAAAGCTTTTAGAAAAGCAGAAGGCGGGTAAGAAAAAGATGAAGATGGTCGGAAACGTAGAGCTTCCGCAGAGCGCTTTTCTGTCGGTCCTCAAGACAGGTGAGGAGTAGAGAGGGACTCGACTAAGGGTCTGATTCTGTACGTGTACTCTTCAGCCGAGAGCAGTACCCGTTTGACGAAATTCGGATCTTCTAAGGGCAGCGGAGGGGGATCGGGAAAGTGGAAATAGAGATAGTCGGCATCTTCGAAGACACCCCGAAGCTCGCGTGCCGCCTTAGGACTCTGATCGACGGCCAAATAGCGCCTTCCCCCATCCATAACCCGCTCTAAGAGAGCGTACTCCCCCCGGAAAAATTCGCCGATCCTTCTCCGCCGATCCCGGGGCGACTCCGGAGCTCCGGTTGGGGGTGTGCCGGCCCCCTCCGTCTCACCTATCACCTTCCGGATCTCTCTCACCGTCAACGCGGTTCGGCCCGGATGACGGACTCCCCGTCCCCCGATATCGACGAACCGGCCGTTTGTTTCGACGAGCTCGGCAAGCTTCGCCGCATATGAAAAGAGAACGTAGTCGGTGTTGACATACTCTCGTTCTCTCCCGGCGGCACGGATCCAAGGGCGAAGCGCTGTGGTCGGGTACTGGGTGTGACCGGTAAGCCTGTCCGCTGTGCTCAAACGGGCGGTGTGCGAGGGGGCCCCCCGGGCGTGGGTCTTCCCCGGAGTGTACGCGAAGTCGAGGCCGGTATAGAGGACCGTTCTTAAGGTAATGTGTGAAGCTATATAGAGCGAGGTGATACCGATCGATCCTAAAGGCGGGACTTCGGGCGGCATGAGCCCGTGCGCCTCGAGGCGGTCGAAGACCTTGAGCCGCTCGAAGGATGATAAGAAATACCGCACCGGTCCGCCGCCGGCGGCCCTGACCGCTCCGGGATAGGAGCTCAAATCACAGAGGAGGAGGCCGGCGGCTTCGGCGGACTTTCCGGCGCCGGGTAGGTCGAGTCCGGAGGGGGGCATAAAATCGTACACGTTCGCCTGTTGAGCCTCCACAGCGCACACCGCGTCGGGAACGATTCCCGCTGCGAGGAGAACGGGCAGAGCGGTATCCACGGCGAGAAGCCATACTTCATTTCGAAGAGCTCGAAGCAGCGGAAGGCTCCCCTCCAGCGACTCGCCCGCGCCCGCTACCGCTACGGGCTTATCGGTTACGGGGAGAGCGTGCGCGGTCGGCGGATGAAAGCGAAGGTTTGTAAAGATATTCCTCATCCATCTCCGGCCCATGTGCGACCTGGTCATGGTGTCCTGCCAGAGCCTGCTTATCTCGCTGCTTACCGCCTCGGCTATTCGGGTATACCGCCTCGAGTCCAGAGAATATCCCCCCGTAAGGGGCAGAAGCACACTCCTGCGGAAGCGGCGGGGATTCAGCTTCCGTATGTAGGAGAGTACCGTGGAAGGAGAATCGCTCCTGATATAACTTATCCGTGTATCGTTAAGAAACCGGTGTGAGAAGTAAGAAGCCGAAAGGGCCATCAGGGCCTGATCGGTCTCCAAGCACAGGACGTGGGACGTCTCTTCGATCCGGTCTAGGAGTCTATCCATTCCATAAAAGAGCAGGGGTGAGGGAAGAATGTACAGGGTCCGTTCGGGATAGCTCCGGCCGATAATGCGTTTTTCGACAGCGCCGACCGGATCGGAAGGGGAGTAGAGAAACCGGCCCCTGAACCGTACGGTCAAACCGTTGCCGGTATCGATAAGCTCAGGGGCCTGGTCGGGCATCAGCCTTCCGTCTGATTTTGAATAAAATATCTGGTAAAGACCGGATCGAAGTTGTCTTCGAGCTTTTCGGAGGTCAGGAAATGATTACTCATATCCTCTTCTTTGATTTCCCTCTCGATGAATGAGTAGTAGTTCTCGAGCTGCACAAGCTCTTCTTCCGGGGTGTTTCGAATGTTAGCGGGCTCCATCACCAGGACATTCCTGTCGAGAACGACCGGGTCGGAAATTTCCCCTTCCTCGAGGGAAAAGGTTTCTAAAAAGAACTGCTCGCTGTAGGGAGCGGTGGAAAGAGCGTCGGAATCGGGATTCAAGGGACGCACCGGTTTGAAGAAGTAGGAATTACCGTAATTCAGGGGAAAGTATTCGGTTCCTTCCACCTGCAGCCCCGTGGAGATGGACGCATCGATAAAGCCGGTGTCCCGTGCCTCTGCAATGAAGGACCGGGCCTCTTCCACGAGATAGTCTTCGATAATACCGGCCTCGAAGCGGACCATATACTCCCTGGCCGTTTCAACGGTCTCCTCCGCATCGAAGTCGGGTGCCACCGCCGGAGATTCACACCGGTAGATCCGCCAGAGAGTCTCGTCCTCGTCGGGGATGATTCCGCTCAATTCGCCCGGGGTAAGGGAGAATACCTCGTCGAGGGAATCTTCGGTGGGAAACTCTCTCTCGAGCTCGTAATAGTGTAGCCAATCCATTTCCCCGCCCGTTTCGGCGTATATATCGGATGATTGGGTCCTCGCAAGATCTTCGAAGCGTCCGGGGTTTTCTTCGAGCTGATTCAGGACCGCTTCCGCTTCTTCTCTGCTGGTGTTGATGGTAATCTTACTCAGCTTGATTCTGCGGAAGAGATCGGCGTTTGTCCGCCCGAAGGCGATGACCTCTTCTTCGGGATAATCGTCGAAGGAGTAGGAGACGTACCGGAAGCTCCGCTCGTTTTCGGCCATGCTCATTATAAACTCGAGCTCTCCTTGATGTATCTTCGTGTTATCGAAGAGGTCCTCCCGGTACTGTTCCTCTTTCAGGTTTTCACGAAAGAGTTTCCGGGTGGTCAGCTTCTCCGAGTTCGGTGTGTTCCGGTACCGCTCTTCACTGAACTCTCCGTTTTCCACGTACGGTCCGTATTCGGTTAGTCTTCGGTCGATAAGATCGTCGGAGATGGTAAGCCCCGCTTTGTCCGCCTGATAGAGAATTCCCTCGTGCACTACCGAACGCTCGAAGGCCCCTCGCCAAACCTGATAGGCTTCGTTTATCATATTGTTCGCCTGACCGCCGGACCTGACCTGTTCGGACAGAATCTGGGTCTGCTGGGCGAAGTAGTTCCCGTAACGGAATTCGATTTCCCGGCCGGCGTATTCCCCGAAAATGAGCCGCTCGCCCTGGGCGACATTGCCCGCGACCGGGCCCCCGACGAAGGTGACGACGATAATGACGAGGAGAACCACGCTGAAAAGGTACAGAATCGGCTTGTTTTTCCGCTTTTTTTCGACCTCGGTGTTGGTTTCGGTGCTTTTTTTCTTCTTTTTCGCTCTGCGTATATCTCGTGAGGACATAGACTTAGTTCCTTTTTCTCATAGACTGTTACGCAGATTATCATGTGAAAATACGGTGTGTCAATTCTTGGGTCAAGGCGGCCGCCGGAAATGGAATACCGATTAAAAATAAACGGCGCGGATCGTCCTATTGACACGATTTTGGATAGTGGGTATAGTGATCACCTCATTTGAAATGAGGGGGCGTGGCGAAGTTGGTTATCGCACCGGCCTGTCAAGCCGGGGATCGCGGGTTCAAGTCCCGTCGCTCCCGATTCAGCCCCGGATTACCGGGGTTTTTTATTTTACGAAAAAATTACCTGCTGCGGCCGGTCGCTCGTACGGCGGTTCCATCAGGTAAAAAGCGGGCTGTAGCGCAGGGGCTAGCGCGCTCGGTTCGGGACCGAGAGGTCGGTGGTTCAAATCCACTCAGCCCGATATATAAAGCCCCAAAGAATGGGGTTTTTAAATTACCAGGCCTCTTTCGGGTGTATTAAAGGATAGATCCCCCATACTCCCTTAAGGAGGTTAGTAGTATGGTTGTCCCCCCAT
>JBKHAJ010000142.1:0-8880 GCA_046542935.1 Spirochaetia bacterium | reverse complement strand
TGCTTCCCGATGTCGCCTTCGTCGATCCGAGAATGACGGTGACCCTCCCGCCGCCGATTACCGCGGCGACCGCCATGGACGCCTTGACCCATGCCGTGGAGGCCTTCACCTGCCTTGCGAAGAATCCCTTGAGCGACGCCTACGCGGGAACGGCGATGAGGAAGATCAGTGAAAATCTTCTCGATGTCCTCGAGAAGCCTCGGGACGTCGAAAAACGGTTGGATTTGGCCTTAGCCTCCACCCTGGCGGGGATCGCCTTTTCCAACTCCATGGTGGGGTTGGTACACACTATCGGACACAGCGTCGGGTCTGACTGCCATGTCCCGCACGGCGTCGCCATGAGCATTCTCCTTCCCGAAGTGCTCCGTTTCAACCTCGAGCACGCGGGGGCACAGTACGCGGAGGACCTGGGGGAGGCCCTCCTCTTTATCGCGGGTCCGGAGGTCTATGCGGAAACGCCTCGGGAAGAACGTGCTCGAGGGGTCCTCGGTGCCGTCGACCGCCTGCGAAAGGAGCTCGAAGAGCGAACCGGGCTCCCGCGCACCTTTGCCGCGACCGGGAAAGTTACGGAGGAGGACCTTCCCCGGATTGCGGAGGTATCGATGGGTGACGCTTCGGGGACTTACAATCCCGCCGAGTATTCCCGGGATGACATCCTGCGAATCCTCCGGAGTGTCTATGATTGAAATCGATACCTCCCGGTGGTATACTCCGGGCTATAGGAATAATCCATGAAAACGCTGCTACGATACGTGTACCTGATGCTCCTTGCCGGGGGGCTCTGCTCGTCCGCTTACGCGCAGGACGGCTTTTTTTCCGGGGTTGTGGACTACCTGGAAGGGGACGTGAGTGTTCATCGGAACGGTGAGATTATGGAGTGGCCGGAAGTCGACATCGGCCTCGATCTGGAGCGGTACGATCTGGTGGAGACCGGAATGGACGGATACGCCGAGGTTCTTGTCACCCGGGAAACCGGCAACGAGAGCCTGGTGAGGGTCATGCAGGACACCGCTTTCTACTTTACCGTGGAATCGGTGTCCACCGGCGACAGGGTCCGATTCGAGCTCATGGGAGGATCTCTGGGGCTCAAGGTGCAGAAGCTGACCGGTACGGAAGTCACCGTAGCCACCGAGAGCGCCGTCCTGGGGGTACGGGGGACGGAGTTTACGGTGACCGTCGCGCCGGAAGGCTCGATTCTCGTCACCTGCACCGAGGGCAGGGTCGTTTGTCGAAACGCCCTGGGGCAGGAGTTTCTGGCGGAACCGGGGAGCGCGGTGGAGCAGTTGAGGAATAAACAGCTCCGGCGGCTCTCGGTGGATCCCGAAACTATCCGGGGATTTGCCGATGACTGGTACCGGCAGAATCTCGAGGGATTCATCCCTAACGCCCCAGCGGTCATCAAAGGATACGCCCGCCAGTACTTGGAATATTTGGATCGGTTCAATCCCGCCTATCAGGAGCTGATGCGGCACAACCGGATATTCCAGCGGTGGGCCCAGGACTCCCGGGCGGGCCGGAGCACCGGCGAGGCGGTCAAGGACAAGATCGAGGTGAGTCCCGCGCTGTTCCGGATGCGCCGGGTAGTGTTTCTCTTAGAAAGGGAGTTTTTCCGGGTCGGCAGTCTTTACAGGATCTATCAGCGCTACGATATAGCCCCCGAGAGGCTGTGGTCGGGTTATTCCACCGACGAGTTCTTCCAAGAGTTCCAAAAGCAGCGGCGCACCGTCGCCTGGAAGCTGAGCCAGGTCAGGTATATTCTCAAGCTCTACGAAAAGATGGACCGGGCCTCCACCCCCTTCGGATCCGGAAGACCCGAATCGATCGATCCTATGGGGGATATCTTCGGCGGCGACAGCCTCTTCTAGTCGCAGTAGTACCGGGGGATTCGTCCCCCCACGGAGCAGGTTATCTCGTAGGGGATGGTATCGAGGAGGTCCGCGAGGGTCTCCGCGTCGGAGGCCGCCGGCGGAGGTCCGAAGAGGGTAACCTCGTCGTAGAGCCCGGCGTCCGAGTCGGGCCCCAAATCGATCATAGACAAATCCATGCAGATCCTCCCCGCCAGGGAATAGGTCTTCCCCTTGCAGGTCACCTCGAGGCGGTTGGACAACCTCCGGTTCAGACCGTCCGCGTATCCCAGCGGGACGGTGGCCACAAGGGTCTCCGTGGATGTACGGTAGATCGAACCGTAGGAGAGGGGAGTCCCCGCGGGGACTCTCTTTATAAAGGTGATCCGGGTCCTCAGCTCCATAACAGCTAAGAGTTTCTCCTTTCTCGGCTGTTCCTTGGAGGGATAATACCCATAGAGCATGATTCCCGGGCGGACCATGTCGTAACGGGTCCGGGGATGTCCGATCACCGCCCCGGAATTGGCGGCGTGGCGTATTCCGGGATCTATCCCCCTCGCACGGATCGCCTCGAGAGCGGATTCGAATCTCTCGATCTGTCCTTCGGTAAACGCCGGTTCGGCGCTGTCCGAACAGGCGAAATGGGTACAGGTACCGGCTAGGTGTAGGTTGCCGCTTTCCGCTATCAGCGCCGCCAATTCCGGGGCGTCTTCGGGGGTACACCCGATCCTGCCCATCCCGGTATCGATCTTGAGATGAACCGGCAGACGGACCCCTTTGATGCGGGCCGCCCGGTCGAGGGCGACTATCCCCTCCGCGCCGGCGACGAATGGGTTGAGACGATTATCGATGAGCCGATCGTATTCGTCGGGAACCGCCGGTCCGTAGACGATGATCTCGTCGTCGATTCCGGCCCGGCGTAATTCGGCCCCTTCCTGTATATTGGCGACTCCGAAGCAGTCGACCCCCTCGCGGGAGGCGGCCCGGACGATTTCCACCGATCCGTGTCCGTAGGCATCGGCTTTGACGGCCATACAGATCTTGACGCCTGTTCCGATAATCCTTCTTACGGTTCGGATATTCGCCGCGAGATTCGCAAGGTGTATGAGAGCTCGGTTCACCGCCATAAAATGCAATAGTATCTCAAACTGGTTGGATTTCTCAAGTTTATTCCGTTGATTCGCGGATAAAATGTGGTAATATTACAATTAAGGACATCCCGTGCAAATTTCGAGAACCGCCGTTGCAGCCGCGCTTATAACTTCCTTCTTCCTCTTTTCCTGTGAGGCTCCCTTTGATTTCGAGGAGCCCGAAGAGAAGAGTGTGTCTCTTCAGGTCGAAACGGTTGTCCCGGGATCTTTTTTAAGCCCGGGAGACGCGGTTACGGTTTCGCTGGCCCTCCTCGAAGGGGACGTTGCGCCCTCGCGAATCGACTTCAGTTTGGAATCCGAGAAGGGATCGTCCCGAGCTTCGAGCTCTTTCGAACTGGATGGGAGCGATTCACTTCCCGACTTGGAGATACCTAGAGTCGAGCCCGGCCTCTACGTCCTCGAATCCTCGGTGTACGACGCCGAGGAAACCCTTCTCCAGCGGGAGAGTGTCCGTTTCTTTATCGTAGACGATGAATACGCGATCCGGCGCATAAGTACTCTGCCTGTTTCGGTGGAGCCCGATTCGGAGGTCATTCTTTTCGCCGCGGTGGAGGCCCCGGCGGAGGCAAGACCGTATCTGGTGTGGAGGATGGGAGACAAGATCATCTACGAGGGAACGGTCACCTCCGGCACGGTCAAGGCCCGCTGGAGGTCTCCGGAAGTGGAGGGAGTCTACAGTCTCAAGGCGGAGCTCTTCCCCTTTCAGCCGTACGATCTGGACGATTTCCACTCTCAGGAGGCCCTCGAGACCGACGTGTACGTGTCCCGGTCGACGACCGCTTTGAAGGGGGATATCGGTCCGGCGGAACATTACGCCGATCTCTTCCATTTGCGCGGGAATTACAACGACGGCGGGTACGCGGGGAGCGGTGGTGTCGCCGAGGAGATAGGGAACCCCCTCTTCGACGTGCGGGACAGTCTGTACGGACTGAGCCTCGAGGGATCCTCCGGGGTGGTCTTCTCCGGAATCGAGCCGCTCGTCTTCGGCGAACACCCCTTTTCAACGGTCATCCGGATGCTCGTTAGCGCAGAGACAGAAGCAGGCCGGCTTCTTCGATTCTCGAACGCTTCCGGAGATACCGTCTTTGCCTTGGATATAGACCGGCGGGGAGAGCTTAGGGGCAGGTTCGATGCGGCGGGTCTTGCCGAGGACATCCCCTCCGGAATTTTTCCCGCAGTCCCCGGAGGGCCGATTACGATGATCCTTTCGGCATATCCTGCCGATGAGGGTATCGAATGGATATGGTATCAGGACGGGAGACTAACCGGCAGGCACCGGTCCTCGAATGCTCCCGACGGGACGGTTTCTTCTCTCGAGCTCGGAGGAGATCGGGGTGTTACCGGAATAATTGACGAGCTCGGGATCCACACCCGGGACGACCGAGGGCGGCCCGGAGCTTTCGAAAATCCCTTTGCAAAGGGTTCCCGGGAGAGGTACGGAAGCGCGGTCCGCTACGCGGAGGGATTCGGCGAGGGCGAAAAACCTTCCGATATAGCGGTCCAAGGGTCCGTGCGGTTTACACCGGGCCGAGTTCACCTCGATCCGAAAGGTTCTCTCCTCCTTCCCTCCTTGGATGCGGGGGGTGAGCGGGTTTCCTTGGGACTCTATTTTCCCGAAGAGCGGGGAAACCTGGGTATAGAATACTCTTTCGGCGAGGCCGAGCCTGCTTATCGGCCGGTGAAGATAGGTAACGGAGGGGTAACGCCCGACGAGGATGGGTTCGTCTGGATCGATCTTTCCTCCGAGGACGCGGGAGCCGCCGGGCTTTCGATTCGCTTGGAGAACGGATCGGAAGAAGCCCCCCTCGTACTGGGGGCGATTATACTCCTGAGTGAACGGGCGGAGCTTACGGGTAAAACGGAACCGGAAGAGGTTTCAGCTATTTCATAAAAAAATTAATGGAAAGGAGCAGGGCGGAATGAAAAGGGTAGTGATCGTCCTTACGCTTGTATTCGTATTGTGCAAACTTTCGACGGCACAGGAGGTTACCGAAAAGAGGGACCTGGCCGTATTTGCCTTGAGTTATTACGACTGGGACGTACCTCCCCAAGCCTTGGGCATGGTCGACGAGAGGATAAAAAGTGTGTTCGTCAATCTCGGACGGTTCAATGTCATAGGGATGAACTACCGCTTGGCTTCGTCCGACGTCAACGAGTTCATCGACCGGATCCGAAGATACAAGGAAGAGAGGGCCGAAATACCCGAATCGGTGCAGCTCGGCCGGGAGGCCTTTACCGAGACCGACTTCAACCGTCTGGTAGGGTCGTTCCTCGTTGTCGTTCCCACCCTGACCTATTTCGACGTCGGCAGAGACGGCCGGGACTACTTTGCGGAGCTGGAGACCGCCTTTACCGTAATCAACGTCGAAGAGTCGAGAACAATAGCCCACTTTACCGTACGGACGACCGGTGAGGACGAGGTGGCATCCCGGGCCGTCCGGGAGGCGGTGGATCTGATCCCCCTGCAGCTCGAGTACGAGGTCCGAAAGGTGCCGGAGTTCCAGCTCAAGACCGGGATTGTCGACGTCATGCGCGGCGAGGTCCTCATCGAATTCGGCGAGAACATGGGAGTCAAGCTCGGGGACGAGTACACCGTAGTGGAGCAAGTCGAGCTCAGATCGGGACATCAAGTGATGGACTCCACCGGACTGCTGGTGGTCAAAGATGTCAGCAGGGAGGTCTCGGTCGCCAAGATCATCTACTCCCAGGGAACACCGAGGATCGGGGACCAGCTCAACGAAGTGCCGAGACTCGGTGCGGACTCGACGGTGTACGCCCATGCACTCCTTCCCCCGGATAACCCGTCCCTCGCCGACGTTACCGTGGGAATCCGACAGGGATTCAACCGAGGATTCTACCACGCCCGGCCGATAGTCGGTCTCGAGGTCCCGGTCACAAAGATCGGCTGGGTCTTCTTCGGATTCCCCATGAACGGTTATTTCGGTGTCGAGGGGAACATCTGGTTCGGCCGATTCCAGATAACGCCGACCGCCGCGGGGGGGATCGGTATGATACTTCCCTTTTGGGATCAGGACCAATTTCTTTTGTCCCACCTCGGTTTTCTTGCCCAGATCGGCATCAACTACCTGCTTGGGGACAGTGTACGGATTTTCGTGGAGGCGGGGTATTCTTACTGGTTCGGCCTGTGGGGCAACTCCTACGGCGGCATACTCGCCGGAGGCGGCATCCAATTCCGGTACTAAGGAGGATGAAGATGAAAGTGTTGATGCGCGCGGCCCTCTTTTCAGCCGCGATTCTGACTGTGCTCGGCTGCGCCACTCCGGGACCGGCCGGCGAACCGTCGGGTCCTCCCCGGTACTACGGAAGGGGTGCCGGAATATCCCAGACCGAGGCCTTGAACACCGCCAAGATGGACGCCGTGCAAAAAGCGGTGGTGGAGATGATCGGGATTCCCGCCTCTACGGCGAAGAGGCCGGAGCTCGAGGAAGCAATCTACGGCGTTCCCAACGCTAACCTCTTCGTGATAAACGACAGCCTCGAGCTCCTCGGCCGTGAACGGGACGGGGACATTTGGCGGACGGCGATTATGATCCAAGTCGATCTCGCCGCAGTGGAAACGGTCTTGAGGGAAAACCGGATATGGGGAGGTAAGCTTACCCCCGGCTCACCTTTCGGAGCGGGAGCCGTGGGGGCAAAGGGTACACCCCCGCCCCGGACCGCTTTGACGAGCGGGCCGGATACCTCGGTCCGAGAGGAGGGTAAGGAGCCGAAATACGGAGACGCCGCCGCCGCGGAGGAGCCGGAGCTGACGCCCGAGGAACGGGAATTCTTGGACGAATACCTTAACCGTATGATCTATATGGTCTACTTCGACGAGGAATCGGCGGAAGATCCCTTTCTCATGAAAAGCGCGGTTACCATGGCCAACGGGTATCTTGCCGACCAGGGAGTCAGGGTCGTCGATTCACGGCAGATCGAGGAGCTCAAGAGGGAACAGCAGCTCGCCTTTGAGGAGCAGACCGGACGGGAGATGACCATGATCCAGTGGATCGCCCAGCGTCTGAACGCCGACGTCTATTTCGAGCTCGACGCGACCACATCGGGGGAGACCGAGGGGAACCGCCACTACGGTAAGGCCCTGGTCACGGTCAAACTCTTCGAGGCTTCCACGGGGACTCTTTTGGGATCGGTCCCGTACAACAGCCCCCGGACCTTCTCTACGAGCTCACAGCTCGATGCAATCAACAACGCCCTGCAATCGTCGATATACAAGGCGATGCCCCTGGCGATGAATCAGGCCGGGATATACATGCGTGACGCCTTGCGCGACGGGATCAACTACGATCTCATCGTCCAGAACACCCCCGATCCGAGAATGATGAGCGAGTTCAGGCGAAAGCTCGAGCGGAAGAGTGAAGATGTTCGCACTTTGTCGGCCTCCGCCGAGGAGACCCGATATCAGGTGGCCTTTATCGGCGGCATCGAGGAACTCGAGGACACTATTTACGATGTTACCGAGGGAATCCCCGGGCTCGAGGGAATGTACCGGGTTTATTTTCGGGGTAAATCCATAACCTTCGATACCGGATTGTACTAGGAGGCACGGATCGGTATGAACCGCAGTTGGACGCTCCTTGGACTCATCACCGCAGCGGCGGTTATAGTATTCGCCTCCTGTGCTTCGGCGGCACGGACGGGAGGGACGGCCCCGGTATGGGTGACCCATCCGCCCGAGGCGGACGCAACCTCGATGTACTTTTCCGGAGTGGGGACGAGCGCCGAGGGAGATCTAGCCCAGGCCGAAAACGCCGCTGTGTATTCCCTGATAGCGGAGGTGACCAGATTCATCGGAGTCAGAATATCAGCCGAAACGACCGTCGAAGCCAGGGATACCCTCGAGGCCTACGAGGAGGAGATGGTCCAAACCATCAGACAGGAGTCCGCCGCGCAGATCGGTGATTTCACCGTCGAGGAGAAGTGGATCAGCAGGGCCGACGGCTCGGTTACCGTCTACCTCCTTGGAAAATATAACCGGCAGGCCCTCTTAGCGGAGAAGGCCCGGATGGAAGCGGTGTTCGCCGAACGGGAAGCCGCCGTATCGGGACCGGAACGGGAGGGGGATATGCTGATGGAGGACAGGAGGTTCAACGCAGCGGCCCTTCGCTATCTCGAAGCCGCCGGTGCCGCCTCCCGGTCCGGGATCGACAACGCGCCGATAAAATTCGAGCGGAATATCAACAAGGCCATGGAGGCGGTCCGCCGAATCACCATTTCGACAGTATCCGCCCCGCAGTCGACCTTCGTCAACGAGGAGTTCGCCGAACCCTTCCGGTTCAGGGTTACCGGAGGCACCGGTCCTGATGCGCCTCCTCTCGAAGGGGTACGCCTGCGTGTGGTTCACCGGAAGCTCCTTTCCGGCGGACGGATGGGGGCCGAGTCGGCGGTGATCCGGACGGGACCCGACGGCTACGCCGAATACTATCGGGGAATACCCCGTTTTGTGGGAAGCGATGATCTGCGGGTCGCCCTCTCCCTCGGCGAAGCGATGGAAGGGCTCGAGGAGGTGTCCGACGAGCTCTACATTCAGGTCGAGGGTTTGGAGAGGCTGGTAAGGGAGCAGTCGCTGAAGCTCTCGTACACGGTTGCTTCCCGGGCCAAGGCAATACCCACCGGAATACTCTGTATCGATGTGGACCGGGCGGGAAATCCCCTCGATGTGTCCGACTGCGCGGCGGGGATTCTGGAAATTCTTACCGACGCGGGATTCGCCGTCCGCCCCCTTCCCGCGGACATTCCGGTGAACGCCCTTTCCGACCGGGAGATTGTCAGGCAGGCGGCCGCACGCTACGGTGCCGTCATCGATAGGGTCATCTTCGGGACCGCCCGGATCGATAATTTTTCCGAATCCGGGGAGAGCTATATAG
>JBKHAJ010000141.1:0-8912 GCA_046542935.1 Spirochaetia bacterium | reverse complement strand
TCGTGCAGGCCCCGCTCACGGACCCCTTCCATCCACCATTCGAACCGGTCCATGTCGTAGATACACTGGGTCTGGATGAAGTCGGCCCCGGCGGCGACCTTCTTGGCAAGACGGATCACCCTAAACTCGAAAGGATCGCCGAAGGGGTTGGCCGCCGCCCCGATATAGATCTTGGGCTCGACGATCTCCGCCTTCTTGGAGTTGCGGATCTCCTCGCCGTTCACGAACAGCCCGTCCCGCATCCCCTTGAGGATGGAGAGAAGCTGGATCGAATCCACATCGTAGACATTCTTACAGGTGTCGTGGTTCCCGAACACCTGATGATCACCGCTAATAGCCAATATATTTTTGAGCCCTAAGGCGTAGGCGCCGAGGACATCGCTCTGCATGGCAATCCGGTTCCGGTCCCGGCAGGTGATCTGCACCACCGGCTCGAGCCCCTCCCGAAGCGCGAGAAGTCCCGCCCCTATCGAAGACATCCGCACGATAGCGGTCTGGTTATCGGTAATATTGACCGCATCCACGATCCCTTTCAGGTGCCCCGCCTTCTCCTTGATGAGCTCGACATCGGCGCTCTTCGGCGGCCCGAGCTCGGCGGTGACCGCGAAACTCCCCGACTCGAGGACCCGCTCGAGGTTGCTCCCCGACTTGAGCCCGGCCTCCGTTACTTTCGTCTCTTTTTTTTCTGCTTTTTTTTCTACCGCTGCAGTCGACATCTTACAGTACCATATCCTCTCTGACGATCTTTCCGGGACCGCCGTCCCGGCCTGTGCTCCAATCCTTGACCGGCTCATTCGCCTCGAGCCGATCGAGCATGCCGAGCTCCTTCAACCGGTCGAAAATAAGCTGCCAGCCGCACTCGATGTTCTCCGGGTCCACCTCGCACATCCCGTCCTGGGAACCTCCGCAGGGGCCGTTCAGTAAGCTCTTCGAGCACCGGGCCACCGGACAGATGCCCCCGAACCGCTCGAGAACACAGTCGCCGCATCCGGCACACCGCTCGCCCCACACCCCCTGCTCCAGGTTGGTGCCGTAGAATTTGGTATTGAGCGCCGGTATAACCCGCTTGCCGGGGAATACCTCGCTTGCGTACTGGACCCCCACTCCGCAGGCCATGCTCAACACCGCATCCGCCCGCTCGAAGGCTTCAGTAACCGCGGGGTCCTCAAAGAATTCCCGGTCGCACTGCCGCTCGATGGTGTCCTCGAGAACCGTCATCTCCACATTATTCTGTTTGTTGGCAAGGCGGAGGGCGGAGCCCAATACCTTGACCTCTTTGTCACCGCCGGCCATACAGACCGTCACACAGGTCCCGCAGCCGAGGATCAAAAGATTTTTATATTCCTTCACCGTTTCGTAGATCTCGGCAAAGGGTTTTTGTACGGCCGTTATCATTCTTGCTGTGCTCCTCCGGAGCCCGCGGCATCCGCGGTCCCCGCAACGTATTCCTTCATCTCTCGGACCGCCCGAACGAACTTGTGGGTATCGAGGGAGCTCAAAAACTCCATCCTCACCCTGTTCTCGTCCATGCCGATCTCTCTCAAGGTTGCCCGGATCTTATCGACCCGCTTCTCCGCCCGGATGCTCCCCCGCATGAACATGCAGTTGTCCTTCGGACAGCCCAGGACCAAGACTCCCTCATATCCCGCCTCTAGGAACTGCAGGACCAGATCGATCTCGGTTTTCCCCGAACAGGGAAGGGGAACGATCCGGACATCCTCGAGAACATCGGTGTCGGTTGCCGCGGAGGCGGCTTTGAAGCTCGAATTCTCACAGCAGAGGGCTACTATTTTTTTATCGTTTGCCTTGTTGTTCATTTTCTTTACATCCATCACATCACATCCGTGGCTTCGGCCTCACGCTTCCGCTAAAAGGACCTCGTCGCTGAAGGCGGGCAGTGTTATAGCCTTGGCCGGACATTCCCCGGCGCAGATCCCGCACCTCCTGCAGACCTGGGGATAGCTCTCTGCGGCCCCCTTCTCCCGGTTCACGTACATCGCCTTGTGAGGGCAGCTCCGAATACAGGTCAGGCAGAGCACGCACTTATCGGCATCCACCCGGGCGTTCAGTGTGTCGGTGGCGATCTCGCCGCTGCCGAGAAGCGCATCAACGGCAAGGGCCGCAGCTTTCGCTTCCTTTACCGCGGCGGGGATATAGTAAGTGCCTCTGCAGGCCCCGACGGCGAAGATCCCCGGTCGATTGGTCTCGTGACGCAGGAGGTGGACATTGTTCTCCTGAAGCATCTTGAGCCGGTCCGTTTCGATTCCGAGGCGGCGGGCGGTCGGACTATAGGACTGCCCTTTTAGTCCGTATTCACTCACCCCCACGAGATCGCACCGGACCGCGATATCACGGCCGAGGTTTTCGTCGAAGCATTCGACGACAGCCCCCTCCTTCGCGGTATCTCCACCGGGACGTATCTCGAGATCCGAGTACTTGACGATGACCGCCCCCGAGTCCCTGAAGTCGTCGTACCGTGTTTCCAGGGACAAATCGGCTACACGAACGTCCCGGCAGAAGAGATAGACCTGAAAATTCCCCGTTTCCTGAACAGCTCTGCCGAGAGCAAAGGCCATTTCGCTGCTCGCCACCGTCTCGTCCAGCTCCAAGTCCAGAACGAGTCCCACGGTCCGGACATCCGGCTTCCGCGGCAGCGAGCGGACCGTATCGAGGAGCTCACCGGCCGGAACCACTCCGGGGAAGTCCGGAATCGAAGGACCCGATTCCTTTTTCCCGGTATCTCCCGTCGCAACGATTATCGCCCCGGCGTATATGCGCACCTTTCCCTCGGGGGTGGATACGGTCACGGTAAAGTCGCCCGATCCGCCGTCCACACGTTCAATGTCGCTCTCGAGGAGGAGCTCCACTTTCTCGGGAAGCTCGCCCGCGGTCCGGGCCGCGACACCCTCCGGTTCGAGCCCATCCTCGATCAGTGTTACGGTGTAGTCCCTTTCGGCGAGTTCCCTTGCCGCGGTAATCCCGGCTATTCCGCTCCCGACCACACAGACATGCTTGGAGGCGGGAAGACGGAGAAGCTCGACATCCGTCAAAGACTCGAGACGACCGATTGCCCGGGTAAACTCGCGTTCATCCGGACCGGCCACCGCGGCCACCGCAGCCTCGGGCAGACCGGCCCTTTCTGCAACGGCGGCAATAAGCCCGGCATCGAAAATGGGGGAGAATCCCCCCAAAACAAGCCGGGTAAACCCCCGTTTTGCCGCGGCCCCGGCTATCTCGTCGACGAGCTTGTCCCGCTTATTTTTAAGGATAATGATGTTCTCCTTCGGTATATCCGCCGTGAAGGATACAGCCCGGGATATTTCCTCGAGGGAACTTTTGAGGAAAACACCCAACTTTTCGATATCATTTCCGCTCATATCTCTTTCCCAATCTCGAGGGCCAAAGCTCCGGCCGACTCGATACTGTCCATAATACTCTGAGGCTCACCGCAGGTCCCGCAGACCCGTACCGGGCCGATTCGACTGTCGGCGAATCCGCTTTCATCTAAGTGGATTCCGAGTTTCAAGGCCGCATCCGTTCCGGTCTCCGCGGGCCCCATCCCCACCGAGAGCACCGCGTAATCGTGGTGGACCAGAGTCGCATCACCGTCCGGGTTTTCGATAAGCATCCTGAGTCTTCCGTCGGCGGACTCCTCGATTTTGAAGGGCACTCCCCGGACGAACCGGACCCCGAGCTCCTCGGTCTCCCGGCGCAGGAGGGTGTACTCCTTATCGAAGTTCTGTATATCGATGTAGTAGACGGTCACCGTTGCACCGGGGTTCCGGTATTTGAGCATCCGGGCCATCCGTACCGCATAGGCGCAGCAGACCGCGGAGCAGTAATTCCGTCCGATCTCGGGATCCCGGGAACCGACGCACTGGATAAAGGCGATGTCCTCGTCCGCCTTCCCAATGTAAGATCGGCCGGTGAGGATTTTTTCCACCTCGCTTCCGGTGTAGACCTTGTCGCTCCTGCCGTAGGCATACCGGGGCTTCTTCGCCGCGTCGAACACCGAATGCCCCGTCGCCAAGATCGCTCTGTCCCCGGAGATGCTCCGTCGAACCACCGGCTTCCCCGTGCGTATCGCCCCTTCGGGGCAGACGGAAGAACAGATGTCGCAGGATTCCCCCTTATGGAGGCGGCACTTGGAGTAGTCGATTCGATACTGAACGAGCTCACCCCTGCGGTAGGTTTCAATGGCCCCCTCCGGACAGGCATCGACGCACTTTCCGCAGAAGGAACAGAGGTGATAATCTATTCCCGGGTTCTTGAGCTCGATCTGAAGGGTGACGCTGTCGGGCTGAACGGCGGCGGTATCCACCGAGGCCCCTGTTAAGAAAGTTATATGAGGATGAGAGAGGGATTCACTCAGCCGTGTGTGGGCAACGCAAACACCGCATCGTACGCACGAATCGGTGGCCTTGCAGCAGTAATCCAGGACCTTACCGCCGATAATACTATCGCTTTCCAGGATGGTTACCCGGTTTCCCTGTTCCGCAAGGGCGCTGCCTACCGCACATCCGCTTATTCCCGCACCCAGTACAATACATTCGCCCATCACTTGCCAGCCTTTTTATACGTGGACTTCAAGGTGCAGCCAGTGCAGGGGGGACCCCCCCCTTTATTAGCAGCATCTCCACTTTACCAGAGCATAGTCGAGAAATATTGTCTATTATTACTAATTTTTGGATAATCTTGTTGCTTCATTGCTATTAGAAACATTAAGTTATATGATTCCTTCGAGGAGGAACGGATGAGCATCGTATTCTCGAGTGATGAAATTTATACCCTGGCGATGGAGATCGAAAAGAGCGGAAAGGCCTTTTATACCGCGGTTGCAAAGCGGACCGACGATCCCGACATGCGCGATTTCTTCAACTTCCTTGCCGAAGAGGAAGACAGGCATTACGCCTATTTCTCGCGCCTCGAAAAAGAGGCCCCGGCCCTCGAAATTGGTAAGGAGGACTGGGAAGAGATAAGTGAATATATCAGAGCGACCACGGATTCGCGGTTCTTCATCGGCGAAGACCGTGCCGTCCAACAGGCGAAAAAGGCCTCCGGTATCCTCGAAGCGGTAGAGACGGCCATCGGATTCGAAAAGGACACCCTGCTCTTCTTCTACGAACTCTACCAGGTTACCCCTTCGGCGTCCAAGCAGGCGGCGGGAGATATCATCGACGAAGAAAAGCGGCATATTCGCATGCTCTCCGAGAAGCGGAAAGATCTAGTCGGTTGATTCGGTTTTTTCGGAAAAGAGGGGCCCTCGGTCACCAGCCGGTGATCCCGCTGAAAGCGCAGGGTGGGACTGAAGTAGCGTCCCAAGACCCGATGGGCCCTGATGAGAAGGACCAAGGCGGCGCAGCCGAGGAAGACCCCTGCGAAACGCATCCATACGGGCAGATCGATTCGCGTCCATTCCGGGGCCAGGGGATCTAGAAAATAGAAAACGACCGCGGCTAAGAGGGGCACTCCTAAGAGAGATCTCAGGACGATCAGCAACACCCCTTCATCCAGCGAATAGATTCCCCTCCTAAAAACCCCGGCCTTGAACTTGTAGATAGTCCTTATGACGAGGAGCCCGGAGAGGAGAGCCGCGAAGAGCGATAAAAACACGGTTTCTAACATAATCGCAACGGCCGCCTAACTAGATTTTAACCCCAAGTATCTACTATTCGGATTACCCTTAGAGGGATCCTCATGGAAAAACACACACATTCTGCGGCAGCCGAGAGCCCGGGCCGCTTCAGAGCGATGCTCGAAAAAGGATCTATAACGCCTCATTTTCAACCCATCTTCGATCTGTATACCGGGGACATATTCGGCTACGAAATTCTGTCCCGGGGTGAGCATCCTTTCGAAAACCCCGCAACCATGTTCGAGAGAGCCCGCGAATACGGTCTTGCCTGGGAGCTGGAATACGCATGCCGAATCCAGGCTTTGAAGAGCATAGCCGATCTCCCGGCAAGCTTCAAGACAAAATACTTCTTCCTCAATGTGAGCCCCCACATCTTCAATAATCCCGAGTTCTTAAAGGGTTTTACCCCGTCGGATCTGAAGGTCCTCGGGATAGATCTGAATAAGATCGTCATCGAGATAACCGAGACCTCGAGCATAGAGGATTACCGGGGCTTCGAGCGCCTCATACGGTACTACGTAGAGCAGGGCTTTCACGTGGCCCTCGACGACTTCGGGGCCGGTCACAGCGGACTCATCACCCTAGTGGCGATGACCCCTCACTTCCTGAAATTGGACCGGGCAGTTATCTCGGACATCCATCTGAACTCGTACAAGCAAAACTTAGTCAAAGCGATAGCCTCCTTCGCGGGCAGCGTCGAAACTCATATGATAGCCGAGGGAATCGAAAAGTACGACGAGCTCAAGACGGTCTTTCGCCAGGGAGTCCGTTTTGCCCAGGGGTTTTTCCTCGCCCGGCCCAAACCGTACCCCGAAGTCCAGGTTCCCGAGCGAAAGCGCCTCCTCCACGATCTGATCGAGGATTACAACCACACCCGCTTTGCCGTCGATATCTCCATCTCGAAGTTGTTTACCCGCCCCTACACCGTCGAAAAGAAAAAGATGACCTGTTCCGAGCTGGATCATCTCTTTCGCACCAACCATTCGGTGGACCATATCGTCATCACCGACATGGGTACCCCCGTTTCCATCATCACCCGGCAGGACTTCTACAGTGCCATCGGCGGACGCTACGGCTTCGCCTTTTTCGAAAAGCGGTACGTCGAGTTCATCACGACCCCGGACATGCTCACCGTCCGAGAGGACACCGACCTGCGCACCCTCGGAAAGCTTGCCATGAATCGGAACCACAACGAGCTCTACAATCCGGTGGTAATCGTCGATAAGAACGGGCTTCTCTTAGGAACTATCACAATTAAGCAGCTCCTCTCCAAGGCCTTCGACATGGAAATCAAGATTGCATCCTACTCCAATCCTTTGACCGAGCTTCCCGGAAACATGATAATCGGGGTGTGGCTGGAAGAGATCATTGCCAAGGGCACCTTTACGGTTATCTACGGCGACCTCAACAATTTCAAGGAGTACAATGATCAGTACGGCTTCGCCCGGGGCGACGAGATGATCAAGCTCACCGCAAAGATCTTCGTCAAACACTTTTCCGACTACTCCGGGGAAATGAGAATCGGCCACATCGGCGGGGACGATTTCATCGCTATCAGTGAACATTCGATACCCGAATACCTCCTTGAAAATATCTGCCGAGAATTCGATAATCTGAGGATGGAGTTCTTCTCCCTTCAGCACGCCGAAAGAGGTTTCTATCCCGCGGTCAACCGTCAGGGTGAACACGTGGATACGCCCTTAGTATCCTTGAGCCTCGCAGTCGTAACCGACGCCAACTTTTCCTTTTCCCCCCATCCCGGCAGGCTCAGCGAGATAGCCGCTCACCTGAAGATGAAGATAAAATCCAATAACAGTGCGGATCCGAAGAGCGATTATCTCGCCGAACGCAGGACCTACCAGGATTAACGGAGATTTTTCCCATGCCCTTTGAAGTACCCGATACGTTTATAGAATTTATCCGAAGCAACAACGCTTTTCTCATCCTCGGACACCGGGAGCCGGACGGAGACTGCCTCGCCAGTCAGCTTGTCCTAAGAAATTTGCTTACCTCCCTCGGGAAAGAGGCCTGCGCCCTGTCTCCGGGTCCCTTCGTCCGCCCGGAGGTTTTAGACCTCGAGGACGACTTCGCCGATCCGGCCCCCTTCATCGCCCGAGGAGAAGCCGGGGACTCCGCTGTGATCGTTGTCGACTCCTCCACCCCCGAACGACTCGCGGATCTCGAGCCGCTTCTTCGAGGGCGTCCCACCGCGGTAGTGGACCACCACGCCTCGGGAGTTCCCTTCGGGGACGTACGGTTCGTGGAGAAAGACGCTCCGTCGACCACCTTTCTCGTCTTCCGTATCGCGAAAAGCATCGGATATACCCTGACCGAGAAGGATGCCGAGCTCCTCCTCTTCGGACTGTGCACCGATACCGGCTTTTTTCGCCATGTGAAGGAAAAGTCGGGACCCACCTTCAGCGCCGCCGCCGAGCTTACCGAAGCGGGAGGTTCTCCCTCGAAGGTTTTCCACCTCATGTACGGGAACCGGCCCCTCGAATCACGCCGGCTTCTCGGTAAGCTTCTTCTCCGGGCCTCCTCCCACTTCGGAGGAAGGCTTCTCTACACCTACGAAGAGCTCGCCGATACCGCCGGCCGAGGATTCGTCATACGGGATTCGGATACTCTGTATCAGCTCCTCCAGACCACCCGGGGGGTCGAAGTGGTGGTTCTCATTCGAGAGGAAAAGCCCGGAGAGTGCTCGGTGGGACTCCGCTCCCGCCCATCGGTGGATGTGGGAGCGGCGGCAAGGGATTTCGGCGGGGGAGGCCATGCACAGGCAGCCGGCTTTTCCTGGTTCGGCACCCGCGAAGAGATCCAAGCGAGGATTCTCGAATACTTTAAAGAGCTTCTAAAATGATATACTTCCTTTAAAATGACGGCCCCCGCCGGGAGCGGCGTGTTCACGGCTATGTAAATACTTGTAAATATATCTTTCTCCCCTTACCGTCCCCGCTCTATCCGATGGCACGCCTATTGCATAGCCCAACTCCGGGAGGGGAACGCGTCGGAGGGGGCCATGACAAAGTCTATTACCGATGCGGTCCTGGAGTATCAGCGTTGCCGGATTCTTACAATTCAAATTCTCCACACCGCGGGAACCATCCTGTACGAATACCTTTTAAAGAAAACCGATTTGACCGATGATGAGCGAAACGATTTCTTCTGTTATTTCTATCCGAAAATTCCAACCCTGTTCGATCGGTTCGTCTATTCCGGGACCCCCTTCGAAGGATATATGCTGGTAAGCGCCCGCTGGCAGCTCAAGAGCTTTGTC
>JBKHAJ010000140.1:0-8925 GCA_046542935.1 Spirochaetia bacterium | reverse complement strand
GATCGAGGGAAAGCGGCAGATCCTCTAACTCCCCCTCGATCCCAAGGCTCACGTAGACCAGGGGCTTGAAGAGGTTCGGATTCTCGTACCTGTCCCTGATCTCTTTATCGGTATATTTTCCGTCGAGCATGTCGAAGATAGTAGTGCGTCCGTCGGCCGCCGATATAACCCAATCGGCCCGATGTTCGCCGCCGTCTGCGAGGCGAACCCCAACCGCCCTGTCGTCCTCTACGAGGATCTTCTCCACCCGGGAGTCGTAGTGGACCACGCCGCCCAAGTCCAGGTACCGCTTTTCCACGGCCTTCGCCAGGGGAAGCGCTCCGCCTAGGACGTAGCCCGCCGCCTTCGCGTGCTGCCAGCCGAGCATCATGACGAGCATGACCATGGGTGCATCGTTCGGGAAGGCGAGGGGAAAGACCTCCTTAAGGTAGGGGTTTTCGAAGCGGCCGAGAAAATCGCCTACACTTACCTTGGACCATTTCTTCATGAATCCCATCAGCGGGAGCATGCGGGCCATTTTGATCATGTCGATAACTCCGTACATCTCCTCCGGCTTGTCCGCAGGTATCGAAAACTCCGAAGCCCGGCGGATAGCTCCGGTCAGCTCCCGGATCGCCTCGGCGTCCTCCGGGGCGATTTCGAGCATATGCCTCTCCAGCCTGTCGGCGTCGCAGTAAAAATTGAAGATCTTGCCTTCCCGGTTTTCCACCGATAGAGCAATCTCGTGATTATAGACCTCCCAATCCCCGGCGACTCCGAGCTCCTCCCAGAACCGGTGATAACTGTTGCCGGGCTTCGTCCCGATCACCCAGTTGACCGCCCCGTCTATGGTGTATCCCTTCCGCTTCCAGGCGGTGCACACCCCTCCGGGGATCGAGTGCATCTCGAAGACGGTAGTCTTGTATCCGTTCATCCGGCCGTAACACCCGGCGGAGAGGCCGGACAGCCCGCCGCCTATAATGATTATCGATTTGTCCAAGGTATTGCCTCCTTCCATCGGGGTTTCCCGTCGCGCGGATTATACTCCATCCTGATTTCCGGGACAACCGGATGCGGATCGATTCATCCCCACGATCGGGGGCACTCTCTAACTCTTTGTAAATATTCTACTATAATCAGTATATGGGTAGAAAGATCACCGTTAACGATGTCATGCAGAAGGGGTATGTTTATGAACCGACCGAGCCTAAGGGCGGGAACTTCCATCCCGATTTCAAGCCGCACCTGACGCCCAAACAAATGCTCGAGCTCGGGGTGTTCGGCGGCAAGTATATGACCGACGGACTAAAAGAATTTCCCGCCGACTGGTTCAGGAACGCCAAGCTGTGTTCTGTGCGGCACGACCCGGAACTCAACTTTTTTAAAGTGAACGCCAGCCAACCGCTTTCCGTCTGGAGGAAGAAGGGCTGGATCCATCCTGACGATCCGCGCGGCTGGTTCCAGTGGTATTGCAGATATTACCAGGGCAGACGGCACGAGGATGACCTGCGCCAGATCAAGCGCTGGCGGGCATACAAACGGCACTGGACACAGGTCGAAAACAACTGCCGTGAAGGGGATTATGACTGCCGCCCGAAACAAAGGCAGTCGCTTCTGCACTGGGCCTACGATTCGCGGAAAATTTAGTTAATCCCCCGGACAGTCCCTTGTTTTCAAAGATTGTGTTAGAATGCCGATTATTGCTGAATGTGAGGGCAGACCAGGTTCATGGATACCTCCGTTGTCTTGACAAAATTATTTATCCCTTCTCTTCCTTCCGGCATCATTCGTCGTCCTCATCTGATGGAGGGGTTGACGGCGGGATACGGTAAGTCTACCCTGCTTGCCGAATGGATAACGGCGTATCAGGGCCGGGCTGCCTGGCTTTCACTGGACGACCGGGACAATAACCCGCTTCGCTTTTGGACGTACTTTACATCGGCGCTCCAGACCTTGCCGGATCCTCCGGGAAGGACGGCGCTGCAGATGCTGGAATCGGCCCCGAATTACGATCCCCTGCTGTTTTCTCACCGTCCTGGTAAATGAGACCGCGGCACTCGATCACCGGGTAATACTTGTGCTCGATGATTATCATGAGGGAATGGTATTCCTGCTGGAACATATGCCGCCGTCCCTGCATCTCGTTATTGCTACGCGGACCGATCCGCTTCTTCCGCTCAGCCGTCTGCGTGTGCCGACGCTGCTGAAAAATCTGAACATTCTCGACAACATCATTCTGCCGTCGATGCGGGACAACAGGAAATCGGCAGGAAAGATCAGCGAAAAGGGCAGGCCGCTGATGAAAAAGCCGCGAGGAAACTCTCACGGAATGGCTGACCGAAATGCAGTTCTGATAACGCCGGATGCGGTCGACCGACATCGGCGAGCTCTCTATCTCTCTATGGTGTAATTTTTTCCGTCCGGTTTAGAAAGATCTACGACGACCTGCTTCCCCTTGTAACCGTGTTTCGTGCATTTCGCACGCACGGTGACGGATTGAGTATCTTCCGGAATCTCAATCCCCCGCTGACTGCGGGTAAAAGGCTGTTCGTTGTCATGGGGATGGGCGAGGACCCGTTCACCGAGGAGTTCGCCGGTTTCCGTATCGATCACCTGCCACAAATCCGCATAGTGGTCCCATCCCTGGTCCTTGTGCCGGACGGTTACGGAGAAGGTATACGTACCGGGAGATGTCTCTGCTATCCGTACATTCCGAACCTGGGCGTAAATAAGATCGTCACTGTATTCCTCTTCGGTTTGTGCGAATACTCCCGCGGCAAGAAAAAGAAAGAGAATTGTTGTAATTAAATACTTCATACATAAAAGATACTATCAAAGGATGAAGAAACAAACCCAGCGCCGCTGCTCCATCCCTTATGTCTATATCCCGGTTTGACGACTTTGCTATGCCAGAATGTCCATCGGCTGCCGGGTTCCCGGCAGGTCCTGGCCGCTTGCTGACTCTGTAGATGAGGAGCCTTCACGGCGGGTGCCTGCGCTGCGGTCCTCCTCAAGTTTTTCTTCTTCGAGTTTTTCCTGTGCCTGCTGCTCCAGGCGGTAGGCCCGGGCGGCGACCCGCAGGTCCGCTGCCGATGAGTTGCCCGGGGCCAGGGCCGCCATGCGGATTCTCCGGGCCTTGTCGAGGGTGGCCTGTGGGTTACCCGGTATGGGTTGAAAATCCACCTTGATGGAGCCTCCGACGGCGTATCGGGTTCCGCCGGGGCCTCTGGCATAGGTGTATTGAATTCCGCTTGCAGCGGCGCCTCCAAGAATAGCCATGTGGGCCTTTTCGTGAGCTTTGACGGCACTGTCTACACTCATAAGCTCCGTCTGTACCCTGTGCCGGGCGGCTCCTTCGATGAGTTTCCGTTGATTTTCCGCCTGCCTCCGGCGGTTTTCACCCTTCGCCGCTTGCACACTCTTTCTGATGAGATCGTTGAGCCAAGTAAGGGGAGCCTCTTTTCGGACTGCGGAAACACTACCCATATATAAAATATACTCATAAACGGATGTATAGTGTAATTGTTCCCCTCTCGGGGTGAGAATAGCGAGACGGATTCAGAGGAGCTTTGCGATGAGCTCCGCGGTGGTCATACCGCCGGCAGCGAAATACCGGTAGAGTTTCGGGACGAAGGAACGGATAAGACGCCCCTCTTTCGCTGAACCTTCTTTATACATTTTCGATCCGACTGGGATCGATTCGCGGGCCGGTGATGATGAGCATCCGTGCATCGGGGACATCTTGCTCGATGTAGGGATACGCCTTTGCGCACAACTCGAGAAGGGGCAGGCCGACTGGGGTGCCTCCGGCGGAGCACCTCAGTCGGCCTTCACCGAGTAAAAATCCGGCAGCGGCTTCAGCCGCTGCCGAGTCTTAGCTTTTCTTCCTCCAGTCGGGAATCGGGAGTGTTCCTTCCCGCAATTCCTTGTAGAGTGCTTTAAATAGACAGTACAGCATGAAAAACATGACAATCATAAAGGGAAATCCTCCGACAACCGAAGCGGTTTGCAGCGCTTCCAATCCTCCGGAGAAAAGCAGTATCGCAGCGATTCCTCCTTCGAGGACCCCCCAGATTATGCGCATGCCCAAAGGCGGGTTGGGGTCGCCCCGGGAAGTGAGCATACCATTGACGTATGTGCCCGAGTCGGATGATGTGATGAAGAATATTGCAACTGACAACATCGCCACTACGATGAGCAGCGAGGACGCCGGCATCGACCTCAGCATGGTGAAAAATCCTAAAGCGGAGTCTTCGGACACCGCATCGGCGATACCTCCTGCTCCGAACTGTTCGATAAACAGTGCCGAACCTCCGAAGACGCTGAACCATACGATACTTACGCCGACGGGAATCATCAGCACACCGATAACGAAGTTCCTGATTGTCCGTCCCCGGGAGACCCGGGCTATAAATGTCCCCACAAAGGGCGCCCAGGCGATCCACCAGGCCCAGTAGAAAATAGTCCACGCACCGGTCCAGCCTTCGGTGCCCGCGCCGGATGGGTCCATATTGAACGACATATGGAAAAGATTCTGCAGATAATCTCCACTCGAGTGGACAAGGGTCCTCAGGATAAACAGGGTAGGACCGACGATGAAGATGAGTGCCATTATCAGTCCGGCAATAAGAATATTTGCCTGACTGAGCCGTTTTATCCCCTTATCGATACCCGTCGCGGTGGAGATTACCGCTCCGGCTGTGATGACTATAACAATAATAACCCAGGTACCGGCCCCGCTCGGTATCTCGAATACCATCTCCAGTCCCGCGCCGATCTGCATGGCTCCGAGCCCTAGGGAAGTCGCGAGACCAAAAAGAGTGGCGAAAACACCGAGGATGTTAACAATTGTTCCAATCGTACCGTGAATCCGTTCCCTTCCGAGAATAGGTTCCAGCGTCGAGCTCAGCAGCATCGGAAGACCCTTCCTGTAGGAAAAATAGCCTAGCGCACCCGCGACAACCGCATAAATGGCCCAGGGATGCAGTCCCCAATGAAAAAAGCTGTAGCGCATAGCCTGGTGCGCGGCCTCGGCGGTGTTGGCATCCCCGTAGGGAGGCCAAATGTAGTGCCATATAGGCTCGGACACCCCCCAGAACAACAGTCCGATTCCCATTCCGCAGCTAAACAGCATGGCAAACCACGTAAAGTTTTTATAAGCCGGCTTCTCATCGTCTTGGCCCAGCTTAATCTGACCGACGGGGCTTAACAGAAGGAAGATAATCAGGAAGAGAAATACACTTGCCCCGAGAATGAATGACCAGCCGAAGTTTTTAATCATGAAATCGAATGTCGCGGTGACCGCCTTACTCATGCCTTCGGGAGTAATCACACCCAAAGCCACGAAGACCAGCATGACAATCAAGGCGACTAAAAAAGTCGGCCGCGTGTAAAGTTTTCTTCTACTCGCTCTGTCGCTCATTCGTACCTCCTCTAACAGCGATTTATTTTGTAACCTCATAAATTGTACACCCGGTTGTGGTATATGTAAATAAAAAGATTTATTTTTGTTGTTTTATATAAAAATGCCGGGTAATTATTAGGTTTTTCGTAAAAAATGCATAAACAGGTGGTTTTCAGGGGCTGCAAAACCCGATATTGAAGTTTTTTTCAAACCTTTTTGTCGCGGATAGCAGTTGATTTCGGTCTTCCCTCCCTCAAGCCGTCTTTTGACGAAGAGCCGAATACTGCACTGAGTATAATTCAAGTCCAACGCGTCCGGCGGCCCCGGTCTTGAATCATTCTTCTTAAAAACCTAAGTTCGAAGGGGAGGCCGGTTATGCCCATAGTTCTGTTGGTTTTATCCTACACCTTTTCGATCTGGATGGTGGTGGACGCATTCAAACGGGGTGCGCAGTACTGGTGGATCGTTATTATTTTCGTTCCCTTCGGTGAATTCATCTATTTCTTTCTCGTGAAAATCAAGGATTTCCGGGGAGTTTTTACCAGGTTCTCCCGGGCACCGATGAAGGAAGTCACCAGCCGGGGATGGGCGATTCCGGAGCCGAAAACCCTCAAGTGTGATACCTGCATCTATTGCGAAGAGGTAGATGCAGACGGCATCGTATGCCTGAGTAACGGCAGCCGGGCGTTTAAACCCGTCTCCTACACCAGCTTCTGTTACGATTATCATAAAAAGCGCAACCGGCTGATATAGCACGGTCTCAGGGAGAATTCCATCCCCACGATCGGGGGCACTCTCAAATAAGTACGTGCAGAATATCTTCGCGAAAACCGGTTGCCGCTCACGGCTGGAAGTTATGGCTCTTGTGCTGAAAACCGCCGAGAACCCTTATGACGAAAAGTCTGAGTGACCGTATGTCCTGGTGAAGGATGTCCCTTCACAGTGTCCGGTATGCGTTACCGCGAAGGGGAAGTTTAAAAGGGTGGATTGAAGCACCCGGCAGCACGACAAAAAATTTCATTATTTGTTTTGTTACTAGTTTTCTCTTAAGATTTATACAGCGCCGCTGTTCATACGGCCCAGACCCCACGCCGAGGCGCAAACCGTGGAACAGACCGGAGGATTGTATGGCAAATAATCTCTATATTACCGCGACCGAGGCGAAGAGCGGGAAATCGGCCGTATCGCTGGGTGTTATGGAGATGCTGCTCCGTAATATCGACAGGGTCGGTTTTTTCAGACCGATCATAGCTGTAGATCCGGAGAAGGGCGGGATCGATCAGGACATACACCTTATTTCGACCTATTTCAAAATCGACAGCCCCGCGGAAGAGATGTACGGGTATACCGCTGATGAAGCCGGCGGTCTCATATCCCAGGGAAAGGAAGAGGACCTCCTCGAAGGGATCATCTCGAAATACAATCGTATAAAGGATAAATATGAGTTCATCCTCTGCGAAGGGACGGACTATATAAGCTCTTCCGCTTCGTTCGAGTTCGATATAAACGGAGAGGTCAGCAAGAACCTGGGGGCTCCGGTCCTGCTGGTGGCCAACGCATATCAGAAGGACGTGGAGGAGACGGTGCGGTCGATAGAGCTTGCCTACGACTCCCTCGATGAAAAGGGATGCAAGACGATTGCAGCAATTGTAAACCGCTCGAGACCCGAGGACACGGAAGCAATCATGAAAAGCTTGAAGAAGAGCGGCATCGGGAAGGAGCAGTTGATATACGCCGTGCCGAACGAGGAATTCTTAGGAAAACCCACCGTAGGGGAGATCGCCGAATTTATGGGAGCGGAAGTATTGTACGGCAGTGATCAGCTTCATCGGCATGTGTACAATTTAACCGTGGCGGCCATGCAGCTGAGGAATTTTCTTACCCGGATCGAATACGGTTCCCTGATCATCACCCCCGGTGACAGATCGGATATTATTATCGCCTGTCTCGCGGCGGCGACCTCACGCACCACGGAAACCTTCTCCGGAATGCTTCTTACGGGCGGACTGAAGCCTGAAGAACCGATTCGAAAAATGATCCGGGGATTTTCCACGATGATACCTATACTCTCTGTGAAAGAGAACACCTTTCCGGCGGCAATGAAGGTCGGCGGTATTCATTCGAAAATCGCCCCCACGGACGCAGAAAAAATATCCCGGGCCCTCGCCCTGTTCGAAGACAACGTAGACATCACGAAGCTGGCGGAACAGGTAATCACTTCTCAAACGGCCTCCGTTACTCCTAAGATGTTCGAATACGAACTCCTCCAGCGGGCAAAAAAAGATAAAAAACGCATAGTGCTTCCGGAGGGAGAGGAGGATCGGGTCCTCCAGGCCGCTGATATCCTCCTGCAGCGGGACGTTGCAGAGATTACCTTGCTCGGAAGCAAAGAGATCATCAGAGAGAAGATCGACAGGCTCGGACTCCGGATGGACAGGGTCCGTATTATCGAGCCTGAAAAATCGGAGTATTTCAATGATTATGTGAAGACCTTCTACGAGCTCCGCGAGCACAAGGGGATTACTGCGGACAATGCAAGAGACATGATCTGCGACGTGGGCTACTTCGGCGTGATGATGGTGTATAAGGGGGATGCCGACGGGATGGTTTCGGGGGCCGTTCACAGTACCGCCGAGACCGTCAGACCGGCTCTCCAGATCATCAAGACCAAACCCGGATTTTCCATCGTCTCGAGTATCTTTTTCATGTGCCTCGACGAGATACTCGTGTACGGAGACTGCGCGGTAAATCCGAATCCGGACGCTTCCGAGCTCGCGGAGATCGCTATCGCCTCCGCTCAGACCGCGAAGGGTTTCGGAGTGGAACCCCGAGTCGCAATGCTGTCCTATTCTTCCGGAAAATCGGGAAGCGGCACCGACGTTGATAAGGTGAGGGAGGCGACGAAGATCGCCATGAAGCTTGCCGAAGAGCATTATCCGGGCCTTCTGATAGAGGGGCCGATGCAGTATGATACCGCGGTGGATCCGGAAACCGCCAAGACGAAACTTCCCGGCAGCAAGGTCGCCGGAAAGGCCACGGTCTTTGTCTTCCCCGATCTCAATACCGGAAACAACACCTACAAGGCTGTCCAGCGGTCAGCTGGCGTGGTTGCGATCGGACCGGTCCTGCAGGGTTTGAAATTCCCGGTCAACGATTTGAGCCGGGGAGCTACGGTTCCCGATATTGTGAACACCGTAGTGATTACTGCCATCCAGGCCCAGCAGGTCCCGACTGAGCAGAAATCTAGGAGCTAATCGTTCCAGCCGGATGCGGAGAGCCCGACCGCCGCCGCACGGCGGCACACCCTCGTGTATACCTGCAGCCTGCAGGGGCGCCCAAAGATCTCTACGTCTCGTCCTCCTCGTCCAGCTCGACCTCGGCTGCCCTCTGTTTGAGATGCTTTGAAAAGGATATTTTCGGGACCCCCCGGGCCGGTTTGGCGGGGATGGTCATTTCCTCGCCGGTGGCGGGATTACGCCCCACCCGGGCCTTTTGGGGAGGACGCCGCTTGATCGAGATACGGCCGAGGCGGCCGAGGGATA
>JBKHAJ010000139.1:0-9081 GCA_046542935.1 Spirochaetia bacterium | reverse complement strand
CATCGAACATTTCGCCGTGGCGGTTGAACTTCCGGTGGTCGTTCTCGGAGAAGCTGGTGTCCCTGCTCATCTTTCCGGTGAGGAGCCCGCTCGCTAAGGGGACCCGTGCGAGTATTCCGATTCTCCGCTCCTTCGCCAGCTTGAAGAAGAGCTCCGCCGGACGGAACCGGAACATATTGAAGATGATCTGGACCGTCTCCACACCGGGATACTCTATCGCCTTGATAGCTTCTTCCACTTTTTCGACGCTTACCCCGTAGTGGAGGATTTTCCCCTCTTTGACCATACCGTCTAAGGCGTCGAAGAGCTCCGGATTATAGTAGACGTCGGTGGGAGGGCAGTGGAGTTGGAGAAGGTCCAGGGCGTCGGTTTCCAACCGCTTCAGGCTGTCCTCGATAAAGCCGCGGATGTTTTTAGGGGTGTACCGCTCCGCGGTGTGGGGATCGAGCTGCCTTCCCGCTTTGGTGGCGATATAGATGGAATCCTTGTGCCTTTTTTTGAGCTCGGCCAACAACTTTTCGCTCCGTCCGTCTCCGTAGACGTCGGCGGTGTCGAAGAAATTGACCCCGAGCTCGAGGGCCTTTTCCAGGGCCTGGAGCGATTCACTGTCCTCGACATTTCCCCACATGCCTCCTATAGCCCATGTCCCGAGGCTTACCGCCGAAACCTTCATTCCCGTCGAACCTAAATCACGGTATTCCATTGTCTCTCCTCCATTTTATTGCTTCATTAAAGTATATACTTCAAGATAAAGAATGCCGGAGTTCTCGGCAAGGATATTTCTCCACTCCCGCCGGTATGAGTGAATTTTCCCCTTTTCCATGCTCTTTTCTCCGGGTATAGTATACGAGATGAAAATCATTATTGTCGATGATGAATCGGCTAATGTGACCTACTTGAGGCGGGTCCTTCAGAACTATGAGACCGAAAGCTTTGTCGATCCCATGGACGCCCTCGATTATTGTTGCGCAAATGATTTCGACCTGATTATCGCGGATCAGAAGATGCCCGGTCTCTCCGGGATCGATCTGATCAGACAGATCCAAACGGCTAAGGGCGATTTCTTAGGCATCATCATCTCGGCGTATACCGATTCGGGAGACCTCATCGACGCGGTCAATTCTAACGTCATCTACAAGTACATCGTCAAACCCTTTACCCCCGATTCCCTTCTTCAGAATGTCCACAGGGCGGACGAGAATCTTTCGCTCCGGCGGGAAAAGCGCCGTCTCGAGGAGCGGTTACGGATTCAAAACGAGGCCCTGCGAAGGGAGAACCTCAAGCTCAAGAGCCGTTCGGAGCAGGGACTGGATGATTTTATCGGGTATCACGCCAAGGTCGAGCAGTTGAAATCGCTCTCGAAGATGTACGCTCTTTCGGAAGAGCCCCTCCTCTTGACCGGAGAAACCGGCACGGGAAAGGAGCTCATCGCCCGGGGGGTCCATGCAATTTCTTCGCGAAGGAACGGAAAATTTATTGCTCTCAACTGTTCCGCCTTTTCCGAACAGCTCCTAGAGAGCGAGTTCTTCGGGTACGAAAAGGGGGCCTTTACCGGGGCCATTCGCAATAAATCGGGGCTCGTAGAGGAGGCGGAGGGGGGGACCCTCTTTCTCGACGAGATAGGAGACTTTCCCCCGAGCTTCCAGTCCAAGATTCTCCGGTTCATTCAGTTCGGCACCTTTTTCCCGGTGGGATCGACGAAGGAAAAGCAGGTCAATGTACGAATAATTGCCGCCACCAATCGCCGGCTCGACCGAGACGTGGAGCAGGGGATCTTCCGGAAGGATCTATTCTATCGATTGTCCTCCCTCCATATAGCCATACCCCCCTTGAGAGAGCGAATGGAGGACATACTCCCCCTTATCGAATACATCGCGGCCAAGCGGCGGTATAATCTTCCCCGCTTCGAGGAGGAAGGGCTGAACTGGCTTCTCAAGTACTCCTTTCCCGGAAACGTCCGTGAGCTCGAGGGACTCCTGGAAAAGCTGAATCTCCACGCGGCGGTGCACCGCATCGAGGCGATATCCTCGACCCTTATTCGGGAGATCCTTACCCGGGGCATGCAGGGGGATGATGCCGCGTGGTTTCCGTCGATGTCGGCGGCCGAACCGGAGAAGAGCATACCGGAGGAGGGAGATTTTGATCTCCAGGAATACCTCAATTCGGTTCAGAAGAGTATTATTTCCCGCAGGCTGAACGGGAACGGAGGGAACATTTCGAAGACCGCCCGGGAGCTTCATCTGAGCCGCCAGGGCCTCAAGAATAAAATGGAGAACCTGGGCATTCGCATCACCGGGGAGGAGAATGGAGCTTTTTGAGTTCGAGCCGAGCAGGCGGGTAGCTCTGGTATTCGGAAGCATCTTCTTCCCTCTCTATATCACTAAGGGTGTGATAAGCCCCTTGGCGGTTTCCAATTATCAAGTCGTGATAGCTTGTCTTCTGATCCTCTCCCTCCTTGCGGTCCTGATCCTCCTCCTGTATAGGCAGTGGGAAAGCACCCTCTTTCGGATTACCGTGTTTCTTGGCGGGATTCTCTTTTTTCTCTATTTCGTGCTCGAGTTGGTGTATCTGATGCCGGCGTGGAGGGGGGAAAACCCTTTCTTAGGCGCCTTTTTCGGCATATCCCTCTTCCTTGTCTTCGCCGCAATAGGGTTTTGTAGTTTCTTCTTTCACCCCGTGCTTTCGGCCCCACTGTTTGGGGTGGGGCTGGTCTACTTTTTCCTCCTTCAGGGCAAGCTTACCGCAACCGCCTTTATTACCTTTACTCATCTTGCGATCTTCGGGACCCTGATATTCGTCCTTTTTCTTCTGGTCCGGGTGTTGAGCAAGCGCTTCATTCGGGAGAAAGAAATGGTTCGTGAGCTGGCCAAGACCAAGGAGAGGCTTATACAGCAGGAAAAGCTCTCGGTCCTGGCTACCTTTGCCGCGGGGATCGTTCACGAGATAAGCAATCCGTTGACACACATGCACGGAAACCTCGACTACTTAGCAGGCTATGTGGATATTTTGACTGAAGCTTCCAAGACGGGAAAGCTTCCCTCCCGCAGTCCGGAATCACTGAACTTTATTCATAAAGACATCCGGGAGATCCTCATCGATTACAAGGAGGGATTTCAGAGGATGAAGGAAATTACCCGAAGCCTGAAACAGTTTTTCCGAAGCCGGGACGGCGAGCGGAATACGATCGATCTTTCGGGAGTCTTGAGGACCTCGGTCGAATACTTCGTGCGGTACGAGGCGTTGGTGGAGTTCATTGCCCGCATCGAGGAAAATCTCATTTTCACCTGTAATGCCGGTGATTTCTTGAGTATATTTCAAAATCTCCTTGGAAACGCCGTGGAGGCGGTCGAGCGGAAGGGGACGGTGTGGGTGACGGCAAAACGTGCCGAAGGAATGCTCATCTTCAGTTTTCGGGACAACGGCAGCGGCATCCCGCAGGAGATGAACCAGCGCATCTTCGATCCCTTTTTTACCACCAAGACCCGCAGGGAAAACATGGGAATCGGCCTGACCTTGTGTAAGAACCTCATTGAGACGTATAATGGGACTCTCGAAGTTACCTCTAGGGTCGAAGAATATACCGAAGTGAGCGTTTTGATCCCTGCCGAGTAAAAAAGGAGAAGCCTACAATGCTCCAACTTGAAAAGGCCCAGGCTATCCTCGATACCGCACGGTTTCCCGAAGTAGCCGGGGAAACGGTACCCCTCGAAGAAGCGTTGGGAAGGGTCCTTGCCGCCGAGCTTACGGCCGATGCCGATTCTCCCCCCTTCGACAAGGCGGCCATGGACGGATATGCCGTCGCTTCCGACGATAACTCTACCCAGTTTACCGTTTTGGAGACGATCGCCGCGGGGGATGTTCCGAGTAAAAGCCCCGCCCGCGGGGAGTGCTCTAAGATCATGACCGGTGCCATGATGCCCGGGGGAACGGACAAGGTAATTCGTGTGGAGTACACTCAAGAGCATGACGGTATTATGGTCCTCGTTCGGTCCGAGCCTTATGAAAATGTAATCAAACGGGGCGAGAACATGCGTCCCGGAGATGTCGTTCTCTCGAGAAGAAAGCTTACGCCCAAGGATGTCGGGATCATCGCGAGCCTCGGGTTACCCTCGGTGGAGGTGGCCGTGAGACCTAAGGTAGGGATTATTACCACCGGTTCGGAGATCGTGGATCCCGGGGAAGAGCTTAGGCCCGGAACGATTTATAACAGTAACGGCCGGCAGCTCGAAGCGCAGATACGGGAGGCGGGAGGAGAGCCGGTGCAATACGGCATCATCCCCGACGTTCCCGAGGCGCTCGAGAATGCGGTAGTCCGGGGAATGGAGGAAACCGATATCCTCCTCCTGTCGGGCGGGGTGTCCATGGGGGAGTACGATTACGTGCCGGAGATACTAACGGCTGCCGGGCTCGAAATCGGTTTTCATAAACTCGCTATCAAGCCGGGGAGACCCACCCTTTACGGAGTCCACTCCCGTACAGGAAAAACGGGATACGTCTTCGGGCTGCCCGGCAACCCGGTTTCCACCTTCGTTATCTTCGAGTTCTTGGTTCGGGGATTTTTGAGCCGGATGATGGGAATCGAATACTCGCCCTGTACCTTTCCGGGCACCCTAGGCAGAGATATCCGCCGCAAGGATGCCGAGCGGACAGAGTTCGTTCCGGTACGGCTGGAAAAGAACACCGCCTATCCCCTCAGGTACGGGGGCTCCAGCCATCTGAATGCATTGGGTAATTCCGACGGCTTTTTGAGGATCGATTCGGGAATCGAAACTATAGAAAAAGGAGAGATCGTTGTTATACGACTCGTTTAACCGGAGAATAACCTACTTAAGGATCTCCGTTACGGATAAATGTAACCTCCGCTGTGTTTACTGTATGCCCGCCGAGGGAGTACCGAAGCGGAGCCACTCCGATATGCTTACCCACGAGCAGATCCGCGATATTGTCCGGGTCGGCTGTTTTTTGGGTATAGAAAAGATCCGCCTGACCGGGGGAGAGCCCCTGGTCAAAAGGGGAATCGTCGAACTTGTCGAGCTGCTCAGGGAGGTGGACCCTCTCCTGACCATCGGGATGACCACGAACGGGATTCTCTTGGCCCCCCTCGCGGGGAAGCTTAAAGAGGCGGGTCTCTCGAGTGTCAACGTATCGATGGACACTCTCGATCCCGACGAATACCGCCGCATCACCCGCGGAGGAGATCTGAAGAAGGTCGTCGAGGGAATCGACGCGGCCCGGGAAGCGGGATTCCCGGTCAAGGTCAACACGGTGACCCCCGAAATCCCCGGACCGGCATCCGATCCCGGCGCCCCCGAGGATTTGAAGCGCTTCTGTGAGGAACGGGGAATAACCCTCCAGCTCATCAACCACTTTTCCCTCTCCCAAAAGAAGCGGGACTTCCCGGTCTTCGGCGGATCGAGCCGTAAAGGTCCGAGGCCGGACCTCGCCGTGGGAAAACCCGGGCCCGCGATTTTGCGCAGACCCCCCGTGTGCTCGGAGTGCAACAGGCTGAGGCTTTTAGCGAGGGGGGTTTTGAAACCCTGTCTCCATTCGGACACGGAAATCCCGGTTGATTTAACGGACATTGCGGGAAGTTTTAAAACCGCCGCCGCTGCAAAGCCTAAACGGGGCTCCGCATGTACGGGCAGGGCGATGGTGGAGATCGGAGGCTGAGAATGGAGTTTTCCCACATCGACGAGCAGGGGAAGGCCCGGATGGTCGACGTCTCCGGAAAGCCGAAGGTGAGGCGGACCGCCCGGGCGGCGGGTTTTATCCGGCTTGCCCCGAAGACCCTCGAGCTGATCCAAAATAACCGGATCGAGAAGGGGGAGGTACTCTCCACCGCGCGAATCGCGGGTATTACCGGGGGGAAAAGGACCTCCGACCTCATCCCCCTCTGCCACGGGATCGGGATCGACAGCATCTCGGTCGATTTCCATGTAGTTGAAAACGGAATCGAGATAACCTCTTCCGCGGTCTGCGTCGACAAGACGGGGATCGAGATGGAGGCGCTCACCGCGGTATCGATCGCCGCGCTTACCGTCTACGATATGTGTAAGGCCGTGGACAAGGAGATGGAGATAACGGATATCCGGCTCGTCGAGAAAACCAAGGAACAGTTACAAAAGGAAAAGATATAAAAGGAACAGAAACAATGAAGAGAGAATTTACCGTTCTTTCCATAAACATATCCGTTAAAACCGGCGAGCAGAAGCGGCCGGTGGAGAAGGCCGTGCTCCGGGAGGGGCATGGAATCGAGGGAGACGCCCACGCGGGGGACTGGCACCGGCAGGTGTCCCTCCTCGCCGACGAGGCCATCGAGACCATGCGGAACAAAGGGGTTGACCTCGACTACGGCGACTTCGCCGAGAACATCACCACCCGGGGGGTCCCCTTGGACGAGCTCCCCGTGGGAACCCGCCTAGAGATCGGGGACACCCTCCTCGAGGTAACCCAGATCGGAAAAGAATGCCATCATGGGTGTGCCATCTATCAGGCTGTCGGGGACTGCGTCATGCCGAGGAAGGGGATATTCGCGAAGGTGATCAGAGGGGGAGAGATAAGCAGTGAAAGTGTGTGTTCTTACAGTCTCTGACCGCGCCTTTCGGGGGGAGTACGAGGACCTCTCGGGTCCCGGGATAGAGAAGATCCTCGTGGAGGAGCTCCCGGAGGCGGAAATCCGCAGGGTGGTGGTGCCCGACGAAAACGAAAAGCTTACCCGGGCGTTCGAGGACGCCTCGGACTGTGACTTTATCCTCACTACGGGGGGGACGGGCCTAGGCCCGCGGGACATAACCCCGGAGGCGACCGCCCGGTGGTGCGAGCGGGAGCTTCCCGGAATAAGCGAGTTGCTGCGCGCCGAGTCCTACAGGGAAACGAAACATGCTGTGCTCTCCCGGGGATACGCCGGGGTCAAAGGGAAGACTCTTGTGGTCAACTTCCCCGGTTCGGTGAAGGGCGCCGAGTTCTGCACCCGGGTGCTGCTGCCGGTGATGGAGCACGCCGTATCGATGCTGTCCGGCGGCGGTCATTGAGTCTCGGTCATTGACCGGTTGAAGGCAAGCACGTATTCTATACCGATATGAAAAACCGAAATATAAAGCGAAGCAGGTCCGGCGCGGGAGCTCATTCCGTTGTCGGCATCAGCCTTTCCGATTCTCCCGGAAACGCTCAGGCGGTGTATTTCGCCTTTCCCCCGTTCTTCGGACTGTCCCTCGACGAGGAGCTGGATATTCTCGCAGATTTGCTGAATTCGCTTTCCATAATATTCGAGTCCGCCGCCGGCTGACGGGGCCGCGTCAATGAGCGACCCCGGCCCCCGGCAGAGAACAAACAAGCCCGGCCTTATCCGCAGGCTCCTGCCCTACTATCGTCCTTACCGTTTTCTTTTGACCACCGATCTGCTCGCGGTTGTTCTTTTGGCGGGGATGAATATTCTTCTCCCCTACCTGGTGAAGGTGTTCATCGATACGGTTGTACCGGCCCGGTCGATGGAACTTCTGATAAAGATCGCCGCGGGTATCGGCGCCGTGGTTATCCTCAAGTTCGCCTTCACCTACTACACCCTCTATGCGGGGCACATCATGGCGGTGAAGATGGAACGGGACATGAGGAAGGACCTCTTCTACCATCTGCAGAAGCTGTCGTTCACCTTCTATGACGACCGGAAGACCGGGGAGATCATGTCGCGGATGATCAACGACATCGGGCGGGTCTCGGACAGCGTCAACCACGCTCCCGAGGACATCTCCTTAAGCGTCTTGAGTATCGCCGGGACCTTCGCGGTCATGGCGTTTCTCCACTGGAAGCTCGCCCTTATCTGCTTTTTCCCGATCCCCTTCATGGCCCTCTATTCCCAGGTCTTCGGAAAGCGGCTGTTCAAGGGATTCCGGGCGATCAACGACTCCACCGCCGACATCAACGCCCGGGTGGAAAACTCCCTTTCCGGCATCCGGGTAGTCAAATCCTTCGCCCGGGAGGATTACGAGAAGGCCGCCTTCGATACACTGAACGAGCAGTACTTCCGGAACTGGCGGGGAGCCATCATCAACCTGTCCAAATTTTTCGGGGGGATAAGCGCGCTTCGGGATTTCTCGTATCTGATTATCATCGTCGCCGGCGGGCTGTTCATCTTCCGGGGAAGCCTGACCTTAGGCGGTTTTACCGCCTTCCTCTTCTACGTAGGGATCTACTTAGAGCCGATCGAGCGGCTGGCCAGGACCAACGAGATGATCCAGAAGATGACCGCGGGACTTTCCCGGTTCTTCGAGATCCTCGATATCGAGCCGGAGATACGGGACGCACCCGATCCGGTGCGCCTCGAGAACCCGGCCGGGCGGATCGAGTTCCGGGACGTCGCTTTCCAGTACACCGAGAGAAAGGACATCTTCCGCGGCCTCGATCTTACCATCGAACCCGGGCGCACGGTGGCCCTCGTCGGTCCCTCCGGGGCGGGAAAGACGACCTTCTGCAGTCTGATCCCCCGGTTCTACGACATTTCGGAGGGGACAATAACCATCGACGAAACCGATATCAGGAACATCACCTTGAAATCGCTCCGGGAGCACATCGGGATCGTCCAGCAGGACGTGTTCCTCTTCTCGGGTACCATCCGGGAGAACATCGTTTACGGCCGGATGGAAGCGGACGAGGAGGCGGTCGTTCGGGCGGCGCAGAGGGCCAACGCCCACGACTTCATTACCGAGCTCCCCGCCGGATACGACACCAACATCGGGGAGAAGGGGGTCAAGCTCTCCGGCGGGCAGAAGCAGCGGATCTCCATCGCCCGGGTGTTTCTCAAGGACCCGAAGATCCTCATTTTAGACGAGGCTACCTCCTCCCTGGACACCGAGAGCGAGATGGTCATCCAGGAGGCGCTCTCCCACCTGGTCAAAGGACGGACCACCATCGTCATCGCCCACCGGCTGTCCACCATCAAGGACGCCGACGAGATCATCGTCCTCTCGGAACACGGCATTGAGCAGCGGGGCACCCACGAGGAGCTCCTCCGCCGGCCGGGGCTCTACGCCCGCCTCTACACCGCCCACCGGAGGGACAAGTTCATCACCGACGAGGACGTCGCCG
>JBKHAJ010000138.1:0-9271 GCA_046542935.1 Spirochaetia bacterium | reverse complement strand
CCGTATCAGGATAAGAATGAAGATCAAGGCAAAACAGAAGGTGGTTCCGAGTCCGATGTATATGAGAACGGACCCCATCCTCATAGACTTTGCTACTCTGATTATCTTCGGAATGGAAATAAGGAGAATGCAGACAATAATTCCCGCCTGCTCGACGAATCGTGATAGGATAACGTTGGTGGCGGTTTTTGATTTAAGCCCCAGGGTCTTAAGATGATAAATCTGGAAAGGCTGCCCTCCCGCGGCCATGGGGGTAAGGTTATTAAAAAAGGTGCCCAATACGGAGTTAAAAAAACACCTTCTGAAGGGAATCTTTACACCGAATTGAGATGTAACATTTCTCAATCGGAATGCATCGATAAAGTTCCATCCCAGGTAGCATACAAAGGGGATGAGGAAATAATCGAACCGTACCGCCCGGATTATTTCCAAGACCTTTTTGTGGTCCATAAGAAAAGTGATTATTGTGTTTACGACAAGCCCAGCTACGACGGCTATGATGATGAATTTGACCATTCTGCGGACGGTATAATTCGTGTAAGCCTTTTCCGTTTCCATTTTCAGCCCAAGTATACAAGAACTCCTCCGCCTGTCAATGTTTGTTGACCGTGTCTCGGGAAATATGACATAATCGGCGCAACCTTACATGGCGGCGGAGCTGTATGACCGAAAAAAAACGAATCCTCATCCCTTATGTCGATGCCGGAAGCGGGCATAAATCCTTTGCCGCCTCTATAAAGTGGTTTCTAGAGCACAAACACCCTTCCTGGGAGGTTCGCCTCTTCGATCCGATCAAAGAGTTCGACATTCCCAAGATTGAACGAATGCTGGTTACGAACTGGAAGAGATTACTCGCCGTTCCTTCCTTCGTTACTAACTTCTTCTTTGCCCTGGAAAAGATATTTCCCCGAACTATTGCGCGGCTTGCACGAAAAAAGCTGGCGAGAGCTTCCGATCAGGCGGCCGAATTCCTCATAGAATTCGAGCCTGATTTTATTATTTGCACCCATTGGGGGGTGGTGACCATAATGGACGTTGCGAGGGGCCGGTTACGTAAGGACATCCCCATCAGATATGTTTTCACGGAACTCGGAGGAGCGTACTCGCCCGTCAATTGCGGCGCCGATATCTATTACGCGTTGGGCGAAGAAGCCGCCGATGATCTTATGCGTCTTGGAATTCCTAAAGAAAGCATACGCAAGGTCAGCTTCGTCACGGTACCTCATCTCAAGCTGCGGGCGGAGCCAAAGATCGAAGCACGAAAACGGCTCGGGATGTCTCCCGATGAGATAACCGTGCTCCTCTGCCTCGGCGGCGAAGGCTTAGGACCGGTTATGAGATTTATCGAACGCTTTATCGCCCATACTGAAAGGAGCCGTCTCATCGTCCTTGCGGGGAAGAACCAGGTACTCCTCGAGAGAATCGAAGCCCGTTTTACGCGGGACCGCGTTATTCCCTTCGGATTTCTCGAATCGGTCGAAACGGTTATGAGTGCGGCGGATATTTTTGCCGGGAAGGCGGGGACGAGTTTTACCAGCGAGGCGGCCGTTCTTAAAAAACCCCTCGCAGTTCTCTACCTCGGAGCGCCGAACGAAAAGCACAATATGAAATACGTGGTAAATCGCGGATTTGCATGGTATACTCCGACTCCTAGAAAGTTCGCACAGCTCATTGCACGGATCGAAAATAATAATGAGATCCTCGATGATATGGTCTGCAATCTCGAAAATGCCGTATCGGACCGGAATGGGGCCGAGGAAATCGCGGATGATATAATATCCGCGCTAGTTGACAGCCATAAGCTGCATAATGGTGTTGGGTGAACCCGGTCCGAAGTCCCCGTCGAATTTCAAGAATTCCTGAGTTTCCGCATGAATCCAATAATTGGCTACCCAAAACGGCGACAAGGCGCCCCTCAAGCGTATTTCGATATGATCGGCCGAATACGTCTTGTCCAGGACCTCAACATCACCGGTATTCACCTTCTTTGCCTGTACATATATGGGCCGGCCCTTATAGATATCCAGGACCCAGAAATCCAGTCCCGAATCAGTTTTGTGATACTGCTGTTTGAGAAGGATGGGTATGGGATTTCCCCAGGGAAGGTCTTCGACTTCGATTTTCTTGTTATGCTTTTTGCCCTCCACGGTACCGACGAAATCCACCGTATTTCCCTTCCGCCGGGCGATAAAATCGGTATCGTTATCAGGATCTATTATACTCAACTCCGTCACCGATCCGTCCGGTGCGCATACGCATGTATACACTTGATTGGAGTTATTCGTGAGAATGGTAAGATGAATTTCTCGGTTCTTCTCTTCTATAATCCACCGGCTCGTGTAATCACCCTTTCGTTCGACCGTTTCGTAGTACTGGTAAGTCTCGGCGCTCACGGGAAATTCGAAAAAGAAGATGCCCATGATCACCGCCGTCATCACAATTATTATCCGTCTCATACAAGAAAGCTCCTGTCTAAACTTTAACCGATGCTTATTATTGATTCAACTATTGACTTAACCCGAGGTACTCGATTATTCTCAGCTTATGAAATTTCGGCCCTCCCTCATACCGGTCAAGTATTTCGAGGGGCTCAAACATTTTACGATTGTTCCGTTCCTGATTTTTTCTGTACTGGCCGGAATCTTTCTCCCTCGGCTGCAGCTCGACCCTACTGTTCATATAGAAACGCCTGAAGGACATGGCTGGTTCGAACGAATGGAGAGCCTCGAAGAAGAGTTTCTCTCAGGCACAACTTTAATCGTATCCATCGAAGCTGCTGATGATCTCTATTCAGTCGAGAGTTTCGAGCGGATTCAGGAAGTTACAGCGGCCATGGAGAAGGTCGAAGGTATCGAGTCTGTCTTTTCCATAATCAATCTGAAGGATATCGATCCCGATGCCTCCGACTTGGAGTTTGTTCCCCTCCTCGAGGGTGAGATTACATCCGATAAGCTTTTACGTCTCGAGGGACAGCTCGAGAACAATCCCTTTTTCAGGGAAATGCTCATCTCCACCGATCGTTCGGCATGGACCGTCTACGGGATTCCCGACCCCGAGGCGGATTCCCTCGTCTTGGCATCCAAGCTCATAGAAGCCGTAGGGGAGTACGATTACGTCCATCTCTTCGGTCTTCCCGTCGTCGAGCATTATATGGCAGAGGCTATTCAGCACGATCTGGTTCTCCTCCTCCTCTTCTCGTGCATTTTTATACTCATAATCCAGGTCATCCTCTCGCGGGATTTCATTACCGGATTGATCCTCTGGTTTTCGTCCCTTCTTCCGGCACTGTGGGTAATGGGTCTTTTCCCGATTTTCGGAATCCCCATGAGAATGGAGACGATAATAGTTCCCGTCCAGGTACTCGCGCTCTCGACCTCCTACGGAATCCATATAGTCCGGTACTATAAGTTCCACATCGAGCGGGGGATAGGATACGCCCTCGAGCACACCACTATTATCATATCCATGGCGGGGCTGACCACCCTTATGGGATTTTCGTCCCTGTTGATATCGAAATTACCGAATATCCGGATAACCGGCGCCTTCCTCATGGCCGGTATCGTTTTTTCCATAATCGGCGCCCTCTTTATGCTTCCCGGACTCCTCAGGATGATCCGGGCGAAGAAACTCCATACTCAGGAACTGAAGGGTTCCCGGTTCTACTTTGCGAGATACACCATTCCCCTCATCATCGTCGCCGCCATAATAGCTTTTTGCGCGGGGGGGATCTTCCGGGTCCAGTCCGATTACAGGATGAACACAGATTTCAAGAAAAACCACGAAATTCCCCGGATACTCAACTATTTCGGAGAGCATTACGGCGGCATGGAGGAGATGGTCATCTACGTCTCAACTGAAGAGGAATACGGACTTGTAGACGTACCCCTCTTTGTAACCATGAAGGATATTCTCGAATCGATGAAAGATGAAGGGCTTATCAGCTCGGTGGTCTCCTTTATCAGTCCGGTGGAATGGGTAAACGGGCGCCTCAGCGGGGAAAGCGTCTCGGTTACCCCGGAAATCGAAGAACATCTCGGCGAGACTTTGGAGCTCCTGGTAACCAACGAATCGGGATTGAGTCTCGGGGCCTACATTAACACCGACTGGTCGACGGCCAAGATAACCCTCAGGTATGGAGATACCAATGTTTCTGTTCGTGAATCGAACATCGAACGGGAACGGCTCGTACACTTCATCGAACAGAGATTCGAGGAAAGACTTCCCGATGTGGAAATAGAGCTCGGAGGAAACTCTTTAGCCAAAAGGAACATCATCGACGCTGTGGTCAACAGCCAGATCCGGAGTATCTTTTTCTTTTTCCCGATCCTCCTGATTCTGCTGCTCCTTATATTCCGAAGCTTCAAGTGGGCGGTTTTTACATTGATACCTCCGTTCTGTGGGGTTATCTTCTTCTTCGGATTCATGGGATGGACCGGGATATCCCTGGTGAGCTACCAGTCGCTGGCTATCGCGGTCATACTCGGGGTCAGCGTAGATGATGTCATCTACTTCATGATCTTCTTCCGGCAGCAGCTCATGCAGGGGCAGAGCAATACCGAAGCTTTGAAGGGAACTATACACAAAGCGGGGGTCCCCATAATCCAGACCACGGTGGTCCTCGCTATCGGGTTCTCGGTAATGCTCTTTTCGGTCTATACCGCTGTCTCCGACACCGGCCTCCTGACGATATTTACCCTGTTCTTCGCAACGTTGGTGACCCTTACCGTTATCCCCACCCTTCTCAAGAATTACATCTCAAAGAAGGACGCGGAGAAGGTACAGGCAAAGTTCAAGATATAAACGCGGGATATTTTTTTACAGATACTCCCGAAACTTGGTAAGGGGGTGCTTCTTCGATCCAGAGAATGTGACTATCGCCTCCTCGGGACAGAGATTGACGCATCCGCTGCACCCCACACAGAGGAGATTCCGTATTCGAGGATAACCGCTGTCGGAATCTATAAGTATTGCTCCGGAGGGACAGAATTCTTCGGCACACCGTCCGCATCGCGTACACGCCTCCTCGTCTACTCGCTTCCCTATCCCCTCGACAAGGGCCATTTCCCAATCCCATGAGAACAGAGCGGTAAAGAGGGCGAGTCCCGGACGTTTCTGAAGGGCCGTATCTTTTCCGGCCGCCGCGGACTCGTACCGGCCCGCCGAGAGGAGACGGTCCACAAGGCGGTCGATTCCCGGGAGCCCGCGAAGTGTATCCCGGGGCGGGGGCCGGTCCTTGGAGAAACGCCAGGCACGTATATTGTTTACCCCCTTCACGAGGAGGGGGGGCGCCGCGAGGGTCCATCCCTTACAAGTCAGAACCCTGAACATCGCCCGCAGGGTAATTCCCGGCATATGGTGAGAAGTATTGAACAGGAAGAAGGGCTTGCCTCGTCCGTCACGGCCCCCCTCCTCGCCGCTCATCGGCAGGTTTTTGAGGAAACGGTAGAATATCCGGGGCGGAAAAAACGAGTAGGTCGGCGCGCCGAATCCGATAATATCGTAACGGGAGGGATCGAAAAAAATCCCCTTTTTGAAACGGACGAGCTCGACTCTAAAGCCTTCCTTCTCGAGCCCCGCGGCAAGACTTCGCGCCACGTACCCCGTAACACCGGTACCCGTAAAATAGAGGATTCCTACTTTCATCCGGATCTCTTAGGGGTGCAGATCCATGGGGATCCATCCCGAAGGATCGGCCATGGTACGGTCGATAAGTCCCATATCGACATCATCGGTGGTTTCGGCAACCCGGTATCCGGTTCCCCGGTACTCGAATCTGGCCCCCGGCCCGGGAACATCCACGGCCACGATGCTGTGCCCATAGGATGAGGATACGAGGAGAATCGAATCTATCCCGAAATACTCGAGGAGTATCATATAGGCGAGGCATCTCGCGTCGCAGTCGCCCCGGTTCTCGAGAACGGAGGTGAGCGGAGACAGAAGGTCCGATACGGTTCCGGTCCGCTCGTAGGAAAATCCCTGAATCCAGGCCAAGAGCTCTTCGGCTATTACCCTATCGGAGGGAAGATCGTTCCTCTCTCCCATAAGTGCCTCTCGAACGGACCCATTGAAAGGGGCGAACCGGGGGTAGGTATCCCGGTAGATCAGGGTGTAGTAGCGGCTCCAAGCTTCGGCATCGAGCTCTTCGAGGGCTGCGAGGATCTCCGCCTCACGCTCGATAAGAATCTGGGAAACCTCTTTTTCCGTCGGGTCGATGACAACCCTCATCGGCCGTCCGAGTATCTCGACCGATACGGGCTCGGTGTGGGGCCCCGGCCAGGGGTACTGATACTGGCTGACCGGCCCCGGCAGAAGACGTGCATCCCTACCCGCCGAAAAGCCGTCTAGGCAGGAAAGGAGCTCCCGATATACCTGATCATACCGGCTCTCGGGGGCATAGGCGATCAGGACGAGATCTTCGGGACAGTCGTTTATGCTGATACTGTATCCGTACACCCGCTCTCCCGCCGCGGTAAAGGATATCTCCGCAAAGACCGCCTCGAAATCGTTGTACCGAAAGGGAACGGGCTCGCCCTCGAAGGAAAGGGACTGCGAGATGTAGCCGTACAGCTTTTCGGCATCGGGGAAGGACTCCCCGTCTAAAGTCAAGGCCTGGAAGACCGTATCCTCACCTCTCCGGCGAAAAGAGAGTGCCTCGACGGTGTCTAAGTCCATACTCTCCCATGCTTCGGGCACATCGAAGAAGTAATTGTAACTGGGAACCTCGAACGTTTCCGCTTCAGCCGCGGCACCCGTAAGGAAGAGAATGAGACAGAGGGCGATGGGGGTGAATACGGAGCAAGTAACGCGTACAGATCTCATAATGCTATTAAACTATCATATATTTTCCCTACTGCAAAGCTCAGATTTTGTGTATTATGACACTATGAAAAACAAGCTGATCATCCACGGACACTTCTACCAGCCTCCGAGAGAGAATCCCGACACCGGAGTGGTCCCCCTGCAGCCTTCCGCTGCCCCCTTCCGGGATTGGAACGCCAGGATCACCCGTGAATGTTACGGAGCGAACGCAGCCTCCCGGTATCTGAATGAGACCGGAAGAATTCTCGATATCCTCAATAACTACGAATCGATTTCTTTTAACTTTGGACCGACACTCCTCAACTGGCTCGAAGAAAATGCCCGTTCGGTCTATCGGGCTATTATCGAGGCCGACAAGGTGTCCCGAAAAAAAAACAACGGCCACGGTAACGCCCTGGCTCAGAGCTATAATCACACCATCCTTCCCCTGGATCCTCCGGAGGTGAGAAAGATGCAAATAGCCTGGGGAATCGCCGATTTCGAGCGGCACTTCGGCCGAAAGCCGGAGGGTATGTGGCTTCCCGAAACAGCGGTGAACCTCGAGACCGCCGAGGCCGCGGCCGAAGCGGGAATACGTTTTATCATCTTAAGCCCCTGGCAGGCGGAAGCCTTCCGGCACGGAAAAAAATGGAAACACCTCGGCAAAGAGCCCGCTCCCTCGAATCGGCCTTTCCGTCTTCACGGTATAGGGAAGGATTTAGCGGTGTTCTTTTACAATCACAGCCTCGCCGAAGGAATATCTTTTCAGCATTTTTTGAAAGACGCCGAATCGCTCTACACACGACTCAAGGAATTTACGGACCCTGCAAAATCTTCCCATCTCATCCACACGGCCACCGACGGAGAGGTATACGGCCATCATGAACCCTTCGGGGATATGTGCCTCGCCGCATTGGTCAAGAGAGTACATGCTCGAGACGATTTCGAGCTGACAAACTATGCATCATATCTCGAGGAATTTCCCCCGGTCGAAGAGGTTCGCCTGAAACCCGGGGAAGAGGACAAGGGGACTTCGTGGAGCTGCGCCCACGGGGTCAGCAGGTGGTATAAAGACTGCGGATGTTCCACCGGCGGTGAAGAAGGCTGGTCTCAGGAGTGGAGGGGCCCCCTGCGCAAGGCTTTCTCCTTCCTCTACGGGGAGGCGAAAAGGATCTACCGCACAAGGATCGAGGAGTTCACCCGGGCGGACCCTGACGAGATACTCGAGCGCTACGGGACGGAGGAGTGGACGGCGTCGGCGAAGATCGATTTTGCTAAAACTTATCTTGATCAGAACGGACTTCTGAAGCGGGCGGACCTTGTACGGTTCTTCCGGCTGCTCGAAGGACAGCGATACGCGATGTACATGTTCACCTCCTGCGGGTGGTTCTTCTCCGAAATATCAGGAATAGAACCGGTCCAGAATATGAAATACGCCTACGAGGTAATCAAGCTCTACACCCCCTTTTTCGACGATCCCCGGGAAGTCATAGACACCTTTTCCGGCATTCTCGAGAATGCGCCGAGCAACGTGGATACCTACGATAACGGGGCGGAAATCTTCGAACGGGAGGTGACGCGAGTTTCCCATCCGCCGGAATACGCGGCGGGGCTTCTCGCTGTAGAGGAATTCGCAGGGACCGACAAAACCGCTTCTAAGCTTTACGGGCACTACCGGATTACCTCATACCGGGAAGAGACCCGCTCTGACGACGGACTCAAGATCACGGCGGAGATAACCGTCGAGGATCTCCGGATCCTCGAAAGGACTCGATGCGGTGTTCTTCTCGATATATCTGATCCGGAACACACCGTCCTCACCGTGGACAATCACGACGTTACCGGACGGAGTAAAAAGCATATCCCCTTGAAGACCCTTCCCTACTCGGTGCGGAAGGTTTTAGTGGATACCTATAACCGCTGCGTCCCCGTTCCCCCCGACAGGGGGCCCTTTTCAGGAAGACTCACATGCGCCGTGAATATCCTCTCCTTCGCGAAGATGATCGAGATCGAACCTCCGCGCCCCATCGTTTCCCTCGCCGAATACCACTCCGGTATACAGCTTCAGACTATATTCTCCCGGGACGCCGCCTCTTTTTCCTCTTCCACGGTCAACGCCGTCAGGAGGATTCTGCAAGATGTCAATCGGTTTTCCTTGAGAATAGACGAAGAATACGTCAAGCGCCGGATCAGCGGACTCCTCTCCGAGGTAATCGATCGATTGTCCTCGGGAAGGGTGAGCGGACATATCGACATGGTAATCGACCTTCTCGAGATATCCCGGGAAGCCGATATAGCCCCGGAGCTCGCCATAAGTCAAAACAAGATTTTCTCCCTCCTGAGGAGCACGACCTTCGACGGGATGGCCCCGGTGGTAAGGGAAAAGCTCCTCGAAGCGGCTTCTCATTTAGGAATAGCCGTGGAGGCTTAGCCGATTTCCGCGGCCCTGAATGAGTATCGCGCTGTAAAGAAT
>JBKHAJ010000137.1:0-9273 GCA_046542935.1 Spirochaetia bacterium | reverse complement strand
GAGCGCGGCCGTCGCTTCCCATGAGGGACGAGGTCGATGCCTTTTTACGGAAACGGGGAAAGTGAATACTTCCGATGAAAACCAGAAGCAGCGAGGAGATGAGATGGAATCGTACATAGCGGTATTCGATGTAGGAAAAACCAACAAGAAGGTGATGATCTTCGACGAAATGCTCGAGCTCGTCGACAGCGTAACCGAAAATTTTTCGGAGTATACCGAAAACGGGATCAATTACGAGCGGATCGACGAGATGACGGGGTGGTTTCTCGACAGCCTGAAGGCTTTTTCATCCACGTACCCTATCCGCGCCGTCTCGGTTACTACCCATGGGGCATCCGCCGCCTGCGTGGACGGCGAGGGTAAACTTGCTCTTCCCTTGGTCGCCTATACAACCGAGCCGGGTGAGGAGTTTCATCGGGAATTTTACAAGCTCTTCGGCTCGGTAGAGGAGCTTCAAATAACCACAGCGACTCCCCCCATGGGGGCCCTTATCAATACGGCAAAGCTCATCTACTACTTGAAAAAGCAGTACCCACGGGATTTCGAGAGAGTGGATACAATCCTTACCTTTCCCCAGTATTTCGGCTTTGTTCTGACCGGCGAAAGGGGAGCCGAACCCACCTATGTGGGGTGTCATTCCTATCTCTGGAACCCTCACGAGATGAACTGGTCGTCGGTGTCCCGGGACATGGGCATAGTCGAAAAACTGCCTAAGAGGATCAGCAAATCCTGGGATGTTCTCGGCACGTTGACCCCCGAAGCGGCTAAGCGGACCGGCTTGAGCACCGACACGATCGTTACCATGGGAATACACGATTCCAATGCGAGCCTCCTTCCCTATTTGATCAAGAGCGGCGAGGAATTTGTCCTCAATTCCACCGGTACCTGGTGTGTTCTCATGCACCCGGCGCGGGAGGTATCCTTCGAAGAGGACGAGCTCGGTAAACCGGTTTTCTACAACCAGGATGTCTTTTCCCGTCCGGTCAAGACGGCCCTGGTAATGGGGGGGCTCGAATTCGAGGTGTGGTCGGAGATTTTGAAGGAGGTAAACGGCAAGGAAGGCTTCCCCGATTTCAATCCCGGACTCTACCGGAAACTCTTCTGGGAGAATGACCGCTTTATTCTGCCGAGCGCCCAGAGGGGGGTCGGGCAGTTTCCCGATAGTGAACCCAGGGCCGTGGAGGAGGGTAAGAATTATCCCCTCGAGGACATCCGGGCTGGGCGGAATGTTCCACGTTTTTTCAGGGAGTATTCCGCGGCCTTCGCTGCGCTGAACATCTCCTTGGCTATTCAGACAAAGATAGCCCTCGAACGCGCGGGAGCCGTCGACGGAACCACCATCTTCGTTGAGGGCGGGTTCCGCAAGAATCCCGATTACAACGTCCTCCTTACCGCTCTCTTCCCCAAGTCGAAGGTGTACCTGACAAATCTGAGTGAGGCAACAGCCTTCGGGGCCGCTCTGCTTGCCAAGGCGGCCTTAGACGACACCGATCCGAGAGAGCTCGGAAGCCTCTTCGAGATCGAAACCAAGGAAGTGAAACGGGAGGAATTCGACGGGCTCTCCAAATATACCGCCACCTTCTTCGATCATCTCGAGAAGGGGCGTTGATCGGTGCAGTCCGCCTGTGATAGTCTGGACTACCTATGATCTATTCGAATATTTTTCGCATGACCCCCGCCGCGTTTTTTTTCGCGGCACTTATTTTATTTAACCCTTTGTGCGTAGGGGGCGAGGAGCCCGGGGCGGATGAAGGGGAGAGACGTATAGAATATCAGTCGCTTCGCTACGGACCCGACGACGAGCTACTCGGGTACGGAATGCACCAGTACGACGAGTCGGGTCGAAAGATTTCCACCGGATGGTACGAGCCCGTAAAAGGAAACGTCGGCACCACAAAGTACGAATACGACGAAGACGGCCGGCTGTTCCGCGAGTCCATGTATGACCGGACCGGGAGTATGCTCCTCGGGTATACCGATTACACCTACACCGGGAAAGAGAAGCTCGAGACGAGCAGCTTTACCGCGAAAGGAGTGCTGCTCTCCTCACTCACCTTCGATTACGATGAATCGGGGCGTGTAAGCCGGGAAACCGGATATGGTGATGATGGTAAGATCAGGGAGATAATCCTCCATGAATACGACGAAGAGGGAATTCTCGCAAAGAGCTCGGTCTACGGCCCGAAAGGGAACGACCTCGTTAGTTTTGCTCTGTACGAACACGATAGGATGGGAAACCGGATCAAGATGACGGTATACTCCCCCGACGGGAGCATCTACTGGTACGTTCGCCATTTGTGGGGAACGCCCTGAGGAGAGGCCGATTTCTCAAGCCTCGACGAAGCGCCGTTTTCCTTTCGACTTCAAAAAATCTTTCATGGCTTCCACCGAACGATTCATTACAAGCTCGGCGGGCATTTCGATCTTCTTGAAGATCGCATCCACCTGGTGAAAGTTCCCCACGTCGAAACAGATATGAGCGTCGCTTCCCGCGATGACCCGAACTCCGTACTTTTTGCACTGCCGGGCTATATGGAGGCAGTTCTTGAGGCTTCCCTCCCTGCTGATCCACAGGGAGGAGTTATTGATTTCCACGAGGGTGTTCGTCTCCCGTGCCTTCTTCAAGACCTTGTCTATCTCTATCGGAAAACGGGGATTCCCCGGGTGGACTAAGACGTCGATGGTGCCCCTTTCCATGAGCCGTAAGACGGCCCGGGTGTGTTCCTCCCCGGTAGCCGGCTCGAGGCAGGGCTCGTGATATCCCGCAAGGACGATATCCAGGGCGGACAGCCTTTTTTCGTCGAGATCGATGGCCCCGTTGTAGTCGATGATGTTCGCCTCGATTCCGGAGAGGACCTCCACGCCGTAGATCTTTTCCGGAACGACCTTGAGGTTCGAGAAGTGGAAGGGGTGGGGAGCGCCGGGCAGGGCGGGGCCGTGATCTGTTACGGCGATCATCCGTATCCCCTTCTTCTTCGCGAAATCCGCGAGCTCGAGGACGGTGCTATACCCGTGTCCGCTGGAAACGGAATGACAATGACAATCGACGCGGTATTTCATACTCCCTTTATAACAAATAATCACGGTCCGATAACAGGGGGTTGGTCAGGGTTAACCGAAATCTGATATAGGGATGCAGATGAAAGTACGCGTATCAGCGGTCAATTTCGCGCCGATTCCGGGGGCGGTCACCGAAAACACCGGATCGGAAGCCTCGGCGCACAGCGAACGGTATCAGCTGTACGAAACTATCCGTTCGGCAGCCCGCCCGCAGGCGTCGACCAATAACCGAATGTCCTCTTCGGTGTGGGCCGCGCTCACCGAGCCTAAGCCGTGGACGACGTGGACTCCTTCTAAAAGCATAGCTAAGGGGATAATCCGGTTGGTCAAGGTGAGGTCGACAATCTCCGGTGACTGGCTCTCCTCGGGGGTGTCGATATACGCCTTGGTGCCCAGAGGAAAGAAGAGCATCCCCATTGAGCTCCCGGGAATTCGTGAATTTCCTTCCCCGGTACAGCATGCCGAAATTCCGCGTTTCCGGAACTCCCGGGCGACGCCGCTGCGCATCTTTTCGCCTAGGAGGGCTATCCGGGGATAGATATCTTCGGCGTGGTCTTTGAGGAAGAGCATCATGAGCTTCGCCGCATAGAGAGAGGCCGGGTGGGCGGAGTAGGTCCCCCCCGAAAAGCGGACCGGATGCCGGGCGCCCCGTCCGCAGAGCTCCATGATCTTTTTTCGTCCCGCTACGGCCGAAAGGGGCATACCTCCGCCGATGATCTTTCCATATGTGCCGAGGTCGGCCTCGATTCCGTAGAGCTTCGCCGCGCTCGACGGGCCGAAACGGAAGCACGATATCACCTCATCGAAGATGAGCACGGTGCCGTAGCGGGTGCATAATTCTCGGGCGGTGGTCACGAACTCTTCGCAGGCGGCTATGAATCCCCCCGCTCCAATAAAAGGCTCCATTATAAAGCACGCGGTCCTGTTCCCATACCGGGCGAAGAGCTCCTCGAGCATTCCGGGATCGTTATACCGGGTTATGAGAACCTGGTCGGTTACCGATTTAGGAATTCCCTCGGTGTCGACCCCGTCGAAGCGCTCTTTTCCCTCATGGAAATCCACCCCCTTGAGCCCCCAGGGCTGAGCACCGTGCCAGCCGCCGCCGATCTTCATTACCAGCTCTCGTCCCGTGTAGGCCCGGGCTAGGAGGACCGCGTACATGGTCGCCAAGGACCCGGCGGTGGTGAAACGGGCGTTTTCGGCCCCCACCGCATCGCACAGTATTTCCGCGGTCTCCGCCTGGAGGCGGTCGGTGAATCCGGTCTGCAGGCCGAAGCCCGACTCAAGGAGTCTCGCGAGGGGCTCGGTTATCTCAGGCGGATTGTGACCCAAGATATTCGCGTGGTGTCCCTGCCAGAAATCGAGAATCCGTGCACCCTCTTCGGTGACGATGTAGCTCCCCCGGGCGCTCTTGATTCGAGGCGGGAAGGGCTCAAGGAGGCGGATGGCGTGGCTCCCTCCGTCGACGAGAGTACGCGCCGCCCGGTCACCCACCGCCTTTGAGGCCGGATAGGCCCGTTCGTATTCGTGCTCGAGGTCGCTCAAGAGTTTTTTGTGACGGCACGGAGCAGGTTTCATGGGTCTACTTCATGGAAAGGTTGAAGACCCCGTCCCAATTCTCGGGGGGGGCTTTCCTGCGGTACTCGAGGCACCGCTTGATGTAGGTATTTACCGGTCCGTCGTCCGGGTTTTCGTCGCTCAGCTTCTGGAACCCCTCGAGGGCCTCGTCCCACCGCTTCTCCTCGAAGGACTCTAAGGAGGTGTGGAACCGGCGGACCCTTTCCAGCTCCTCGTCGCTCACGAACTCCGGTTCATCTAAGAGCTCATAGAGGCGGACCGGCTGCTGAATACCCACCACTCGGACCCGGTCGAGCTTGCGGGTAACGAACTGGTTTCCCCCCGCTTCAAAGGTCGATTCGCTTATCAGTTTCCACGAGTTGTACTGTTTATTGACCCCTTCGAGCCGGGCGGCGAGGTTCACAGCATTACCCATAATGGTGTAGTCCATCTTTTCGGCGGTTCCCATATTCCCGACGACCATCTCGCCGGTGTTGATCCCGATACGGGTGCGCAGGGGAGCGGGGCTGACCTTGTTGGCCATGATGTGCTCGTTTAAGAGGGCCTCGGCTTTCTTCATCCGGACGGCCGATCTGCATGCCCTTACTGCATGGTCTTCGAGATCCAGAGGCGCTCCGAAGAAGGAAATGATGGCGTCCCCCTCGTACTTGTCGATGGTCCCCTTCTGACTCAGAAGGATGTTGCTCATCTCGGTCAGATAGGTATTCAAAAGTTTCACAAGCTCGGTGGGATCCATAGTCTCCGATATCGAGGAGAATCCCTTGACGTCGGTGAAAATGGCGGTCATGTCTCTCTTCTCCCCTCCCAAGGCGAGCTTGTCGGGATTGAGAATTATCTCATTGATGACGTCGGAGCTCAGGTCATGGCTGAAGGCGTTTCGGATAAATGTCCGCTCCTGGGAGGTCTGGAGGAACTGGACTACGGTCAAGACAATCAAGGTAAAGGCGGTGGCCAGAAAAGGGGTTAGTAGGGGGACGTAGAGTCCCGTGAAGTAGAAGACCAGTATTCCCGCGGCTCCTATGAGAATCACCATTCCCACTCCGAGGATAATCGATATCCCCGGTTTCCGGTTCCGGATGACGAAGTACATAGCGAAGGCGAATATCAGCCCCGCTATCGCCCCGTACCACCAGGGGAGGAAGTCCAAAAACCTGCGGCTCAAGATGGTGTTCGCTGCGGTGGCGTGGGTCCCCACGTTGTCGTAGGTCTCGTCGAAGGGGTTGACGCCCCGGTCGGTGGTTCCCGTCCCGGTCCAGCCTATGATGCAGAAACTGCCCGGAAGCTCGTCCGCGAGGATTTCCCGGGTCTTGATCAGGTTCATGTAGATATCTCTGCTTGCCGAGAAGACCGTCTCCACGTCGATCCGGATTTGCTCGTACTGCTCCACATATTCATCGGGAAGCTCACCGGAGGCCAGCGCCGCGTCGATCTGGCTCTTAAGATCCTCTTCGGCGGGACCGTTTAAAAATTTCCCTACTTCGTCGAAGAAGAAGCTTCGTTCCTCCTTGTACTCGTCGCCGATGGCCAAATCCCCTCCGTCCAGGATCTCCTGCTCCAGCGACTCCGCGTAGCGGTAGGGATCGAGTAGACCGCCGGAGCTCCCCCGGTACCCGGAGAGGAATCCCGCTTCATCCATAATGTTCAGATTGTGCACGAGGTCTCTCTCCTGCCGGTCATGGAGGACCAGATAGTAGTAACTTAAACTTCGAAAGCTGTTGTCAAAGTCTTTTTTAGGCCAGTTGAGGAGCATATGGCCGTCTTCATCCAGGGGGATCCGGATGTTCTTGATGGTCCCGTCGGGGAGGCGGGCCTCCTCGAGAAGGATCGTTTTCTTACGTACGGTTACGGCAGGATTTCCAAGCCAGTCGAGAAGGGGGGAAAAAGCGAGCTGGGGATAGTACGCTCCGTCGACTTCGGTGATCAGATCGACCCTCCTGCGGACCCCGTCGGCGTCGATGATGATATTCGGAAAACCGACCCCGTCGGCATGCCGGACGATGGGGAGAATGCTGGGTCTGAGATCCACCTCCTGCGCGGGGGGTGCCTCGATTTCGATGTTCTCGAGGGACAGGTTTGTCCGTACCCAGGATTTGAGCTCTTCGGAGACGTCCTCGTCTTCTTCGGGAAGCATGTTGACGGTATGGAAGGTATCGCCGAAAAACCGGGTAGCCTTGCCCAAGTAGATGTCGTGGTCCCGTACGATCTCCCGGACCTCGTCGAGAAGCCGGACCTTGGTCGCTTCGGTGAGACCGGTTAAATCCTGTATGAAAACTTCCGCGTCCTCTAAGGAGATGTTGCCCGTCCGAAGGGCCTCGAAGAGGGCGACGATGTTCTCACTTATGTATGCGAACTCCTCATCGAAGATTTCAGGAATCTCTTCGGTCAGCATGACGCTGTTGACTCCTAAGGGACTATTCTCGGTAAACTCGATATCGAAGACGGCGTAGGCCGCGTCGAACTCCCGCATACGAATCAGGCCGTCGGCGAGGGTCGACCGGGACCAGGGAAAGGTCCCCACTTTTGCTATGGCCAAATCGTCGATATTGAGCAGAAGCATTGCTTCGTGCTCCGGTACCGCCGGCTTGACGTGGAGAAACTGATCATAAATCCGTTTTTCTCCGTTCCTGTAGAAAGTAACGAGGTTTAAGAGAGTAAAAACCGCGGCCGCCGCGAGAGGAATGATAAAATCGAACTTGATCTTTTTTTTCGCCATACCCGCCCCTTTTTTCACGCAATTTCTTTGCAAAAAGACTATATTGCGATATATTTATATTAGTAAAATACTAAGGTATAGGGAAGGGCAGTATGCAGAATACTATGAAAAGAAAAATCATTGTTTCGTTTATTCTTTTCGGTTTTGTTCACCTGTTCCTTCCGGTTCTCCTGTTCCCACAATCCAATCATATTATAGATCAACTCCTGCAAGAAGAAAAGGCAACTTACGGAAAAGCTGCGTATCTGGTATTCACGGCGGCGGACATGCTGCGGGAAGAGGAATCGGAGGAAGAGGCCATGAATCGGCTCGAGGAGGCGGGGCTCAATCCCCAAGGCGCGGGCGGCGAGGATCCGATAAGCCTCGGTAAATACTCATACCTGATTATGCGGGCCTTCTCCATGGGAGGAGGTCTTTTTTATTCCCTTTTCCCATCGCCCCGGTACGCCTCCCGGGAGCTCGGTTTCAAGGGATACATCAGGGATGATTCAGGGGCCTATCGTACACTTTCGGGTCGAGAGGCGATTGCTATCCTGGGCAGGGTCCTTCGGGACAGGGGAGGTGAAGGATGAGACGACACAGATTGTCCCGGATGGGTGTTCTCGTTCTCGTTCTACTGCTAACGGTTTCCGCCGGTACGGCAGCGGCATTCGATTTCGGAGTGACCATTGAAAATGCCACCGGATTCGTCGGTGACCCGGTAGCTCAATTCACCCAGCGGAACACCGCGGCCCTCTGGTTCTCCGGCGATTTCGGGAACCTCTCCCTGGATGTCCAGGGGAGCTATACCTTCACCCTGGACAGATACTATCTGTTTACGGTGGATGTTCTCGACTTCGGGGGGGAATTTCTCTTCGGGGGAAATACTCCGGCAGTCTTGAGCTTCGACACGGGGAGGTTTGTTTTTTCCGATTTCTCCGGTAAGTTATTAGACCACCGGGCGGACGGAGCGCGGGTCTCCGTCGGTTTCCCCCGGATCGCGGTAACCGCCCAGGCCGCCTTTACCGGTCTCATTCAGGTTCCCAACAGCACGGTCATACTGTCGAGGTCCGACCGGGCCGATGTAACGGCTTCCGGCGCGGTCCTCGCCGCTCCGAGGCTGATCGAATCCCTTACAGTAGAGCTTCCGGAGATCGCCGGAAGGCAGACGATTACCCTCTCCGCCCTGCTCCAGCAGGATCTGAGATCGCCGGGGCGCCTCGCCTCAGGCGGCGGATTGGTCCACTCGCAGTACTTCGGCATAGGGCTCGACGGGCCAATCGCGTCGCCCCTGTACTACGAAGCATTCTTCTACCTCAACACCGGATGGACAGGCACGGGAAATATCTTAGCCTTCTTGACCGGGGCGGGACTGGACGCTTTCTTCGTCGAGGCCCTAGCCTCCCGGATAGGGGCCGAGTTCATCTATGCGAGCGGCGACTCAGACTACACCTCTATGTACGAAGGAAATACAGCCGGGGCCGGGACCGCGTTTCTTCCGATCTCCGCCTACACCCCCATGCTCGCATTTACCCCCCGGTTGTCGAACATCTTCTTCGGAAGACTCCTCTACTCGTTCAAGCCCTTTGTCGATTCAAGAAGCGAGGCGGCGCAAAACCTCCAAATAGAAGTTTCCGCCGCCCCCTTTTTCCGTTCCGTTCCGGGTCCGATTTCGGAAGGGGGAACGGCCCCGGCGTCAACCTCCCTCTACCTCGGAACCGAGGCGGACCTGGTAGTCCGAGCCCGCCTTTTGTCGGATCTCGGATTGGGGTTGTCCTTCGGGGTCTTTTTCCCGGGTACCGCTATTACGGACCGGGCGATACGAGTGCTCGGGAGGTTCGAGCTCTCGATAAGTATCTAGGGAGGAGGCTATGACAAGGAATAATAAAAGACAATATCAATTACGGCGAAACAAAACGGGGAGGATTGTCCTTTTCGCGGGG